>JAFVEE010000038.1 GCA_017478085.1 Prevotella sp. | reverse complement strand
GGCTCACCAGGCGATTGCTGGTGAGAGCGGTCGAAAAGGGCATTTAGCAGGCTGATGAGCAAGTCTTTGTTCAGCTCTGTGCCGAACAATTTCTTGAATCCGAAATCAGTGTACGGATTGACATATCTTTCTTGCTTCTTTGTTTCCGAGTAGAACGCACCTACCTGTTGTCTTTCTTCCATTGTCGTAAATGTTTCGTAATGATGGTGCAAAGTTAGTGATAATTTTTTGAATTTGGCGAAAAATCGGTAGAATTTTCCATATATTAAGTTGAACGGGGATGTGATTTAGGAACGGGCATACCGTTTTATGTTTTTTCTCTCGATTTATTTGCAGTTCCAAGAATTATCCTTAACTTTGCAGACGCAAACTTAAAACACAGAAGATATGACTGCAGTACAACTCAACGCAATGAATACCGAACTTTGGCAGGGCATAGGAGCCATTGCTGACAGTGAGTCGCTTATGAAGCGGCTGAATCGGTATGTGAAGAAGCTTGTAAAAGAGAAGGAAGACACTACTTTGATGTCGAAGGAAGAATTCTTTCGCATGTTGGATGAGGCAGAGAAAGGACCGTCCAAGAGATTTGATAGTGTAGAAGAGTTGGACAAGTACATCCGTAGCCTATGAACTGTTATTTCGTAGACATTACTGAGAAAGCTCAGCTTGACCTTAACCGACTGGCGAAAGACGAGCCAAAGGCATACAAGAAAGCTCTGAAGCTGATAGCTGAGCTTTACGAGCATCCTACCACGGGCACGGGTCACCCAGAACAGCTTAAAGGAATTCCGAATAACCGATGGAGCCGTCACATAAACGACAAGCACCGGTTGGTGTATCGAGTTTTGGCTGAAGAAGTCATTGTACTTGTCATTTCTGCTTACGGCCATTACGATGACAAATAACGATTACTAAAAACTGAAATGACAATGAGAAGACTATTACTATTGGGGATGCTGCTGCTGAGCGGACTGGGCCTGCAGGCCGCCACCATCACCGTGACCGTGGACAGCACGCGCTACCAGACCATTACGGGCTTCGGGGCGGCTGCCTGCTGGGGAGCCATGCGCCCGATGGACGACGTGGAAGTGATCAAACTGCTGTATGGGCCCGACTCGCCCGTGGGGCTGAACATTGTGCGCATGGAGATCTCGCCCAACATGAAGGGCGACATCACCGCTGCCGACATTGGCTGGGACACGCCCTACGACTGGCACGGCTACCTGAACGTGGTGAAGGAGGCCAAGCGGCGCGGAGCCATCCTGTATGCCTGCCCCTGGTCGCCCCCCGGCGAGTATAAGACCAACGGCATCTCGGGCGGTGGCAACAGCGAGGAACAGGGCTACCAGAAGGGCGAGCTGCGCACCGACTGCTATGACAAGTTCTTCGACTGGCTGAACACCTTCCTGGTGTATATGCGCACCAACAAGGCCAACGTGGACGTGGTGTCGCTGCAGAACGAGCCCGACTGGTGGGTGAGCTACTCGGGCTGCCTGTACACCCCCGAGCAGCTGCACGACCTGGTGCTGAAGAGTGCCAGGCGGCTGAAGAAGACCACCTACCAGGTGAAGCTGATGACGGCCGAGAGCCTGAACTACAACCCGAAGTACAGCGACGCGCTGCTGAACGACCCCGAGACGGCCAAGTATTTCGACATGACCGGCGGCCACCTCTATGGCAAGGCCCCGCTCGACTATATGGCCACGGCTGCCGTGAAGGCCCGCGAGCTGGGCAAGGAGGTGTGGATGACGGAGCACTCGGTGGAGAACGACAAGCAGCGCGACGGCCTGCCCACGTGGCACGAGGAGCTGCTCTTTGCCGAGGAGCTGAACGAGTCGATGCTGGCTGGGGCCAATGCCTACGTGTATTGGTATATGATGGCCCACTGGTCGTTTGTGGGCACGGGCGAGGCCCAGCATCAGCCCGGCTGCGACTATGGCAAGCTGCTGCGCCGTGGCTACGTGATGAGCCACTTCTCGAAGAACCTCACGGGCAGCACCCGCCTGGGAGCCACGGCCAGCGTGAAGACGGGCACGAACAGCGCCTTCGAGACCTCGGCCTACGTGAAGGGCGACTCGCTCATCGTGATGGCCATCGACACCACGAAGAATGCGCTCGACCTGAAGCTGGTGCTGCCCTACAAGGTGAAGGGCGGCGAGCACCTGCTGTCGACCGAAGAGGCCGTGTGCCAGCAGCAGGCTATCGAGCTGGGCGAGCCGGTGAGCGAGGTCACCGTGAGCGCTCCTGCCCGCAGCCTGAACACCTACATCTTCCAGATAGACCGCGAGGCTACGGGCATCGAGCAGCACGCCATGCCTGCCACGGCCAGCCCCGCCTACTACAATCTTCAGGGCATCCGCCTGAATAGTCCGCAGGGCCTCACCATAGAGCGGCAGGCCGACGGCAGCACCAGGAAAACGATAATGCGGTAGAAAGTACGCAAGCGTCGCTTTCAAAAACCATATAAAACAAAGAAAACAGAACAAAACCATCTTGTTTTTTCGGGGTTTTGTTCTGTTTTTCATTGTTTTTTGAAGCGACGCTCTGCGTATTATACGAAAATGAAAGAAAGCGAAACATACGGTGAAGCCTGTTTCGGGGGAAAGTGGTACCTTTGCACCCGTAATCAGAACAAAAGATTGTAGTAAGTTTTCTTCATAAAAGATTGTAGATGATTAGTAGTTGATTTTTATTTTTGTAGTATAGTTAGTTATGGTAAAACTAATGATGCAGCCGCCCGTATGTGAAATATAGGCGGCTGCACTTTTTTCGCTAAAAATGTTGGTGTTTTGTTTTTATTTTGTAACTTTGCACTCGACTAACCACAAAAAGAATACTACACGTACCAATGAAACGCTTTTTCTTACTACAATTATATCTGCTGATGACCCTGTTCGCTATGGCGCAGCGTGGTCATTTCTTTCCTTCTGACCAGTTCTCGAGCAGCCTGATCTCCGACCTGTGCCAGGACCGGCAAGGCTCGGTGTGGATAGCTACCGACTACGGTCTGAACCGCTTCGACGGCTACCACTTCCAGACCTTCCTGCACGACGATGCCGACAGCACCTCGCTCTGCGCCAATGTGGTGGTGACGATGCTGTGCGACCGCGACGGTCGCCTGTGGGTGGGCACCAACCGGGGCCTGGACTGCTACGATGCCGACAGCGAGACGTTCAGCCACTACCGTTTCCCCGACGGCGTGACGCCCCGCGTGAGCTCGCTGCTGCAGCTGAAGGACGGCTCGCTGCTGGTGGGAACGGCAGGCTACGGCGGCTACAGGCTGAGCGGTGCCGACGGCCAGTTGCAGGAGTCGGTCGTCGAGGGCGTAGACCGCTACTATAGCCGCTTGTACGAAGATGCCCAGGGGCGGCTGTGGAAGAGCGGCTACGACGAGCGTATATATATGCGCCAGGGCGACAAGGTGCAGGTCTACAACTCGCTGCTGGGCAATCCGGAGGCATTCTTTGAGTATAACGGCGAGCTGATGGTGCTGTGCCTGCATGGCCTGATGGTCTACCGCAATGGCCAGTTCGGTGTGGCCGATGTAGACATGAGCGTGGTTGAGGGCAAGGACATAATCTTCACGAAGGCTGACCAGAACGACAAGGGCATATTATATATAGGTACGCGTGGAAACGGCCTGTACCGGCTGGCAGACAAGCGTCTGGAGCGCGTTGAGGCCAGTGCCTTTGGCATCAATCAGGCCACGGCCAAGATCAGTGCCGTGATGTTCGACCAGCGTGGCAACCTGTGGCTGGGCTGCCACCGCAAGGGCCTGCTCATGCTGCCCCAGCGCCCGTTGCAGTTTGGCAACTGGAGCTTCGAGAATCAGGGCATCAGCCTGGGCAGCACCATCAGTTCGGTGTGCGAGGGCGACGGTGGCATCACCTGGTGCACGGTGCAGGGCGTGGGCGTCTATGGCTTCAACGACCGTGGGCGCGTGGTGGCCCATCCGCAGGCCCCCGATGCCGCCGAGTTCATCTTCCGCGACCACCAGCGGCGCTACTGGATAGGCACCGATGACGGTCTGTTCAGCTACGACCCGCTGACGGGCCGCTCGCAGCTGCGGGTGACGTTCGACTGCGACAAGTTCAACGATATGACCAGCGATGCCCAGGGGCGCATCTACATCTCGACCTTCTCGCGCGGCTTCTGCGTCTACGACCCGCAGTCGGGCGCACTGCTGAACCATAACTTCCACGAGGAAAACGATTCCGTGAAAGGCCGCCTGTGCAACAACTGGGTGATGGGCCTTTCGGCTGACAGTCAGGGACTTATCTGGATGGCCACCGCCTCGGGCGTGTCGTGCTACGACCCGCAGGCCGACAGCTTCCGCTCGCAGGGCTGGGGCCAGCTGCTCAACGGCGTGGTGTGCTTCGACGTGTGCGAGCTGCACAGCGGTCAGCTTTCCGACGGGCGGCAGCTCAAGGGCTGCATAGCCATCGGCACCGAGCAGGGCCTGTACCTCTATGACCGCCAGACGCGCCAGGTGGAGCGCTTCCCCGGCAGCGAGCAGTTGCAGAACAAGGTCGTCAGCTATATCGTGCAGGCCAACGACGGCGACCTGTGGTGCTCCACGTCGATGGGCATCTGGCAGTACCAGCTGGGCAGCCACTCGTTCATAGGCCACATAGCCGGCAACGGCCTCACGCAGAAGGAGTACCTCTATGGCGTGGGCATGCATACCGATGCCGACGTGATCTACTTCGGCCATAACGATGGCCTCACCGTGTTCTCGCCCCGCGACGTGAAGGAGAGCCAGCACGCCATAGACCCCCTGCAGCTGACGGCCTTCCGCGTGGGCGACCAGTATGTGAAGCAGGGCACCGTGATCAATGGGGTCGAGGTGACCAGCCGCGCCATCGGCCAGAGCAACTACTTCACGCTGAGCTACCTGGACCACACCGTGACGCTGGCCTTCTCGCAGTTCAACTTCGACGACCCGTCGAACATCGCCCTGGAGTACAGCATCAACAACGGCGACTGGATTCGTAACCCCGAGGGGCAGAACGACTTCACCCTGGGCCACCTGCAGCCCGGCACCTACCGCATAGCCGTGAGGGCGCAGCAGGGCAGCGACTACACGCCCGAGAAGGTGGTGGTGGTCACCATTCGCGCCCCGTGGTACCGCTCGCTCTGGGCCTACTTCATCTATGCGCTCATCGGCGCCTCGCTCCTGGGCTACGTGCTCTACACCTACCGCAGGCGCGCCAACCAGCAGCTGAACGAGGAGAAGATGAAGTTCCTCATCAATGCCACCCACGACATTCGCTCGCCGCTGACCATCATCCTGGCTGCGCTGAAGAAGCTGAAGACCGGTCGCACACCCGAGGAAGAGGCCGCCGTAGACACGATAGAACGGAACTCGAACCGCATTCTGAACCTGGTGAACCAGATTCTCGACGTGCGCAAGATAGACAAGCAGCAAATGCACCTGCACTGCCAGCAGACCGACCTGGTGCCCTTTGTGCGCAGCATCTGCAAGATGTTCGAGTATAACGCCAAGGAGCGCAATATAGACTTCCGCTTCGAGCCCGATGCCGAGAAGATAGAGGCGTGGGTAGACCGCAGCCAGTTCGACAAGGTGGTGAGCAACCTGCTGTCGAACGCCTTCAAGTACTGTGCCGAGCAGGGTGCGGTGACAATCCGGCTGACCCACGACGAGAAGTCGGTGCAGCTGCAGGTGACCGACAACGGCCTGGGCCTGGACGGCGACAACCTGAAGCACATCTTCGACCGCTTCTATCAGGGCAAGAACTCGCGCGAGCTGCACATCAACGGCACGGGCATCGGCCTGAACCTCTGCAAGATGATTGTCGACATGCACCACGGCACCATCGAGGCCCAGAACCGCGCCGACGGTCAGCAGGGTGCCCAGTTCACCGTGACGCTGCCCTTGGGCAACGGGCATCTGAAGGAGGAGGAGATAGAGACCCTCCAGACCCACCCCCAACCCCTCCCTCAGAGGGAGGGGAGTGGTCAGACCCAGACTGCTGCCGAAGCTTCTTCAAATGACAAAACTATATACTCCCCTCTCTCGAAGGGAGGGGCAGGGGGTGGGTCTTCCTCTTCTTCCCGCCGCCGCGTGCTCATCGTCGACGACGACCCCGAGATTCCCCAGTACATCGCGCAGGAACTCTCACATTATTATAAGTTCAGCACCGCCCCCAACGGCAAGGAGGGCCTGAAGGAATTGCTCACCCACGACTACGACCTGGTGGTGTCTGACGTGATGATGCCCGAGATGGACGGCTTCTCGATGCTGCGCATGATCAAGACCAACATGAACATCTCGCACATTCCCGTGATCATGCTCACCTCGAAGGCCGACGTGGGCAACCGCCTGGAGGGACTGGAGCGCGGGGCCGACGCCTTCCTGGCCAAGCCCTTCGATATGGAGGAGCTGCACCTCACCATCGACAACCTCATACATAGCCGGCAGCGGCTGAAGGGCAAGTTCACCGGTGCCCAGCAGCAGGCCGACAAGGTGGAACAGCTCGAGGTGAAGGGCAACGACGAACTGCTGATGGAGCGCATTATGAAGGTGGTGAACAAGAACCTGTCGAACAGCGACTTCAACGTCGACATGCTCACGCAGGAGGTAGGCATCAGCCGCGCCCAGCTGCACCGCAAGATGAAGGAAATGACGGGCATCTCGACCAGCGAGTTCATACGCAACATACGCCTGGAGCAGGCCGCCCGCCTGCTGAAGGAGCAGAAGATCAACGTGACGCAGGTGGCCTACACCGTGGGCTTCTCGAACCTGGCCCACTTTTCGACCATCTTCCGCAAGCATTTCGGCGTGGCTCCATCAGAGTATGCCGAGCGCGAAGGGTAGTCCTAACGACAACAAAAACAACAATAAACAACTTTTGCAAAATGAGTTGTTTGCTGTTGTTTTTGTTGTCGTTTTCCGTTTTTCCAAGTGCTTTTACAAATTTGAAACCTTATGAAACAAACGATAAAGCCCTTTCGCCGGAAGGGCTTTATCTTTGCACCGTGATTCAAGCGAAATCAAAATTTTAAACCATATTATTAACTAAAACATTTATGCACATGAGAAAATTTTTCCGCATGTATCTCACGCTCGCATTAGCAATGCTGGGCGTGATGGCCGTGAGTGCTGCCGAGCGTATCTCGCTGCAAGAGGTGCCCTTTGGCAAGTGGGACGGCTGGGGTGCTGATGCACAGATGACCGGCACTGCCGAATGCAGTTGGGTTATCGGCGAAGGCTCTCAGCAGCTTTATGGCGATGGCAGCGTGATTAACTACGCCGACCTGTCGCTCTATGCCAAACTGATTGTCGTGGTTACCGATGGTACGCCGCGTTTCCTCCTCAACCGCGACATTGACGATGGTCAGTGGAGCGACAACGAGGCCGAATCGCACCTCATCGACAACACCAAGGGTGGCTGGTCTGGCAAGTACTTCGCCAGCGCTCCTGGCGAGAACGAGGGCGAGACCGTCTACACCGTCGACCTGAAGCAGCTGGTCAAGGACAAGGGCTTTGCCCACCTGCATGCCATCAAGGGTGCCAACTGGGCTAACTGCACCATCACCAGCATGGAGGTGGAGCGCCAGGGCAAGGCTCAGCAGGTAGGCTGGACCAACCTGATTAACAACAGCGACATGGAAGGCGACGACAACAGCTCGTTCTTCACCAAGGTGAACTATGGTGATGATGCCAACCAAGTCGTTAACTCTGTGATCACCGATGGCGTGGGTGTCAATGGCAGCCGTGGCATTCAGGTGACTACGGGCGACAAGACCGCCAACGCCTGGGACAACCAGTTCTGGTTCCGCTTCAACGAGGCCGTGCCCGCTGGCACGAAATATCGTGTTTCGTTCGACTACAAGGCCGACACCGATGCCAAGGCCAGCACGCAGGCTCATGCCGAGCCTGGTGACTACATTCACTGGCAGCTGTTTGGCGACGTGAACTTCACGCAGGACTGGCAGACCTTCACCAGCGAAGGTGAGATTACTGCCGACCAGTCGAAAGAAGATCACCTGTTCCTTTCTGCAGCTTTCAACCTGAACGAGTTTGCTGATGCCAACAACTACTACTTCGACAACATTAAGTTCGAGGTTTACAAGTATGGCACTACCGCCGAGTTCTCGAACGACGTGGTGCTCGTAGACTTTGGCTTCGATACCAACGTGGCCGAACTGGTGAAGCAGAGCGGCAAGAGGCGCCTGATGTTCTCCAAGGATTGCGTTACCGTGAAGGTCAATGGCCAGAAGGTTGAGCTCTATTCTGTAGAAGGCTTCGCTGATGGCCGCTTCTACATCTTCCTGGAGCAGGCTGCTGTCGAGAGCGACGTGGTGACCGTGAGCTTCGACAATCCCACCGATCCTGCCTATCACCTCGTTTACACCAGTGGCCCTGGTGGCGACGTGAACAGCTTCGCTGACGTTGAGGCTACCCTCAATAGCGAGATTGAAGACAACGATGGCTATCCTTACGACTATCTGACTCCCATCATTATGAAGGCCGATCCTGAGGACGGTTCGTTCAACCTGCCCAACAGCATCAAGGACTTCAAGCTTACGTTCGACAAGAACGTCGACTGCGCCGCCCTGGTGGCTACCATCAATGGTAAGGCCATGACCGTGGCTCCCGCTTCTGGCTTTGCCGAGGAAGTGACCCTGACCCGCGAGGGTACCGACGACCTGCCTACTGGCGAGTATGTGATCAGCGTGACCAAAATCTATCCTGAGCTGCGTCTTGACGATTCTATCTATGGCGACTCGACCTACACCGTAAACATCGGTAAGGTGGAATACGATCCCAACGATGTGGCTCGCGACATTGTTCCCCTGGACTACTTCAACAACTGCGCTGCCGGTAGCGTGCCCGAAGGCTTCCTGCTCGTGGCCGATGGTGGCGAGGAGCGCGTGCCCGGTGGCAGCTATGGCTCGGGTGCCCGTATGATGGACTTCGCCGCTGGTGGCGACTTCACGAAGGGTCTCTACATGCGTACCTACTACACTGAGTATGGAACGATGGAAGATCACTACCTCGATCTGGAGGCTGGCAAGAAGTATAAGGTCAGCTTCAACAGCTGCCGCTGGGCTGCCAGTGGTGCTTACCTGAAGTTCAGCGTCTTCGATGCTGAGGGCAACGAGGTGATGCGCGAGGTGGTTGAGAACAACCCCAACGTGAACGAGAAGCGCGATGCCGTGAGCGGCACCACCAAGTTCGAGAAGAACTTCATTCCTGAGGCTACTGGCCGCTACACCATGCGCTGGACCGTGGCTAAGAACGCTCAGGGCGACGACACTGAGAACGACTGGCAGAACGGTGTCATCCTGGCCAACGTGCTGGTGAAGTATGTGCCCAACCAGGTTGGTATCGAAGAGACCCAGCTGCTGAACACGGCTCTGGAGAATGCAAAGGCTACCCGCGACGGCAATGCCGACGAGCGCTATGCCGGCGAGGCCTTCAACGAACTGGTTGCTGCTATCGAGAAGTATGAGGCCGAGAAGGAAACCTACACCTCTCCCTCTGCCTACAAGACGGCTGCCGAGGCTCTCGACGCTGCTGCTCAGGCTGTGAAGGATCACCGCGCACTCTGCGACAGCTACGACACTCAGATCAAGCAGGCCATCGACGTGGTTCGCCAGAACGAACTGCCCGACGGCGGTGCCAAGCCTGCCACCAAGTTCGTCTATACCGAACTGTTTGCCCAGCTGAAGGAGATCGTTGGCAAGTACAACGGTAGCTCTGAGTGGCGCAATGTGGCCGATACCATTGCCAACCCTGAGGCCGAGGCCCAGTGGCAGCTGTTCTACGAGTACGACCAGCTGACCGACGATGCCGCCCTGACCGCTGCTGTTGCCGAGCTGAGCGAGGTAGGTGCTACCTGCAAGCTGCTCTTCACCGAGGGTGAGTCGAAGTGCGCCGATACCGGTGTGAAGGTGCTCGCCGAGCGTCTGCGCCTGGGTGCTGAGGCTCTGAAGGCTCTGGGTGTTGCTGCCGACGACGAGCTCGTGGTGGCTGCCCTGAACACGCTGACCGACGACGACGAACTGGTAGAGAAGGTGAAGAACCGCATCAAGGAGATTGTCTATGGCCAGCTGAAGAGCGCCGACAACCAGATGTTTGCTCCCGTGGTCGACGACGAGACCCTCGAGGAGACCACTCCCACCTACGATATGACCGTGTTCGTGAAGAACCCCAACATCTATCGTAACTTTGGCAACAACACCAACTTCACCGACGAGAACGTTCCCGGTTGGGTAACTCCCGAGGGCTTCAGCCGTCCCGGCATCTCGTTCGGTTGGAACGATCCCTGCAACAACAATGCCAACGTTCCCTCTGACTGCATGTTCCAGACCTGGGGTAGCAGCTACCGCATTGAGCAGACCGTTGCCGACCTGCCCGTGGGTGTCTACACCATCGTGATGGGCTTCGGCGAGCGCCAGACTGAGGATGACCTCGTGGGCAGCTTCATCTATGCCAAGACCACCGATACTCCCGAGGCCGGTGAGGGCGAGGACGAGATCTTCGCTGGCAAGGCCGACGCCGTGGTGATTGGTCAGTCGTTCCCCGTTCTCAACACTACGATTGCTGAAGACATCCTCGTTACCGACGGTATTCTGACCATTGGTGCCAATGGCGGCTCCTCGTCTCACACCTTCCTCAACGACGTTCGCCTGCTGCTCAAGGCTCCTGCCGCTGGCTTCGACTATGCTCAGGCCTACAACGAGGTTGCCGAGGACATTCAGACCGGCATCGAGGCCACCAAGGCTCAGGCTCAGGTTCGCGCCATCGAACTCTACACGCTGGATGGCCGCCGCATCAACTCGGCTCGTCAGGGCATCGTGCTCATCAAGAAGTACATGAGCGACGGTACCGTTCGCACCGAGAAGGTGGTTCGCAAATAATCTAAACAAAATACCATAAACGTTTGCGGGCAAATATGCTGCTGAGGCATATTTGCCCGCTTTCTTCCAAAATAGGTAGATGAACAATTTATATATAGAACACAGAGACACAGAGGCACAGAGTTTTATTTACTCTGCACAAGAACCTCTGTGTCTCTGAGTCTCTGTGTTTAATATGAATATAAGATAATTTCGATTAGTTACTTATCTCTAACGGCAATGAAAAGAAATCTGCTCGCCCTTGCGGCCCTGTTACTGCTCCTGCTGCCTGCCAGGGCCACGGTGAAGAACCCGATGCTCTGGGCCGATGTGCCCGATCCCGACGTGATTCGCATGGGCGACACGTTCTATATGGTCAGCACCACGATGCACCTCATGCCCGGTGCCCCTATTATGAAGTCGAAGGACCTGGAGAACTGGCAGACGGTGGGCTATGTGTTCGACCGCCTGACCGACTCGCCTAAATATGCTATGCAGGAGGGCACCGTCTATGGCCGCGGCCAGTGGGCCACGTCGCTGAAGTATCACGATGGGCGCTTCTGGGCCCTCTTCGCCCCCAACGAGGGCGGTCCTATGGGCCAGACCTACATCTGCACAGCCGAGAAGGCCGAAGGGCCGTGGACCATCCACTCGCGGCTGCGCCACTTCCACGATGCCACGCTCTTCTTCGACGACGATGGCACGCCCTATATCTTCTACGGCACGGGCGAGATGTGCCAGCTGTCGCGCGACCTGAAGAGTGTGGTGGAGGGTTCCACCCGCCACTATTTTCAGCGCGAGGACGACGAGCGCGGCTTGCTGGAGGGCACGCGCGTCATCAAGCACCGGGGCACCTACTACGCCCTGCTCATCAGCCAGGTGTTTGCCCCTGGCCATCATCGCCGCGAGGTGTGCTATCGCACGAAAGACCTGAACGCCCGTTGGGAGAAAACGGTCATCCTCGAGAGCGACTTCGGCGGCTTCCCCTACGTGGGCCAGGGCACCATCGTCGATACCGAGGATGGCGACTGGTATGGCATCATCTTCCAGGATCGTGGCGGCGTGGGCCGTGTGCTCACCCTCTCGCCCGTCCGCTGGATTGACGGTTGGCCCATGATAGGCGACGAGAACGGACGTGTGCCCGAGACCATGCGCCCGCTCGTCAGCAACCAGCCCAAGACCGGCATCACCTGTGCCGATGACTTCAGCTCGCCGGATCTTGGCCTGCACTGGCAGTGGAACCACAACCCCATCGACGAGGCGTGTAGCCTGACGGAGCGCCCCGGCTTCCTGCGTCTGAAGACCAACCGCGTGGTGCAGAACCTCTACCTGGCCCCTAATACGCTCACGCAGCGCATGGAGGGCCCGCAGTGCCGCGGCGCCATCGTGGTAGACTGCTCGCAGATGAAGGATGGCGACCGTGCCGGCTTCAGTGCCTTCAATGGCGACAGCGGCGTGCTCACCATTAAACGAAACGGCAAGAAATACGTCTTAGAAATGAGCGAGCAGTCGGTGCAGCTCACCGAACGCGAGAAAGCGGTCACCAGTGTCGACGAGACGGTCGTGGAGGCGGTGGAACTGACTTCCGTACGCCAGATTTTCCTCCGCATCGACGGCGACTTCCAGCCCGGCCATAACGATGCCGCCAACTTCTACTACAGCCTCGATGGCCAGGAGTGGCACCAGATAGGCACCAAGAACTATCGCATGCAGTTCGACTACCGCCGCTTCTTTATGGGCACGAAGTTTGCCATCTTCTGCTATGCCACTAAGAAAAAAGGTGGCTACATCGACGTAGACCGCTTTGATTACCAAGTCATCGAATGAAAACGTACCGTTACTTTATTGCCGCGCTTGCCGCCTTGCTGCCTGCAAGCATCTGGGCCCAGCAGTTGCAGTTCAGCCAGCCGCATGGGTTCTACGACCAGTCGTTCAGCCTGAGCATCAGTGGCAGTGACCTGCCCGAGGGTGTGCCCATTCGCTACACCCTCGACGGCAGCGAGCCCACGCAGCAGAGCAAGGCCTACACGAAGGCACTCACCATCAGCGGCACCACCATTCTGCGGGCCGCTGCCGTGGCCGATACGGGACTTGTCAGCCCCATCGCCACCGCCACCTATCTCTTTGTAGGCGATGTGCTGCACCAGAGCAACACGCCGCAGGGCTATCCCACCCAGTGGGGCCGCTACACCGACATCTCGGGCACGGCCAAGGCCGACTATGAGATGGACCCCGAGATGACCGACGATGCCACGCTGCGCCCCAAGATCATCGAGGGCCTGAAGTCGCTGCCCGTGCTCAGCATCGTCACCGACAAGGACAACCTCTTCAGCCACGAGAACGACCCCGACCGTGGCGGCATCTACATTTTCACCGGCCCTCCCGTGGGCGATAATACCGGCCACGGCTGGACGCGACCTGCCAGCGTGGAGCTCTTTTGTAGTGAACAGCTCGATTTCAGCACCACCTGCGGTCTGCGCCTGCACGGTGGTCATGGCCGGTTGGCCGAAAAGAATCCCAAGCACTCCTTCCGCCTGGTGTTCAAGGAGCAGTATGGCCCCAAGACGCTGAAGTACCCGCTCTTCGGCGAAGACGAACCGCAGAAGTTCGACCAGCTGGTGCTGCGCTGCCACTTCGGCAACTCCTGGCAGCACTGGGCCGAGGGCAACCGCCAGAAGGCACAGTACACCCGCGACGTGTGGGCTCGCCGCATGCAGCGCAAGATGGGTCACACGGCGGTGAATGCGCTCTACGTGAACGTCTTCCTGAACGGTATGTACTGGGGTATGTACAACATTGCCGAACGGGTAGACGACCAGTTCGGCAAAGACCACATAGGCGGCTCGAAGAGCGACATCGACGTGGTGAAGATTGAGGAAGACGGCGGCAACCACATCGAGGCCAGCGAGGGCGACCTGGAGGCCTGGAACGAGATGGTGCAGACCGTGGCCCGCGCTGCCACCGACGATGCCTACTACGAGAAGCTCGACACGCTGCTCGACATCGACCAGTTCATCGACTATATGCTCATCAACCAGTATGCGGGCAACACCGACTGGGACCATCACAACTGGTATGCCGTGCGCCGTCGTGGTGCCGACAGCGAGGGCTTCCGCTTCCTGTGCTGGGACAGCGAGATTATCCTGGAGAGCCCCACCGAGAACGTGCTCTCGAAGAACAACCGGGGCGGCTGCCCCACGGGCCTCTTCAACGACCTGCTGCAGAACCCCCGCTTTGCCCGCCAGTACGTGCACCGCGCCAAGGAGGTGCTGGCACCCGACGGTCTGCTGGGTCAGGAGTCGGTGGTCAGCGTGTGGGACAGCCTCTACAACAACATTTCGAAGGCCCTCTATGCCGAGGCCGCCCGCTGGGGCGACTACCGCCGCGACGTGCATCGCTGGCAGTCGGCGGGCCATCTCTACACCGTCGATGGCGACTATATGACCGAGCGCAACCGCCTGCTCACCCAGTACTTCCCCGTGCGCACCGACCGCGTGCTCAGCAGCATTCTGAGCTTTGTGAATATCGACGACTTCGAGGCTCCCGACGACTGGACGCAGCTCGTGGCCTCGATGTTCCACGAGTGGGACGGCACGGGTGCCAATGCCCAGCCGCTCGACAAGCAGGTCAGCGTTGACTGGCAGCTGGGTGTCGACGTAGGCGGTGGCGGTGCCATTGCCGGCTTCGTGGGGGTAGAGGAGAACCGTTATGCCGACCTTACGGCCTACGACAAGCTGGTGCTGCGCGGTGCGGGCAGCGGTCTGCGCATTCTGGCCAACCGCCTGGTGGCCCACGGCCCGTGGAAGCAAATCGTGGTCAGCTTCAACGACCGCGACCCCTACTGGGATGCTTCGCAGCAGGCCATCGTGCTGCCGCTCAACGAGCTGAGCACTATGAACGACACCAACGGCCAGCCCCGCGTCGACGGCTTTGTGCACCTGAATGCCCTGAAGGTAGACTGGAGCAGCACCGTGAAGCTCACCGGTGCCTGGCTCACGCCGAAGGACGACCTCGCTGCCGTTCCCTCCATCGTTCCCGCCATTCGTCGCGATACCCGTTTCTACAACCTGAACGGTCAGCAAGTGGCTCACCCCCAAAAGGGCATCTATATCGTGGGTGGCCGCAAGGTGGTTGTAAAATAGCCGGGAAAAAGTGTAGGTTTTTCGGAATTTATTCGTAAATTTGCACGCAATTAATCGATTAGTTATGGCAGAGAAACGCAGATATGGCATTGGCACGCAGGTGTTCCGCGAGTTCATCGTGGGCAACGGGGTCTATGTTGACAAGACCGAGTATGTTTACAAGATGACCCACACGCTGGGCAAGTATTTCTTTCTGAGCCGCCCGCGCAGGTTCGGCAAGTCGCTGTTGGTCGACACGCTGAAGTGCTACTTCGAGGGGCAGAAGGAGCTGTTCCGTGGGCTGGCCATCGACAAGCTGGAGAAGGAGTGGGTGAAGTACCCCGTGATACACATCGACCTGTCGAGCGGCAAGTATTATGAGATAGAGCGGCTGCACGGCACCATCAGTAACATACTCAAGTGGGAGGAGAAGAAATGGGGTATTACCCAAGTGGACGAACCTTATAACTATGATGCGCGGCTGAGCAATCTCATCAAGGCGGCTTACTACCAGACGGGCCGCGAGGTGGTGGTGCTCATCGATGAGTATGATGCCCCGATGCTCGACTCTATCACCAAGCCCGACCTGCAAGACCAGATCCGCGACCGCATACGCAACCTGTTTTCGCCACTGAAGGCAGAGTCGCAATATCTCAAGTTCGTCTTCCTGACGGGCATCTCGAAGTTCTCGCAGCTGTCGGTGTTCAGCGAGCTGAACAACCTGAACACCCTGACCTTCGACCCCGAATACGAGGGCGTCTGCGGCATCACCGAAGAAGAACTGCTCACCCAGCTGAAGCCCGACATTGAGTGGCTCACCAAGGCGATGAGCCGGTGGCGGCAGCCAGGCTGGGGCTACGACGACTGCGTGAGCGAGGTGAAGCGTATGTACGACGGCTACCACTTCTCTCGCGAGATGACCGATGTCTACAACCCCTGGAGCCTGTTCTACGCCTTCGAGAAGGGGTGGATAGACAACTACTGGTTCTCCACGGGCACGCCCTCGTCGCTCATCAACCTGCTCAAGGTGAAGCAGTTCAATATGCCCGACCTGGAGGCTTTCGAGGCCAATATGAGCCAGTTCGACGCCCCTACCGAGCGCATCAGCGACCCGGTGCCGGCCCTGTTCCAGAGCGGCTATCTCACTATCAAGGGCTACAATGCCAATTCTGGCAAATTCATACTTGGCTTCCCCAACGATGAGGTCTACCAGGGCTTTGGCTATTCGCTCTACCAGTATTATTGCGAAGAGTACGTTGGCAGCGAGAACCAGATGGACATAGCCTACCAGCACATGCGCCTAAAGGACACCACCTTCGAGCAGTTCCTTGAGGCCGTTCGCAAGTGGTATGCGGGCATCCCCTACAGCATTACCAGCAAGAATCAGAACGAGCAGTTCTACCAGTCGCTGTTCTACTCGCTCATGGTGGGCGTGGGTGCCGATGTTCACGCCGAGGAGCAGACCAGCGATGGCCGCATGGACATCTCGCTGAAGATGCAGGATGCCATCTACATCTTCGAGTTCAAGTACGACAAGACCGCAGAGGAGGCTATGGAGCAGATCAGCCGCAAGGACTATGCTGTGCACTTTGCCGCCGACCCGCGCCCCGTCTATGCCGTAGGGCTGAACATCGACAGCCAGAAGCGCACCATCGAGCGATACGAAATCACCAAGCTGTCATAACGATGCGGCCTCCGTTAGGTTTCAATGGAGCCTCTATTGAAACCTAACGGAGGCCGCGTTGCCATGCAACTGAGGCTCCGTTGAAGCGTAACGGAGCCTCAGTTGGTTTTGATGTGAAGCAGACGCTTCGTCCTGCTTTGTAACAAGCGCAATAATATGTGAGACATATTGGGAACAGAGAACGGCAAAATGTGGCTACCTTTGCACCCAGTACACAATATGCAATGCGACGTATGAAACATCTTTACCTTCTATTCATTCTACTCGCCACCAACTGGCTGGGCCTGCGGGCCGAGACCATCACCGTGGGCGGCACGGTGCGCAACTATATCGTCAACGGGAAAAAGTAATACAATGATTATATTTCTGAACAACGGATTCATGAGAAAATATCTCCTTTTCCTTTTGGTGTTGTGTAGTCTTGCCATCACGGCACGGCAGGTGCCGTTTGCCGGTGGCACGCTCACCGTGCGCACACTGGCCCCCAATGCTGTGCGCATTCAGTATCAGCAGCAGGCCGTAGAGAGCGACCTGCCCGAGTGGATCTACTTGAAGAACGACGAGGTAGGCAAGGCCGACATCAGCGTCGATGTGGACGACAGCCGTCAGCAGGTTAGCATAAAAGACAAGCAGGGCCGCGTGGTGTTCACCGCCACCGCCCACCAGCTGCAAGACGGCGTGGCCACCCTGCGCTTCCTCTCGCCGCAGGACGAATACCTCTTCGGCCTGGGCCAGTTCCAGGATGGCTATACCAACGTGCGCGGCCTGTCGCGACGGCTCACGCAGGTGAACACGCAGATCTCCATCCCTATGCTCATCTCCAGCAAGGGCTACGGCGTGCTGTGGAACAACTACGGAATGACCGAGTTCAACCCCTGCGACCAGCACGTGCCGTTGCAGCCTCTCACCTCTCAGCTCTCATCGCTCACCTCTGAGGTGGTCAACGTCACCTCGACCGAGGGCGGCAAGCAGGAGGTGCGCCAGCGCAACATCTTCGAGGCCACCATCGACGTGCCCGAGACGGGCAGCTACTCGCTGCTGCTCGACGTGGGGCAGAAGATGGCGCGCCGCCATAACCTCACCATCGACGGTCAGACGGTCATCGAGATGCAGAACCTGTGGCTGCCGCCCACGGCCTCGGCCATCGTCACGCTGCAAGCCGGTCGCCACACCGTCAGCGCCGAGCTGACGAAGGACGACCGCCCCGTGCTCTATTATAATAAGGTGAAGGACGAGACCACCTTCCGCTCGCCCGTGGCCACCGCCGTCGACTACACCGTGTTCGTCGGTTCTCCCGACGAAATCATCGCCTCCTACCGCACCCTGACCGGCCCCGCACCCATAATGCCCCAGTGGATGCTGGGCTACATTCACTGTCGCGAGCGCTTCCACTCGCAGCAGGAGATTATGCAGACCGCCCGTCGCTTCCGCAGCGAGCAGCTGCCCGTCGACGTGCTGGTGCAGGACTGGCAGTACTGGGGCCGCCACGGCTGGAACTCGATGCGCTTCGACGAAGCCAACTACCCCGACCCGAAGGCGATGACCGACAGCCTGCACCAGATGAACCTGCGGCTGATGGTCTCGGTGTGGTCGAAGATCGACAAGAACTCGGAGGTGGGCCGGCAGATGCAGGCCGATGGTCACTACATACCCGGCACTGACTGGATAGACTTCTTCAACCCCGCCTCTGCCGCCGCCTACTGGAAGAACTTTTCCTCGCGCCTGGTGCCCCTGGGCATCGATGCCTGGTGGCAGGATGCCACCGAGCCTGAGAACGACGACCTCGCAGGCCGTCGCGTGAACAATGGCCGCTGGAGCGGCGAGCAGGTGCGCAACGTCTATCCCCTGCTGGTCAACAAGACGGTGTATGAAGGGCTTAGCTCCCTCTCCTTGGGGGAGGGTAGGGGGCGAGGCGTCATCCTCACCCGTTGCGGCTTCCCCGGCATTCAGCGCTACGGGGCGGCGATGTGGAGTGGCGACGTGGGCAACGACTGGGAGACCTTCCGCAGGCAGATCACTGCCGGACTGGGCATGCAGGCGGCAGGCATACCTTGGTGGACCTACGATGCAGGCGGCTTCTTCCGTCCCGGCAACCAGTACAGCGATCCCGCCTACCACGAGCGGCTCCTGCGCTGGGTGCAGACCAGCGTCTACCTGCCCCTGATGCGCGTGCACGGCTATATGAGCAACACCGAGCCGTGGAACTACGGTCCGGACGTGATGCAGCTGTTTGCCGACTGCCTGAAGGAGCGCTACCGCCTGCTGCCCTACATCTATAGTCAGGCGGCTGCCGTCAGCTTCGAGGGCTCTACGCTGATGCGCCCCTTGGTGTTCGACTTTGCGGGCGACACGCAGGCCCTGCAACAGAAGTACGAGTATATGTTCGGTCGCTCGCTGCTCGTCAGCCCCGTCACCGAGGCGGGTGCGAAGACGTGGCGCACCTATCTGCCCCAGCAGCCGGGCGGCTGGTACGATATGCGCAGCCAGCGCCACTACCAGGGTGGGCAGACCGTAGAGACCGATGCCGCCCGCATCCCCGTCTTCGTGCGTGCAGGCAGCATTGTTCCCCTTGCAGCCACCAGCAGGCAGTATGCCGCCGACGGTCGGGGCGACACGCTCGTCATCAGCATCTATCCCGGCAAGGATGCCGCCTTCACCCTCTATGAGGACGACGGCACCACCCGCGCCTACGAGCAGGGCCAGTGTTCGCGCATCACCTTCAGCTGGGACGATGCCCGCCACAGCCTCACCATCGCCCGCCGCGAGGGCAGCTACGCCCAGATGCCCGCCCGGCGCACCTTCCTCTTGGTGCTGCCCGGCGGTCAGACGCAGACGGTCGCTTACAATGGTAGTAAGGAAGTTTGCTCAATCAAAATGAAGAAGTAGTTTGAGGTATGTCTGCAAGGCATTTTCCATTTCACTCAAACAGATGTACTCGTCGGCTGAGTGGCTGCGGCTGCTCTGGCCGGGGCCCAGCTTGAACGAGGGAAAGGGCATCAGCGCCTGGTCGCTCAGCGTGGGCGAGCCGAAGGGCGTGAGGCCCATCTCCACACAACGCTTGATGAGCGGGTGGTCCTGGGCGATGCACGACGAGTGCAGACGGAAGGAGCGGGCCTTCAGCTCGCACTTCTTCATGTGCTTGCGCAGGAACTCGAACACGTATTCGTTCTGGTAGTACTCATTGGTGCGCACGTCGATGACGAAGTGCAGCTGGTCGGGCACCACATTGTGCTGCGTGCCGGCCTCCACCACCGTCACCGTCATTTTCGTGGGGCCCAGGAGCGGACTCTCCTTGCGGAAGCGGTAGTCGCGCAGCCACACCAGGTCGTCGAGGGCCTCGTAGATGGCGTTCACCCCTTCGTTGCGGGCCGCGTGGCCACTCACGCCGTGGGCATAGCCGTCGATTACCATCAGCCCTTTCTCGGCAATGGCTGGCTGCATACCCGTAGGCTCGCCCACGATGGCCACATCAATCTTGGGCAGCAGTGGCAAGGCCCGCACGATGCCATCCTTTCCCGACACCTCTTCTTCGCAGGAGGCGAGGTAGACGAGGTTGAGCGAAGAGGCTCCCTCTTCTTTTGAAAGAATCCGGAATACCTGCAGCAGCGACACCAGGCCGCCACCGCAGTCGTTGGAGCCCAGACCGTAGAGGCGGTCGCCCTCGATGGTAGGAGTGAAGGGGTCGCGTGTCCAGGTGGCCACGGGCTTCACCGTGTCGATGTGGGCGTTGAGCAGCAGCGTGGGCTTCTGCTCGTCGTAGCCGGGGGCGATGGCCCAGACGTTGTTGCCCTCGCGCTGGGGCGACAGTCCCCACTGGCTCATCCTGGTGAAGAGCACGTCGGCCGCGCGGCTTTCGTCGCGGCTCACCCGTGGTGTGGCAATCAGCTCCTGGAGCAGTTCCACCGCATCGTCGAAATATTGTCTTGTATCCATAACTGCTGCTTCTGTGGGGAATATAGGTTGTGGTAAACCTTAGTAATACGTAGACGTGTTCTGCGTATTTTTCGTTGGAGTGAAACTTGGTTTGTCCACATTATTATAGTTCCACGCCGCCTTCGCTGGGTGTGCGGAACTGGAACGTGGTCTTGTCGTCCTTGTTGGTGATGAGGAAGTCACCGAAAACGATGACATCTATGCCAATGAGGACATCGATGTCCTGAAAATCGCTCTCCATAACTTCTACTTGGGTCACGAAATCGCCCGTAGGAACCAGCACGTGGACAAGATAGACGTTGGAGCCTGTGGCACCACTTTCTTATACGTTGGCATCGTCGGTGGTCTTGATGACTTTTGTGAAAAACTCCTCCTTGCTCATAAGCACAGGGCGAACGGTCTTCTTCATACCCTGGGACATACGCCTGACGTGGAGCGTGGAGTTATTTGCTCCCTTCGTGTTGGACTTCTCCCTTTCGAGAAGCACTGTGCCGTTGTTGTTGATTAACTGCATCATAACGTTATGAGTTTTGTAATTCTTGCTTCTGGCAAGCGACTATAGTCGTTTCTCGCCTGCAAATTTAGATAAAATTTCTGGGATTATAACCCAGTCGAGATAAAAATGTGAACAAATTGCCCCGAATTTAAACTATTTTTATTACCTTTGCACCGTGTTCTGTAAGGGACACAAGACATATTGTTGCTCAATTCTCCTAACGAATCTGCAAACTCGAAAAAGAAAAGAGCAAAACAAACATACGTTGAAGCTACGCCTATAAAGCGTAGTCTTCACCATAGTATGTTTGGGGCATTGCAGAGCCCGTTAGGAGATATGGCGGGGCTGCGCTTTCCTCTTTCTATAGATGTCAGTGCTGGCTTTGTAATGAAAACAATTAGTATTAACATCTAAAAATAACAATTATGAACAAAAAGTATTTATGGAACTTGCTGGCCTTCATGATGGTCGCAATGTTGAGTGTTAGTTTTACTGCTTGTAGCAGTGATGATGACGATGAAGATGATGGAGTTGACACCACCCCCATATCTTTACTTGCTGGACAAAATAAGACAATTCAGGGGGCTGATACCATTTCTACCTCAAACCGATTCGTTGCTTATGCATCAAAGAATGTTGTGTATGGTTGGCACGTAGGAGAGGCCGCTTTAGTGGTAAATGGCAGAAAGACAATTTCAATAACCGTGCTGCCTGCATACCACCTTTACGATGACCCTGTCTGTGATTGGGGATGCGATATAAATTACGTGAAGACGAATCAAAAGCAAGGCACGTTTAGCAGAAAATCGACAGACACCCTTCTGGCATATGAAGATGCAGGTGCAGCAAGTACTCTTGCCTATAGTTTTGAAAACAGAAAGCTAAAGGCTGTCATGGCTGTAGTTAGTACTAAGCACTCTTCTCAATATGCAAGCTACTTAGCAGAAAGGTATCTGATGTTGCCCTTTTATAAAGGTGAAGACACTTATTTTATCGGTGCTGACAATATTGAATTAGCTGATGCAAATACGGTTGTAGTTATGCAAGTCTATAGTGCCAGTCAATTAGTTACGATGTATATGCCTGCAAGCGATTACTCAACTCGCTCTTCTCAATCTTCATTTGATATTGAAAACAGGGCTAAAAATCTTTTAAAGGAGCTTCCTTTGTAAGGCTACGACATAAACCCAAAATGGTCATTAGAAGTCTTTGGCACGGAAAAACGCGGATAAACACGGGCTTTTAGTCATAGGACAATAAGGAAAACAGTGTTCTTCCGTGTTTTTCCGTGCCTAAAGACCAATCTGGTCAACGAGAGATCTCTGCGTTTGGCCAGTTTCAAATCCTTACGAAACGGGCCCGTTGGCTTTACTGTGTACTTTGCCATAATTTCAAAGGGCTTCGCACCACGCCTTGAATTCTTCCATCGAATTTATCTCGTACACAGGTTCCTTGCCGCTGCGCACGTCCTCGATAGCTTTCATTGTCTTGTCGTTGAGGTACTCGCCCGTCTCAGGGTCGTATAGGCGGGGCTTGGCCGTGCGCTTGCGCTTTATCGTCCATCCCATCTTCTTAGCCATCGTCTTGAAGAAACTCACGTCGGCCTTTGGCACGGTCAGCGTGAATGTGTCAGGTGCTGTATTTGCTACTGTTCCAATCATATAAATTAAGTATGATATATTTTTCCTGAGATGGAATCTCGCCTGCAAAGATACGAATTTATTTTGAAAAGTTTGGCAGTCTCATTATTTTTCTCTACTTTTGCATTAATTTATATAAAAACAAGGTTGTACTATGCAGCAGATTAACAG
>JAFVEE010000037.1 GCA_017478085.1 Prevotella sp. | reverse complement strand
TTATGAAACAGAAATTCAATATCATCACCAGCACCTGCGTTCCCCTTCCCTTGGAGAACGTCGATACCGACCAGATCATACCCGCCCGCTTCTTGAAGGCCACCACCCGCGAGGAGAGCTTCTTCGGCGATAACCTCTTCCGCGACTGGCGCTACAATGCCGACGGCACTGTCAACGAGCAGTTCGTGCTCAACGACCCCACCTACTCCGGCTGCATCCTCGTGGCGGGCAAGAACTTCGGCAGCGGCTCCAGTCGCGAGCACGCTGCCTGGGCCATCGCGGGCTACGGCTTCCGCGTGGTCATCAGCTCGTTCTTCGCCGACATCCACAAGAACAACGAACTCAACAACTTCGTGCTGCCCGTCGTGGTGAGCGAGCCCTTCCTGGCCGAGCTCTTCGACAGCATCCGTCAGGACCCCAAGACCGAGGTCGAGGTTGATCTGCCCCAGCAGACCGTGACCAACAAGGCCACGGGCCGCAGCGAGCATTTCGACATCAATGGCTACAAGAAGCACTGCCTGATGAACGGTCTCGACGACATCGACTTCCTGGTGCAGAACCAGCAGAAGACCATCGAGTGGGAGCGCTCAGCAGGTCGGTAGAACTGAAATTATTCGCTTATTCTATAAAAGCAAGACAGCCGGGAAGAAGGTTGCTTCAGAGCTTCACCTTCTTCTTGGCTGTCTTGCTTTCGTTGTCGAGTCTGTTCAGTGCGGTCACCACATAGGTGTAGGTGCGCTTGCCATCGATTTGTGGCAGGGGATAGAACGTATTGGTGGTGATGGCAACAATCTTCGATGCGTCGTTGATGTTTACCTTCTCGCCCTTGGCAAAACGGTAGACGGCATATCGCTGGGCTTTGTCCTGCCAACCCTTTCCGCTGGGAGCCGTCCAGAAGAGCATCTGCCCGTCGCTGGTCCATAGGGCTTTCAGCTTTCGGGGCTTCTTGGGCGACTTCTTGCTGATGAAAGGCATCTGGGGCTGCAAAGCAGGATAGCGCCAGTATTCATTGCGCAGCATGGTGGCATAGTTGGCAGGGTTGTCGACGGCCATCTTGGCATACCATAGCACGGTGCCCTTCACGTTCTTCATCTCTTGGTGCAGCTGGTGTTTGGCTGCCTGCTGATGGCTGGACGGGTTGCTGGGATCGGCGTTCTTCACGGTGCGCTCAATGTCTTCGCCAATGTAGAGCGGACGTGCGGCGGCATGCTGGTTCCACCAGCGTATCAGGGTGTCATAGTCGGCACTCTTGTGTCCTATCTCCCAGTATAGCTGCGGTACGCAGTAGTCCAGCCAGCCATTGCTGATCCAGAAGAGCACGTCGGCATACAGGTCGTCGTAGTTCTGCAGGCCATTGGTGTTGCTGCCTATGGCGGCACTCTTCTTGTTGCGATAGATGCCGAAGGGCGACACGCCCACCTTGACCCAAGGCTTGGCCTGGTGTACGGTCTCGTAGAGCTGCTTCATGAAGAGGTTCACGTTGTAGCGGCGCCAGTCGCCCCGGTCGCGTATGCCATTAGTGTACTGGCGGTACTGTGCATCGTCGGGGATGCTCTGTCCGGCAACGGGGTAGGGGTAGAAGTAGTCGTCTATGTGCAGACCGTCGATGTCATAGCGGGTCACGATGTCGCGCACCACCTGGCAGATGTAGTCGCGGTTCTCCGGCAGACCAGGATTCAGGATCTTCATCTCGTCGTAGTCGAAACAGCGTTGTGGCTGGCGTATGGCGATATGGTTGGTGGCCAGCATGGTTGTGGTCTTGGTCTTGGCCCGGTAGGGATTGATCCAGGCGTGCAGCTCCATGCCGCGGCGGTGACACTCGTCGATCATCCACTGCAGGGGGTCCCAGTAGGGCTGGGGGGCACGTCCCTGCTGTCCGGTGAGGAAGCGGCTCCAGGGCTCTATCTGGCTGGCGTAGAGGGCGTCGCACTCCGGGCGCACCTGGAAGATGATGGCGTTCACGCCGTCTTTCTGCAACTCGTCGAGCTGGTAGCGCAGCGTCTGCTGCATCTGTGCGGTTCCTATACCCTGGAACTGTCCGTTCACGCACTGAATCCAGGCTCCGCGAAACTCGCGCTTGTTCTGTGCACTGGCCGTCAGGGTGAGCATGAGGGCCAGCAAGAGCATGATCTTTTTCATAAATACTGATAGATTTCGTTAGTCCAGTCGGCCCCGTTCTGGGGGCAGAAGGTGCGAATGCCCATCTGGCTGGCCATGGCCACGTTGCGGGGGCCGTCGTCGACGAACAGCGTTTGCGACGGGGCTGTTCCCTCAGCCAGCAGCACGCGGTGGAAGAACTCGCCATTGGGCTTCATCACGCCCATGGTGTAGCTGGTGTAGCAGGCATCCATATAGTCTTTTAGGGAGTGCCCCTGCCCATCGAAGTCGGGCGACATGGCCCACGACATCATGAAGGGGTTGGTGTTCGACAGGAGCACCAGTCGGTAGCCCTCGCTGCGCAGCCGCCTCAGTGCGTCGAGATTGCGCTGGGGCAGCTCCTTGCAGTAGCCCAGCCAGGCGTGGCGGCACTCGTCGAAGGTGAGCTGGCGGCCTGTCAGCAGGCTCAGCTCGCGAATGAAGTCGTCGGCACTGATCTTGCCTTCCTCCAGGTCGCCGAAGATGCCCTGCTGTGTGTAGGGATCCAGTCGCTGTCGGGCATCTTTCAGTCCCAGCTGTTCAAATCGGTGTATGGCTTGCTCCTGGTCCAGTGTGATGATGACACCGCCCAGGTCGAAAATAATGTTTCTTATTCTGTCCATAGGTTTGGCTTGTTTTTGCGGGCCTCTTCGAGTGAGTGCAGCTGTTGCTGCTCCTGGTGGTACTGCTCTCTGAGGTGTTCGTATTCTTTGTTCAGTTGTTCGGCCATCTGCGCCTCGTCGTTCATCAGCCTGTTGGCCACGAGCGCGTTTTGCGAGGCATCCTTCATCCACACCACTGGGCCGCCGTAGACGGGGGCAATCTTCAGTGCCACATGCAACTGACTGGTCGTGGCCCCGCCTATCATGATGGGTATGTTCAGCCCCGCCTTGCGCAGCTCGGTGGCCACATTGACCATCTCCTCTAAGCTGGGCGTGATGAGGCCCGACAGGCCGATTATGTCTACCTGCTCCTCCTGGGCCTTGCGCACAATTTGTTCGGCGGGCACCATGACGCCCATGTCTATGACCTCATAGTTGTTGCAGGCCATAACCACGCTCACGATGTTCTTGCCTATATCGTGCACGTCGCCCTTTACGGTGGCCAGCAGCACCTTGCCGGCCTTCTGTCCACTGCCGGTCTGCTCAGCCTCGATGTGGGGCTGCAGGATGGCTACGGCCTGCTTCATGGTGCGGGCCGTCTTCACCACCTGTGGCAGAAACATCTTGCCTTCGCCGAAGCGCCTGCCCACCTCGTTCATGCCGGCCATCAGCGGCCCCTCAATGATGTCGACGGCGTGGGGATATTTCTTCAGTGCCTCCTCTATGTCGGCTTGCAGGTTGTCGCCTATGCCCCGGATCAGGGCCTGTTGCAGTCGGTCTTCTAATGGCAGGGCGTCAAGCGCGGTCGAGCCCCCTGGTGTGCGGCCCCCTCCTGCGGCCCCCGAGGTGACTTCCATAGCACTGGCCGGCTCCTTCACAATTTCTATCAGCCTGTCGATAAAGCCTTCTTTCTTCGCCCTGTTCAGGATCACGTCTTCGAGCACCTGCAGCTGTTCCTGCGGAATATCGCTGTAGAGCACCTTCGTAGCGGGGTTCACGATGCCGAAGTCCATACCGGCCTGGATGGCGTGGTAAAGGAACACGGCATGCATGGCCTCGCGAATGTAGTTGTTGCCCCGGAACGAGAACGACAGGTTGCTCACGCCACCGCTGACGTGGGCTCCTGGCAGGTTCTCGCGAATCCAGCGGGTGGCACGAATGAAGTCCAGTGCATAGCTGTCGTGCTCCTCAATGCCGGTGGCAATGGCCAGGATGTTGGGGTCGAAGATAATGTCGTGCGGATTCATGCCAACACGCTCAGTAAGAAGGTGATATGCGCGGTTGGCTATCTCTATGCGCCGCTCGTAGCTGGTGGCCTGTCCTAATTCGTCGAAGCACATCACCACCACGGCGGCACCATAGCGCATCACGTCGCGGGCATGCTGCAAGAACACCTCCTCGCCCTCCTTCAGCGAGATGCTGTTCACGATGCTCTTGCCCTGCACGCATTTCAGACCTGCCACGATCACCTGCCAGTCGCTCGAGTCGATCATGACGGGCACGCGGGCAATGTCGGGCTCGGCGGCAATCATATTGAGGAAGGTCACAATCTCTTGCCGGGCATTCAGCAGACCGTCGTCCATGTTGATGTCGATGACCAGTGCACCGTCGCTCACCTGTTTGCGGGCAATGGCAATGGCCTCGTCGTAGTTCTTCTCCTTGATGAGTCGCAGGAACTTGCGCGAGCCGGCCACATTGCACCGCTCGCCTACGTTGACGAAAGGAATTTGCGGCGTAAGCTCCAGCACGTCGAGTCCCGATAGCCATAGCCGGTCGGGCTTCTCCGCAGGGATATGCGGCCTTTTCCCCTCAGCCAGCGGTACGTATCTCTCTATGAAGTCGGGGGTGGTGCCGCAGCAGCCGCCCACAATGTTGACGATGCCTTCGTCGATGAACTCGCCAATCTGCGGGGCCATCGTCTCGGGTGTCTCGTCGTACAGGCCCATCTCGTTGGGCAGTCCGGCATTGGGGTAGGCACTTATATAATAAGGTGCACGCCGGGCCAGTTCCTTCAGATAGGGCTTCATCTGCCGGGCGCCGAACGAGCAGTTCAGACCGATGGAGAAGATGGGGTAGGTACTGACCGATGCCAGGAAGGCGTCGAGCGTCTGGCCGCTCAGCGTGCGCCCAGCCAGGTCGCTGATGGTCACCGAGAGCATGATGGGCAGCTCCTTCTGCAGCCGCTGCATGGCGTGCATGGCAGCGTCGATGGCCACCTTGGCATTGAGCGAGTCGAAGATGGTCTCTATGAGCAAAGCGTCGACACCCCCTTCTATCAGGGCTTCCATCTGCTCGGTGTAGGCATCGAACAGCTGGTCGTAGTCCAGTTCGCGTGCAGCGGGATTGCTCACGTCGGGCGACATGGAGCAGGTCTTGTTGGTAGGGCCTACCGAGCCTGCCACGAAGCGCGGACGCTCTGGGGTGGCATACTTGTCGGCGGCCTGCCGTGCCAGCCTGGCACCGGCCAGATTCATCTGTCGCGCCGTGTCTTCCAGGTGGTAGTCGGCCTGCGAGATGCGCTGTGCGTTGAAGGTATTGGTCGTGATGATGTCGGCCCCTGCCCGCAGGTAGCGTTCGTGAATGTCGCTGATCACGTCGGGGCGGGTCAGGCAGAGCACGTCGTTATTGCCCTTCAGCTGTCCGGGCAGCTTGCCGAAGCGGTCGCCCCTGAAGTCGCCTTCGGCCAGGCCGTATTGCTGAATGACGGTACCCATGGCACCGTCGAGAATCAATATCCGCTCCTGAACAATCCCCTGTAAGTCTTTACTCATTTGTATATTTTCATTGCGCGATCCATCTCGCGTCGGTCTTCCTTCTCCTTCAGCGTCTGCCGCTTGTCGTAGGCCTTCTTGCCCTTGCACAGGGCAATGTCCATCTTGGCACGGCCATTCTCGTCGATCCATACCAGCGTGGGCACGATGGTATAGCCCGTCTGCTTCGTGGCGCTCTCTAAGCGGGCTATCTCGCGGCGGGTGAGCAGCAGCTTGCGGTCGCGCTTCATCTCGTGGTTGTTGTACGAGCCGTAGAAGTAGGGGCTGATGCTCATGCCCTTCACCCACAGCTCGCCGCGTATGATGGCGCAATAGGTGTCTACCAGGCTGGCCTTGCCCAGTCGGATAGACTTGATTTCGGTGCCCGTGAGCACGATGCCCGCCGTGAGTTCCTCTATGAAGAAGTACTCGAAGGCGGCTTTCTTGTTTTTTATCTGCACAGGGCTTTTCTTCCTGAGCAGTTCCTGTTCTTTATTCATTTACAATGGTAGCAAATTTCTCAATGTGCTCGTCTACATAGCGGGCCACCTGCTCGGTGTAGGCTTCCTCCTGCTCTACGAACTGGTCGTCCAGGTCGTCGAACTCGGGGTATTGCTCAAACAGGGCCATAAACTCCTCGTCAGAGCAGTCCTTCTCGATCTCTGCGCCATACTTGGCATAGAGCGTGTGGGCATCGTAGACGAGCTTCGACAGTTCGCGCATGCCCCACATCTTGTTCAAGGCCTTGGCAAAGGGGTTCTTGAAGATGAAGGGGCCGTAGCCGTTGTGTATGAGCTGCACGAAGCCGCCGTCCATCACCTCCTGGTGCAGGGTGTCCCATGCCAGCAGCGTCACCTGGTCGCTGTTCAGCTGGGCCATCGTCTCGGCGGTCAGCTCGCCGCCCACGGCCTGCCGCAGCGCGTCTATAAACACCTGTAGGAAGGCATCCATGCCTTGGCTGGCTGCCTTCCTCAGTGCGTTGTCGGTAATGTTGATAGTAAACATGGATGCGGCTTAGTAGTTCTCGGCCTTCACCTGGAAGTAGGCCTGCGGATGGTTGCACACGGGGCACTCCTCGGGGGCCTTCTTGCCAATCACGATGTGTCCGCAGTTTGAGCACTGCCAGATCACGTCGCCGTCCTTCGAGAACACGCGCTCCTTGCGAATGTTGTCGAGCAGCTTGCGGTAGCGCTCCTCATGCTCCTTCTCGATCTTTGCCACGCCCTCGAACTTCTCGGCTATCTCGTCGAAGCCTTCCTCGCGGGCCTCGCGGGCCATGCGGGCATACATGTCGGTCCACTCGAAGTTCTCGCCTCCGGCAGCTGCCTCCAGGTTGTCCTCGGTGCCCTTGATGCTGCCGCCTTCCAGCAGTTTGAACCACATCTTGGCGTGCTCCTTCTCGTTGGCGGCCGTCTCTTCGAAGATGGCTGCTATCTGCACGTAGCCGTCCTTCTTGGCTTTCGATGCCCAGTAGGAGTACTTGTTACGTGCCATCGACTCGCCTGCAAAAGCCTCTTGCAGGTTCTTCTCGGTCTTTGTTCCTTTCAGTTCTTTCATTGTTCTTGTTTTGTTTAGTTTGGTAATAATGGTAGTTATGCTATCTTCATAAACTCTTGCATGAACTGGCCCAGACGCAGCAGGCCATAGCTGCCGCTTACGCATGATACCTCGTCGTACTGCTGAACCTCGTCGGGCTCTATACCTTTATAATATATAAGGAAGGGCACAGGCTCGTTTACGTGGATGCGCAGCTCAACCGGGGTGGGGTGGTCGGGCAGCACGGCTATGCAGACGGGCTGCTGCATCTGCTCAGTGGCTTCGAAGATGGGCTTGATGAGCCGCTGGTCCAGATAGTTGATGGCGCGGAGCTTCAGGTCGAGGTCGCCATCGTGGCCGGCCTCGTCGGTAGCCTCTACGTGCACGAAGACGAAGTCGTCCTTTTGCAGTGCTTCGATAGCGGCCTGGGCCTTGCCCTCGTAGTTGGTATCGGCCAGCCCCGTGGCACCGGGCACCTTGATGATGCGCAGGCCGGCATAGCGGCCAATGCCCTGAATGAGGTCGACAGCCGAAATGACGGCACCCGTCTTCACCTGTGGATATTGCTCCATCAGCGTCTGCATGGATGGCCGGTAGCCGCCGCTCCAGGGCCAGATGCTGTTGGCCTGCCGTTCGCCACGCGCCGCCTTGGCCTGGTTATAGGGATGACGGGCCAGCAGTTCTTGCGATTTCAATATGAGGTCATTGATGAGGTCGGCGGTCTGTTGGGGAGAGAGGGAAGCGGACTCAGCGGCAGAACCGCTGAGCACACTGTCAGCCGAAGGAGGAACGGGCGTAGGGGCGGGTTTCACCAGCAATGGCCGCCACGGCTCGTTGGGATGGTCGTGGGGCGGGGCGCAGACGATGTGCTTTGAACCGCCCTTGATGACAAGCAGATGGCGGTACTGTATGCCACAGATAAACTTCACGCGGTCATTGCCTAAATGCTCATTGAGGTAGTCTATGAGCACTCGTGCATCCTCTGTTTGCAGGTTGCCGCCGTTGTGGGTGATGATGTTGCCATCGCCAATGGTGATGATATTGCAGCGGATGGCAAAATCATCGTCGGCCATATCGTAGCCGATGCTGGCGGCTTCCAGCGGCCCGCGCCCTTCGTACACCTTGTTCAGGTCGTAACCCAGTATGGCCGTGTTGGCCACCTCGCTTCCTGGGGGGAAGCCCTCGGGCACGGTGACCAAGCGGCCTGTGCGGCCGTTCTTTGCCAGATAGTCCATCATGGGCTTGTCGGCATATTGCAGGAGTGTCTTGCCTCCTAATCGTTCAACGGCGTGGTCGGCCATGCCGTCGCCAAGGATGATGATATGTTTCATTTGACTTTTGAGTCTTATGGGTCCTATTGGTCTTATAGGCCCTATTGGGCTTATGGGCCTTATATGTTAGCAATACTCATAATGTTGGCGAAGACGCCTGCGGCAGTGACACCTGCTCCCGCACCATAGCCCTGAATGAGCATCGGGTATTCGCGGTAGCGCTCGGTGGTGAGCAGCACAATATTATTGGAACCTTCCAGACCATAGAACGGGTGGTGCTGCCCCACGGCCTCGAGCGACACGCTGGTCTTGCCACCCTCCATCTTGGCCACGAAGCGCCAACGCTTGTTCTCGCTCTCCAGCACCTTGCGGCGGGCTTCGAAGTCGGCATCGAGCTGGGGCAGATTCTTCCAGAAGTCGTCAATCGATCCCTCAAAGCGCTCGGCATTGCCGCTTTGCCTTGCAAAGAACGAATCGGGCATGAACAGATGCTTCTCCACATCTTCCTGCTCTACCTGATAGCCAGCCTCGCGGGTCAGGATGACCAGCTTGCGAATAACGTCCTTGCCGCACAGGTCGATGCGCGGGTCGGGCTCGCTGTAGCCCTTCTCCTTGGCCAGACGCACGGTCTCGGAGAACGAAACTTCACTGGAAATGGTGTTGAAGATGAAGTTGAGCGTGCCGCTGAGCACGGCCTCTATGCGCAGAATCTTGTCGCCCGAAGCCAGCAGGTCGTTGATGGTGCCAATGATGGGCAGGCCTGCGCCCACGTTGGTCTCGAAGAGGAACTTGATGCCACGCTGCAGGGCCGTCTTCTTCAGCTTGTGGTAGGCAGGGTAGGGGCCCGATGCCGCAATCTTGTTGGCCGTGACCACCGAGATGTTGTGGTCCAGCAGATCCTGATAGAGTGCGGCCACGTCGGCCGAGGCGGTACAATCCACAAACACCGAGTTGAAGATATTCATGCCGATGATCTCCTCCTTGAGCCGCTGAATGTTGCTGGCACCGCCCTGTTCCAGTTGTTCTTTATAAGTGCGCAGGTCAATGCCGTCGCGGTTGAAGATGGCTTTCTTGCTGGAGGCGATGCCCACCACCTTCAGTTTCAGCTGGCGTGTCTCTTTCAGCTGCTTGTATTGCGAGTTGATCTGCTCCAGCAGGTTGCCGCCCACGGTGCCTATGCCGCAAACGAAGAGGTTGAGCACTTTATACTCCGAAAGGAAGAACGAGTCGTGCAGCACGTTGAGCGACTTGCGCAGCAGTTTGGCATCGACCACAAACGAGATGTTGGTCTCTGAAGCACCCTGGGCACAGGCTATGACGCTGATGCCGCTGCGGCCCAGCGTGCCAAACAGCTTACCGGCGATGCCCGGCGTGTGCTTCATGTTCTCGCCCACGATAGCAATGGTGGCCAGTCCGCTCTCGGCGTGCATCGGGAACATAGCTCCCGTCACGATCTCCTTGGCAAACTCCACATTGAGCACCTCCACGGCCCGCTCGGCATCTTCGTCGCGCACGCCGATAGAGGTCGAATTCTCCGACGATGCCTGGCTCACCATAAACACCGAGATACCGTTCTCGGCCAGGGTAGAGAAGATGCGGCGGTTCACTCCGATGACACCCACCATCGAGAGGCCCGTCACGGTGATGAGCGTGGTGCCCTTGATGCTCGAGATGCCCTTGATCAGGCGGTGGTCGTTCTCAATCTTCTGCTTGATGAGTGTGCCGGGGTGCGTGGGGTTGAAGGTGTTCTTCACCTTGATGGGTATGTTCTTAACGCAGACGGGATAGATGGTGGGCGGGTAGACCACCTTGGCACCGAAGTTGCACAGCTCCATCGCCTCTACATACGACAGCTCGTTGATGGTGTAGGCCGTCTTGATGACGCGCGGATCGGCCGTCATGAAACCGTCCACATCGGTCCATATCTCCAGTACCGAGGCATCCATCGCGGCGGCGATGATGGCGGCGGTGTAGTCGCTGCCGCCTCGGCCCAGGTTGGTTGTCTCGCCCGTGTCGCGGTCGCGGCTGATGAAGCCGGGCACCACGGGGACCGTCTTGTTTGTTGCAGTACTACAGCAACAGACGGGACTGAAGGCCTCCTTCACCAGCTGGTTAGTCAGCTCAGCATCGAGCGTGTGCTTGCCCTGCTTGCGCACGGTCTTAATGAAATTGCGGCTGTTGAAGCGCTGGCCGCCCCGGATGAGCGTGGCCACGATGTGCGAGCTGAGGCGCTCGCCATAGCTCACGATGGTGGCCTGCGTCTTGGGGCTCAGGTCGTGAATAAGGAACACACCATAATATATAGAGCGCAGCTGCTCGAACAGATCGTCGAGCGTGGCCAGTAGCGTAGTTCGTTTTTCTGTATCGCTGATGATGGCTTCCACCATGTCGTGGTGACGTTGCTGCATGGCATCAAACTCCTGTTTCCATGTCTCATTGCCTTGAAGTGCCAGCTGGGAGGTAGCGATAAGCTTGTCGGTGATGCCTCCCAGCGCGCTCACTACGACAATCACTTGCTCCTGTTCGGCCTCAACAATCTTCTTCAGGCTCAGGATGCTTTCTACGGAACCTACGGACGTTCCGCCGAATTTCATTACTTTCATTCTTGTTTGTTTTTGTTGTTTTGTTACCCCCTTAACGGACGGGGAAATGATTTCAAGGCGCAAAGTTACGAAAAAAGGTTGAAACTAACGAGGGATTTTGGAAGATTCTTTGCAAACGAAGCGTCCTTTTGGTCCTTTTAGGTCTTTTAGGCCGAGCGAACGCAGAACGACCGTAGAATAAGGGCTAAACGGAGAAGAACAAGAAAGTTCACCGCCCAGAGGCCCAAGCCTCCTTTACAGACCGTCCCACAAAGGACGGTCGAGAGCTTTAAGTATCTTTAGATACTCTTTAAAAAGAGAGGAGTCACTGCCAGTGACTCTTGCGGGCAGTCCGCTGGTGTCGTAGAGATGGTCGGGCAACGAAATATGCGAGTGTTTTTTGCTACAAATACGAAGTGTATATGGCGTAGATACAGAGTGTATGTGGCGCAAATACACTTTGTATCTGTGCTACATACAGAGGACGATTGCTGTTTTTCAGCCTTCTGAAAATTTATTCTATAGACGAAGATAGTCGAAGAATCGGTCGGGCCAGTAGTTCATAATCAGCTCGTCGGGGAAGTCGGTCTCAGCCAACAGGGGGTAGAGGCGTTCGTAGTCTGCAATCTGGAAGGACACATGGGCGTCGCTGCCAAGAATGGTAGGCACGCCGTACCTCTTGCAGAGGCGTAGCAGCTCCAGGTTGTTCTCGCGGGCAACGGTCTTCTTGCGCTGTGGAGCCAGCGAGTGGTTGTTCACCTCCAGCAGCGTGTGGGCCTCCTTGGCAGCCAGCACCAGCTGTTCGAAGTCGAGCTCTGCCGAGCCGTCGGCTGGATGGCTGATGATGTGAATCCCGGGATGCCGGATGACGTTGATCATGCCCTGTGTGTTCTCTTCCTTCGTGCCTGCCTGATACCAGGCTCCGTGTATGCCGGCAATGCCAATGTCGAGCCAGCCCATCTGCTCGTCCGTGAGGTCAAGGCTTCCCTTGGTATCGAGGATGTTTATCTCGCAGCCCATCAGCAGCCTGATGCCGTACATCTGGCGTGGCACTACAAACATATTCTTGAAGTAGAGCATCGGGCAGGTGCCGGGCACACTGGGCCCATGCTCGGTAATGCCCAGCACCTGCAGTCCTTTGTCGGCAGCTGCCTTTGCCATTTCCTGCAGGCTGCTGTAGGCATGCCCCGATGCCACCGTATGCGTATGTGCGTCTAAAAGAATCTTCTTGTTCATCTCTTTTCTTGTTCAATTTCGCTACAAAATTAGCAATAATTGTGCAAAACAAGCCTGCTTCGGCCAATAATTTATGGTATCATAACATTTGGAAGGACCGCCAAATGACATTTTTTTTGTACCTTTGGACGCAAAAACAGAAAAAAGCCAAATAGGGCTTTTGTGAAAGCTTTAACAAGACAAGTGAAGAAACCATGCTGACGGAGAAGACGATGGAACGGCTGAGGATTCTGGCCGAGTCGGCGAAGTACGACGTATCGTGCTCGTCGAGCGGTACTGTGCGCCGTGGTCAGCAGGGCATGGTGGGCAATACGGTGGGTGGCGTGGGCATCTGCCACTCGTTTGCCGATGACGGGCGGTGCATCTCGCTGCTGAAGGTGATGCTGACCAACTACTGCAAGTACGACTGTGCCTATTGCATCAACCGCCGGACTAACGACATTCCCCGTGCCACGCTCTCGGTCTCGGAGCTGGAGGAGATCACGATGGAGTTCTACCGCCGCAACTATATTGAAGGACTGTTCCTGAGCAGCGGCGTGGTGCGCACACCCGACTACACGATGGAACGGCTGGTGGCCATCGTGCGTGACCTGCGCACCGTTCACCGTTTCAACGGCTACATTCACCTGAAGGCTATTCCCGGCAGCAGCCCCGAACTGATGGCTGAGGCAGGACGCTGGGCCGACCGTATGAGCGTGAACATCGAGATTCCCAAGGAAGACTCGCTCAGGCTGCTGGCCCCCGAGAAAGACCACCAGAGCGTTTTCCAGCCTATGAAGCTCATTGAGCAGGGCGTATTGGAGAACAAGGAAGACCGCAAGAAGTACAGGCATGCGCCGCGCTTCGTGCCCGCCGGGCAGAGCACGCAGATGATCGTGGGTGCCACGCAGGAGAGCGACAAGGACATCCTGAACATGTCATCGGCCCTCTACGGCAGGCCAACGATGCGCCGCGTGTACTATTCAGGCTATGTGAGTGTGAACACCTACGACCCGCGCCTGCCCAACCTGAAGCAGCCCCCGCTGGTGCGCGAGAACCGCCTGTATCAGGCCGACTGGCTGATGCGCTTCTATCACTTCAAGGTCGACGAGATTGTTGACGATGCCCATACCCACCTGGATCTGGACGTAGACCCCAAGCTGGCATGGGCCTTGCGCCACCCCGAGTTCTTCCCCGTAGACATCAACACGGCGGCCTACGAACACATACTGCGCGTGCCGGGCATTGGAACCAAGTCGGCATGGCTCATCGTGAACAGCCGTCGCTACGGGCGCGTCACCAGCTACCACCTGAAGAAGATGGGCGTGGTGATGAAAAAAGCCAGATACTTTATTACCTGTGGCGAGCTGACCAGCAGCTTCTCGCAGCCCATTGTGGGCATCAACGAGATGCACCCCGAACGGCTGCGGCCTCTGCTGGTGTCGAAGGCTCAGCAGAAGCGCGCCGCCCAGGAGCAGCAGCTGATGCTCGATTTCAAGGATGATGATGAATAGAAAGTGACTACTTGTAGTTGCGAATGCGAACGTCGATGCCGCTTCCTACCATCTTCATGAGCACCATGTTGATGCGGGTGTCGCCGTAGTGATAAGGGAAGAGCACCTTGGGCTTGATGGTCTTGGCTGCGCTGACCAGCTGGTCGATAGTCATGGTGTAAGGCTGGTTGCAGGGCAGGAAAGCAATGTCGATGTCTTTCAGGTTGGCCATTTCGGGAATATCCTCGGTGTCGCCGGCAATGTAGATGCGCAGTCCGTCGAGCTGCAGCACGTAGCCATTGTCGCGGCCCTTGGGGTGGAAGTGTGCGTGTTCGGGCGTGGTGTTATAGGCAGGCACTGCCCAGAGCCAGATGTCGTCGCCAATGCGCAGGCTGTCGCCGTTGTCCATCACCACGTTGCTGCCGTGCAGATAGCCTTGCGTGGAGCGGTTCAGGTAGAGTGGGGTGGAGGCACCGCGCAGCTGGGCTATAGACATTTGGTCGAAGTGGTCGGGGTGCTCGTGGGTAATGAGGATGTAGTCGGCCTTGGGGTAGACGTTCCAGTCGGTGCGTGGGTGCAGCTCGGTCACGGGGTCTACGTAGATGTGCTTGCCCTCGTAGGTAATCTGCATGGTGGCATGCTTGATGTGGGTGATGGTTACCGTCTTGCCCGACTTTGTCTGGAAAGAGTCTTTCTGCTGTGAAGGCTGTGCGTAGCTGTTGCCTGCCACCAGAAGCAGCAGTGCGGCGATGAGTGTCTGTAGTTTTCGCATATTCAGAGTTTTGTTTTGTAAAGTTTCGCTGTGCGTATGAACGAAAAAAAAGAGAGACCCGTTATCCGAATCTCTCTCTTCACTTTGTGACTCCCGCGGGATTCAAACCCACAACCTTCTGATCCGTAGTCAGATGCTCTATTCAGTTGAGCTAGGGAGCCATCCTTTCGTTTTTGCGAGTGCAAAGGTACATAGATTTTTTGAATTGACCAAACATTTTCTCGTTTTTTTTCGAAAAAAGTTCATTTTATCTCATTTTTGGGGCTATTTTGCCCCTTTGCACCCTGTTTCGAGCCCTTATTCGGGACAAATCTGCAGTAGTTTCACGGCATCGACATACTGTGCAATGCCAGCAGCCACTTCCTTGGCAGCCTTCATAGCCAGTACCACCGTCTGCGGACGGTGAACCACGTCGCCACCGGCGAAAACGCCACGGCGGGTAGTCATGCCGAAGGGCCGCTCAACGGTCTTCACGTAGCCCTTCTCGTCGACCTCGATGCCTGCGGTGGTCGAGACAATGCGGTTGGCGGGTCGCGAGCCTATGGCCAGGAACACGCGGTTGAAGGGCTCCACCTTCTCGCCTTCGGGCGTAGTGAGGCGCAGTGCGCCTAAGCGCCCGTTCTTGCCGGCAATGAACTCGGTGCACGAGGTGTTCCACCAGAACTCAACCCCTTCTTCCACGGCCTCCTCATATTCGCTCTCGATGGCGGGCATCTCCTCGCGGGTGCGCCGATAGAGCACTTTCACGTCGGCACCCAGACGAATGGCCGTGCGAGCAGCGTCCATAGCCACATTGCCACCGCCAATGACGGCCACCCGGTCGCCCGGGTCTACGGGCACCTTGTCGCGGGTGGTCAGTCCCTCGTTGAACACGTTGACCTGATGGAGCAGGTAGGTAGACTGGTTGACGCCCCGGAGGCTGGCCCCGGGCGTTGTGTCCATGTTCTGTGGTACCGATGTGCCCGTGCCAATGAAGATGGCATCGTAGCCATCGGCGAAAAGCGAGTCGATGGTGACGCCGTTACGGCCCACCGTGGTGTTCAGCTGTATGTTGACGCCCAGGGCTATGATCTTCTCTATTTCACGCCTCACGATAGCCTTGGGCAAGCGGTATTCGGGAATGCCGTACATCAGCACGCCACCAGCCTCTTCCTGAGCCTCGAAGATGGTGACGTTGAAGCCCTGCCGGGCCAGGTCGCCAGCCACGGTGAGGCCTGCGGGGCCAGAGCCAATGACGGCCACCTTGCCGCGCGTCTTGTGTGGCAGACGCTCACGAATGAGCTCCATGTCGGTGTCGAAGTCGGCAATGAACTGCTCCAGCTTGCCTATCTGTATGGGGGTGCCCTTCTTGCCCAGCACGCAATGGCCCTGGCACTGCTTCTCGTGGGGGCACACCCGGCCGCAGATGGCGGGCAGGTTGGAACGCTCGTTGATGATGCTCATGGCCTGGCCGATGTTGCCCATCGACAAGGCTGCGGTGAAAGAAGGTATGTTGTTCTCAATCGGGCAGCCTTTCTGGCATTGCGGAATCTTGCAATGCAGACAACGCTTGGCCTCGTCGATTGCCTGTTTGATGGTGAATGCTTCGTGTACTTCCTGAAAATTGTTACTGTTTTCTATGTCCATTTCTCTATTGTTTTGTAAACTTCAGTTTGCAAAATTAGTATTTTTATGCGTTGTTTCTTTATTTTTGCAGTTTTTTCTGCTGATTATTAACATTTCTTTGTATATTTGCACCTGTTATGATGAGAAATACTTTTTACTACGCAATATTCTTGCTGTTGTTTTCTGCCTGTAGGCAGGATGATGCTTCCAGCGTCGGCCCGGAGCCGGGTGAGAACCACGAAGTGCTGGCCGTGCAGCCCGATACCGCTGGCCGTGCTGAGCGCCGCAGACTGGTCGAGGCCGAGCTGGACTACTACCTGCAGCGCCACCACGTTGACGAGGAGGGCTACGACATGGTGGCCCGCTACCGCGAGCAGGGCAACTCGCTGGCTGCTGCCTTCCTGCCACCGCTTCCCGCCACCGCCACGGGAATGCTCAGGCTGAATTGTACGCCTCGCCACGGCACAGGAGCCTGGCGCACTGCCGACGGGGCCATCGTGTGGGGACTGTGGAGTGCCGATACGTTGCTGAGCGGCCTGCGCATAGACACGGCTGGCACCTATGCCGGCCAGTTCGACCGCTATGGTCAGCCCCATGCCCATGGCTCTTTGCTCACGCCCGACGGTACTTACTTCGAGGGCCACATGGAGCATGGCCGGCGCCAGGAGTTCGGCTTTGCCGTGAACGAGCATGGCCAGAAGGCGGGCATCTGGAAGAACGACCGCTTTCTGGGCGAGCGTATGAGCCATGCCAGCGACCGCATATACGGCATCGACATTTCGCGCTACCAGCACGAGCAGGGCAAGCGCAAGTTTGGCATTGACTGGAGCCGCATGCACATTACCCATCTGGGCGAAAAGGCGCAGAGGAATGCCAAGGACACCGTGAACTATCCCGTGAGCTTTGCCTACATCAAGGCCACCGAGGGCCTGTCGATTCATAATCGCTACTTTGCCGCCGACTACGCTGCTGCCCGTCGCAAGGGCATTCGAGTGGGGGCCTACCACTTTTTCTCGACCCGGCAGAGCGGCCGCTTGCAGGCTAACTACTTCCTAAGCCAGGCGAGGTTTGGCCACGGCGACATGCCTGCTATGCTCGATGTGGAGCCTACCGATGCGCTCATCAGGCAGATGGGGGGCCCTGAGGCCTTGTTCCGCGAAATCAGGGAGTGGATAAAAGTAGTAGAGGTACGCACGGGCGCGCGTCCATTATTATATGTAAACCAGCGCTTCGTGCAGAAATACCTGCAGCTGGCCCCCGACCTGAAGCGCGACTACCAGATATGGATAGCCCGCTACAGCGAGTACAAGCCCGATGTGCACCTGGCCATCTGGCAACTCACGCCGCAGGGACGTGTGAGCGGAATAAGGGGAAGCGTAGACGTCAACGTGTTCAACGGCTATGCCGGACAATGGGAAGAGTTCCTGCGCGATGAGACTATACCGTGAGCCTACAACGACGTGGCAGGCTTCTTGCTGGCGAAGAGCTTGTCGATCATCTGCACGCCACGGGTGGTGCAGGCTCCGCGAATGATGACCAGCACCAGATTGCGGTAGATGTGCTCGACGGAGTACTGCTCGTAAAGGTGCTGCTGCATCATATACTCGCTCAGGGCCTGAAACGATTGTGCCAGCAGCTCCATATCGATGTCGTTGCGGAATAGCTGCTCCTTCACTCCGCGTCGCAGGAACTCCAGCAGGTACTGGTATGACTTTTCGTGATTGCTGTGCAGCAGCTGCACAATCTGGGGGTACTTGCCTATGTCGGTGTAGAACTGGGGGCAGGTCTTCTTCCACTCGTCGACCTTCTTCTCGTACATCATCAGAATGAGCTCTATCACGTTCTTGCTCAGCCTGTCCATGGCCCTGATCTCCTCCTCGTTCTGCTGCCTGTACTTCTCTACGCCAGCCCGCAGCACACTCTCCTTGTTCTCGTAGACCTCGTAGAGCGTCCGCTTCGAAATGCCCAGCATCTGGGCAATATCGTCCATCTTCACGGCACGCACGCCATGAGTGGCAAAGGCTTGCATCGAGACCTCGAGAATGCGCTCCCTGAGCTGTTCGCGGTAAGTGGGGGTGTGGTTAACTTCTGGCATAGTTTTTCTCGTCTAATGTTTGCAAAGATATAACAAAAAAACGAAACTGACGAGAAAAAGGACGATAAATTTCACGAAAAGCAGTCCGTTCTTCATATTTTTTGCTAACTTTGCACCTTGAAATTTTTCAATAGCTCATTAGCACAAATACAAGAAGACTTATGGTAAAGATTACGAAAGAGGCTGCCCTGCAGTATCACGAGAGTGGCCGACCAGGAAAAATCGAAGTGAAGCCCACGAAGGCTTACCGCACGCAGACTGACCTCAGCCTGGCCTATTCGCCCGGCGTGGCCTATCCCTGCTTAGAGATTCAGGAGAACCCCGACAATGCCTACAAGTACACCGACAAGGGCAACCTGGTGGCCGTGATTTCGAACGGCACGGCAGTGCTGGGACTGGGCGACATTGGTGCCATGAGCGGCAAGCCCGTGATGGAAGGCAAGGGACTGCTCTTCAAGATATATGGCGGTATCGACGTGTTCGACATTGAGGTGGCCGAGAAAGACCCCGAGAAGTTCTGCGAGGCCGTAGAGCGCATAGCCCCTACCTTCGGCGGCATTAACCTGGAGGACATCAAGGCTCCTGAGTGCTTCTATATAGAGGAGCGCCTGAAGCGCACGCTCGACATACCCGTGATGCACGACGACCAGCACGGTACGGCCATCATCAGTGCCGCCGGTCTGAAGAACGCCCTCGAGGTGATTGGCAAGGACATCAAAAAGGTGCGCATCGTGGTGAACGGTGCCGGTGCGGCAGCCATCTCGTGTACCAAGCTCTATATGGCCCTGGGCGCACAGAAGGAGAACATTCTGATGCTCGACTCGAAGGGCGTGATTACCAGTGACCGCGAGGGGCTGAACGAACAGAAGCGCTTCTTTGCCACCGACCGCCGCGACGTGCACACGCTGGCCGAGGCCGTCAGTGGTGCTGACGTGTTCGTGGGCCTGTCGAAGGGCAACGTGCTTTCGCAGGACATGGTGCGCACCATGGCGAAAGACCCCATCATCTTTGCCCTGGCCAACCCCGTGCCCGAGATTTCGTATGAAGACGCCATGGCAGCCCGCCCCGACGTGCTGATGTCGACGGGCCGCACCGACTATCCCAACCAGATCAACAACGTGATAGGCTTCCCCTACATTTTCCGTGGAGCCCTCGACGTTCACGCCACGGCCATCAACGAAGAGATGAAGATGGCCGCCGTGCTGGCCATTGCCGACCTGGCCAAGCAGCCCGTGCCCGACGTGGTGAACGACGTGTACAAGGTGAACAACCTGCACTTCGGACGCGACTACTTCATTCCCAAGCCCGTAGACCCGCGCCTCATCAGCGAGGTTAGTGCCGCCGTGGCCCGTGCCGCCATAGAGAGCGGCGTGGCCCGCAGGAAGATTGACGACTGGGAACAGTACAAGGACTCGCTGAGTGTGCTGCTGGGCCAGGAGACCAAGCTGACGCAGAAACTCTATAGCACCGCTGCCGCCCATCCGCAGCGCGTGGTCTTCGCCGAGGCCATTCACCCCACTATGCTGCGTGCCGCCGTGCAGGCCAAGAGCGAGGGCATTTGCCACCCCATTCTCTTAGGCAACGACGAGGTGATCGAGAAGATGGCCCGCAAGATGGACCTGAACCTGGAGGGCATTGAGATCGTGAACCTGCGCCACCCCTCTGAGCAGGAGCGCCGCGAGCGCTACGCCCGCATTCTGGCCGAGAAGCGGCAGCGCGATGGCTACACCTTCCAGGAGGCCAACGACAAGATGTTCGAGCGCAACTACTTCGGCATGATGATGGTAGAGACGGGCGAGGCCGATGCCTTCCTGACGGGTCTGTACACGAAGTACTCGAACACTATCAAGGTGGTGAACGAGGTAATCGGCATACGTCCCGAGTACAAGCACTTCGGCACCATGCACATCATCAACTCGCCCAAGGGCACCCTCTACATAGGCGATACGCTGGTGAACGAGAACCCCGACACCGACACGCTGGTAGACATTGCCAAGCTATCGGCCACGGCCGTGCGCTTCTTCAACGAGAAGCCCGTCATCTCGATGATCAGCCACTCGAACTTCGGCTCATCGCAGAGCGACGGTGCCCACAAGGTGCGTGCTGCCGTAGAGCAGATGCACGAGCTGTACCCCGACCTGGCCATCGACGGCGAGATGCAGATAGGCTTTGCCCTGGACCGTGAGCTGCGCGACGAGCAGTACCCCTTCAGCCGCCTGAAGGGCAAGGACGTGAACACGCTGGTGTTCCCCAACCTGACCTCGGCCCGCTCCAGCTACAAGATGCTGCAGATGCTCGATGCCGACGTCGAGATCATTGGCCCCATTCAGATGGGACTGAACAAGCCCATTCACTTCATTGACTTCGGTGCCTCGGTGCGCGACGTGGTGAACATTGTGGCCGTGGCCGTGATCGATGCCTACGTTGACAAGATCAAGAGCCGCATCAACAACCGCAACAACTAAGCACAGGAAGGAATGTCACAGCAGCAGCACAAGGTCATCATTTCGCTGGCCGCCAACTGCGACCCTGAGAAGAATCTGGCCAAGGCACGCGAGTGCCTTAGCCGGATTCTTTCCGATACAAACTATACTCGGGAATTGTGGACGGAGCCCTTCTCGGCCCCTCATAGTTCCCCGCTCTACCTGAACCAGCTGGTCTACGCCACCACTTGTCTGGGCGACGAGCAGCTGGTAGGGGAACTGAAAGACATAGAGAAAGCGCTGGGACGCACCGCCGAAGACCGGCGGCAGGGCAGGGTGCGCATAGACCTTGACCTGATGCAGTATGACGAAGCCCGCCACCACCTGCGCGACTGGGACCGCCCCTACATCAAGGCCCTGCTGCTACTCGCCTAAGTAGTCGAGCATGAGGTGTATGTCGGCATCGCTGATGCCATGGTCGCGAATGAGCTGGTACTCTGTGTGAAGCAGTTCCTCGCCGATGGCGGCCTCTTTCTGCTGGTCTTTGTACTGGCGCATCATGCTCACCGCACTCACCACATCGCCCTTGAACCATAGGCAGTAGCCGTAGTTCAGCATGTCGGCAGGCTGGGGCTTGCTGGCCGATAGCAGCTTGTCGTATAGCTTCTGCGCCTGCTCGTACTTGCCGCTCACGGCCAGTGTCCAGGCCAGCACGCGGTTGGACTGCGGCTCGTCGGGCTGCTCGTAGTTCAGCTTATAGAGCAGCTTCAGCGCCTCTTCGTAGCGCTTCATGTTCACCAGGCATACGGCGGCGTTCAGCTCGGTGCTTCGGTTCACCGTGGGCTGTGTCAGCAGCTGCTCGTAGTCTTCGAAGGCCTCCTCGTATCTGTGGCAGGCCATCAAGGCGCGGGCGTGGCCCTTTGTGGCGCGGGCATCGCCGGGCTGCAGCCGCAGGGCGCGGTCGTAGAGCTCGGCTACGCGGTTCATGGTGATGAGCTCGGCGCCGTCGCCCACGTCCTGGTGCATCAGCACGTGGGCCTTCAGCATGAGGTACTGGTAGTCGTGGTGCTTGCTGCTCACGTTGCTGAGCACGTTCTTCGCAGCCTCAAACTGCTTGCGCTTGGCCAGGAACGATGCCACCTCGGGCATGCGCTGTTCGAGCTCGGTGCCGCGGAACAGACTGTTGGCGAAGAAGATGCAGGGCCGGGGGCCGAAGGGCGTGACGAATTCGCTGCGATAGGGGAACAGCCGGAAGAAGCGAAACAGGTTCTGCAGGTAGAGTCGGCGCAGGAAGTCGGGCCGCTGCTGCACCTCTATGGGCACCTCGCCGCCCACTGGCACGGGGTGGGCCTCACCCTGCTCGACCATCTCGAGCATCTGCTGAGGCAGACGGCTCACCACCTGGTCGAAGGCCAGCACAAACGAGTACTTGTCGCTGTCGCAGAAGGCGGCCACGCCCGTAATCATCTTGAGGAATTTCTTGGCCTTCACGCCCTCCCAGATGCTGCTCACGCCTGGGTGCTGGGGGTAGAAGGGCACGAACCAGTTGGCCACGTCGTTGAAGAAGGGGAAGCGCTTCATCTGCGAGAAGCCTGCGAAGTATATGTCGGAGCCCTGCTTCAGCATGTCGGCCATCTTGCGCATGTTCTCCTCGACCCGCTCCAGCCGTTGCTCGGCGGCATCGGGGTGCAGAATGTCTTCCATCTTGTCGTCGTCCATCTCGACGATGCCTCGCTGCGTCACCTTGATGTTCTCGTTGCGTATCAGCTCGGGCATGATCTCGTCGCGTATCTTCTGCGAGTCGGCATCGGCCTGGGCGCAGTACACCAGTTGCAGCTGTAGCTCGGTGAGCTCCTGGCGGCAACGCTCGTCGGCACACAGGCGGGCCACGATCTGGGGCATCTCGGGGTAGAGCGAAGCCTTGCTCGAGGCCGCGCAGAGCACCCATCCCACGAGTGCCCGCTGGCGCAGCTGCTCGTCGAAAGCCTGTGCATAGACGGTGGTGAGCACGCGGAACTTGTTGAAGTCGAAGGCGTTCATGGCCGAGAGCATCACCGCGCTGACGATGAGCTGCTGGTCGATGGGGTCGATGGTGGGCGAGAGCAGGATGGTCTCGAAGGCCCCGGCCATGGAGTCACGCCACGAGCGCGAAGTCCAGATATAGTCGAACAGGTCGTTCATCATGCGCTGGTGGGTGGCATAGAGCTGCTGGCTCTTCTGCTGTCGCACGTGCTCAGGCTCCAGCTGCAGCAGGGCCACCTCCGAGACGTAGCCCTCGAGGTCGGCCTGCAGGGTGGCCACGCTCCAGTTCTTGCGGGCCTGGCGCGAGCGTGAGTAGGCGCTGAGCAGGAACGAGGTGTTGCGTATGCGGTCGTGAATGGCCACATTGGTGGTGAGCACATAGAGGCGCCGCAGCAGTTGCAGGTAGACCTCTTCGCGTTTGGGGTCGTCGAAGCCCTTGCGCCAGTAGTCGGCCATGAGCTGATAGTCGTCTTTCAGGGTGAGCAGTTCGCTCAGTTCCGTCTGGTGGGCGTTGGCCAGCAGGTAGCTCTCCAGCTGGTAGAGCGCCTTGCCCAGCCGGTGCTGCTGAACGAGTTTGGTAATATCGTCAAAGAGTTTGTTCTTCCACATAAGTAAAGCGCGTGTGTTATTGTCGGTTCTTTTTCAGCCACTCCTGCGCCCGCTGCAGGTCGCGGTCTCGTGGCTGTTGCCAGTGGGGGTAGTTCAAGTGGGTGGGCAGCGAGTCCACCGTGCGCCTGCTCACGTTGCACCGCCTCATAATCACGTCGGCGTATGCCGCGAGCCCACGCTCGTTCAGACTGTCGCAGGCTTCGTCGTAGACTTTCTGCAGGAGTCTCAGCCGGTTGGCGTCCACGGCCTTCTCGCGGAACACCATCACCCCCAGCCACAGGTCGGCCGGGCGGGTGTCGTAGAGCACGTGGGCTTTCATGTTGCGTGCCGCCGTGGCTTGTGGCTCGGGCAGCAGCAGCGCGTCCATATTGCCCACCTGCAGCATGTTCAGCCGCACGGCCACGTCGTTCACCTGAATGCGAAACACGTGCTCCGTGGGCAGCTTGGCGCTGTCTACCATTAGGTCGCAGAGCAGGTGGGTGGCCGAGAAGCGCGTCATGGCCACCATCTTGTCGCGCAGCTGGTGGGGTTGCTTGATGCGGGCGGTGCGGCTGGTGAGCAGCTGCCACGAGGCCTGCGTGGCCGTGGCGTAGCTTAGGGCGGTGCCCTGCCCGCGCAGGCGCTCGGCCCGTACCAGGTCGGTGGTCATTCCGCTCACGCGGCTTGCTGCCAGGGCCGTGTCCTGATCCATCTGCGACTGGTAGCTGTCTAAGCGCACCTGTAGTCCCTGCTTCTCGAACAGGTGGTGGTCGCTGGCCACGAACAGCGGCAGGCAGTCGAGCGTGGGTGTCACGGCAATGCTTAGCAGCGTGGTGTCGTTCTGGCCGTTGGCCTCGCTGGCCTCCTCCGTACTGCGGGGCGCGTTGCCGTCGCACCCGGCCAGCAGGGCTGCCACAAGCAGTATGTATGATAGTCCTTTTCTCATTGCGATGCAAAATTACGAAAAAAGTGCGTAACAAAAGACAGATTTCGCAAGTTTAACGCAATAATCGCGCTATTATTCCAAAACATTTTGTATATTTGTAGCTGATTTCTTAGAACATCACGACTATGGCAAAGTACTTAGACCCGAAGGCCGACCTGACTTTCAAGAAGATATTCGGCGAGCATCCCAATTTGGTGATGAGTTTGCTTAATGCTCTTTTGCCTCTTCCTAAGGGCGGGGCAGGGACAGACATTCACTCCCGCCCAGGAAGACAGCATCGATTTCGTCATCACTGGCACGACAACTGCACAGACCGACAGCGTGGCAATGTTTCCATGCGCACCACATGGCAAAACCGTGAAATCAGCATTACCGCATTTCTGATGTGAAGTCGAATGACTCCCGATTCACCATCGGCGAGATGTGCTTCTAAACAAACATTTGGGGATTCCATACGGTTTTTAGGTGAAAAATTTGGGGATTCCGTATGTTTTCTTGGATATAAATTGGGGGATTCCAACAAAAAGGTTTATTTTTGCATTCGTATTGCTGCATAATTAGAATTAAGTATGGAATCCGTTGTCTTCTAATGAGGGCTCCATTGTCTTGCAATGGGGCCTCCATTGTCTTATAATGAGGCCCTCGTTGTCTTCTAATGAAGCCTCCGTTGTTTTGCGATGGGGCGGTAAACCGTTAATCTTCCCAAAATCTGTAGTTTTCTAAGCGTTTTTGTGTAATTTTGCACCCGCAATGAAAAAGAAGATTGTTTTATATGTCTTGATGCTGCTTAGCGTGGCAGGAGCTTCGGCCCAAGGTGATACGCCCAATGCCCGGCAGGCCAGGCGCATATTCGACACCGCCTATGAGCGGGTGTTCGGTCAGCAGGGCTCAGCCCTGACCTACGATGTGAACATCGTAGGGCTGTACAAGACCCATGGCAACATTACGTTCAAGGGCAAGAAGCAGCGATTCAGCGATGAGCGCGTAGATACCTGGAACGACGGCAAGACGGCCTATATGGCTTTCAGGAAGAAGAAGACCGTGGAGATTCACGAGGCCAATAGCGACAAGAAGGACAAGTACAGCGGGAAGTTCAAGTTCTCGCTCGATGACTTTGACTATAGCATTGCCTCTGACCCTGAGGGACTGATGATCAAGCTGAAGCAGAAGAAGGGAGCCAAGGGCACCATCAAGGAGGTGAAGGCCTTGGTGGCGCAGAAGACCTACGCCCCCATACGGCTGCGGATAAAAGTGGCTTTCTTCTGGACTACGGTGAAGATCTCGAACTTCAAGTCGGGCGGCATTACGGACGATGTGTTCGCCTTCCCCAAAGAGAAATATGCGAAAGGATGGAAATTTGTAGACAAGCGTTAGCCGAGGCGCAGCCATCCATCGTCGTCGATTATCGTTCGCTCGTCGACGAGGCGGCGCAGGGCTTCGTCCATCGTTTCGTAGGGTAGGGGCAGTGCGTGCAGCTGGGTTATGCGGTGCTCCTGCCGGTCGTTTAGCAGGTCGAGGATCATCGTCTGGGCCTCTTCCAGCTTTTCGCGGCTTACCAGGGAACCCTTGCGGTCGAGGCATACGTCGCAATGGCCACAATCAGTTGACGATGATTCCCCGAAATAGCGCAGCAGCTGCCGCGAACGGCACTGGTCGCTGGTCGTGGCATAGCGCAGCATAGCCTCAATGCGCTCGGCGAAACGGCGCCGCAGGTCTTCGTAGACGGCGGGGGGGAACGTGAGGTGCTCGGCATCCTCGCGTCGCTGGCGATAGCGAACGTAGGGCGTGCGCTTCTGGGGAATAAAGTTCAAGATGTGCTTTTGCGACAGAAGCTTCAGCGACTGATAGACAACGGGTTGCGAGAGCTGTGTCTGCTGGGCGATAAAGGCTTCGTCTATGTAGGCATAGTCGCAGAACAGGCCGCTGTAGTGGCGCAAGAGGGTCACGATGATCTTATCCTCTTCGGGCGAGTTTCCCTTCAGCCGGTACAGGTCGTCGCGCTCGATGGTGAACATCAGGCGGGCCTGGCTCTCTTCCTCTTCGCGATACTCTATATAGCCGGCCCGGTCGAGAATCTTCAAGGCCGAATCTACCTGAATGGGGAAGTGCTTGTAGGCGTGGCAGAACTTGTCGATGGGAAACTCGAAGATGGCGTTGTAGCCCGAGCCTACGCCTACTTGGTAGAAGTAGGCCAGGTGGTCGTATACCTGGCGAATGAAGTCCTTCGCGGGGAAGGTGTCGGCAATGCGCTTCTGTAGCTTCTGCTGGTCGCTGTTGTTATATAGCAGCACGGCGTAGGCTCGCTGCCCATCGCGCCCGGCGCGGCCTGCCTCCTGGAAGTAGGCCTCGATGCTGCTGGGGCAGTCGACGTGGATGACAAGTCGCACGTCGGGCTTGTCGATACCCATGCCGAAGGCGTTGGTGGCCACCATCACCCGCACCTTGTCGGCCTGCCAGTCGCGCTGCCTCTGGTCTTTCTCGGCATCGGCGAGCCCTGCGTGGAAGAAGGTGGCGCTGAAGCCCTTGGCCGTCAGGAACTGGGCATACTCCTTGGTGCGCTGGCGGCTACGGGCGTAGACGATGGCCGAGCCTGCCACATTATTTAATATATGGACGAGCTGTTGCTGCTTGTCGGGAGCGTAGCGAACCACATATGACAGGTTCTTGCGCTCGAAGCTCATGCGGAACACGTTCTTCTGGCGAAAGGCCAGCCTGTCCTGGATGTCGTCGACCACCTGCGGGGTGGCGGTGGCGGTGAGTGCCAGGATGGGAATGTCGGGCAGGTCCTGGCGTATATGGGCTATTTCCAGATAGCTGGGACGGAAGTCGTAGCCCCATTGCGAGATGCAGTGGGCCTCGTCTACGCAGATGAAGCTCACCTGCATGTGGCGCAGCTTGGTGCGGAAAATGTCGGAGGAAAGGCGCTCGGGCGAGACATAGAGCAGCTTGACGCCACCGAAGACGGCATTCTCGAGCGTCTGCACGATGTCGTCGTGGCTCATGCCCGAATAGATGGCTGCTGCCTTGATGCCCCGTCGGCGTAGGTTGTGCACCTGGTCTTTCATCAGGGCGATGAGGGGCGTGATGACCACGCAAACGCCCTCCTGTGCCAGGGCAGGCACCTGGAAGGTGATGCTCTTGCCGCCGCCCGTGGGCATAAGCCCCAGCGTGTCGCGGCCTGCAAAGATCGATTCGATGATTTCGCGCTGAATGCCCCGGAAGCTGTCGTAGCCCCAGTAGCGCTTCAGGATGGATTGAAGATTCTCAATTCTCAATTTTCAATTCTCAATTTCCGACGGCTTGATGTCTTCTATCTGCAACTGCACCTCGCCACGCTTGTAGATGTTCTCCTCGATGGTGTAGACGATGTCGAACGAGCGCTTCGACTTGATATAGCGGGCTGCGGCACTCTGGCCTAAGGCTATGCCGTTCATCACGTTGCTCGAGCGCGAGTCGACCAGCTCCAGCTTGATGTGCTCCTGCTGCTTGCCCACCACCTTGCTGGTGCCATAGTCGTAGACGTTGCGGGTGCAGAACAGCGGCTTGGGGTTCATGGGGCCGTAGGGGGCGAACTTCTTCAGGTCGTTGTGCAGCTTCTTGGTGATGTCCTTGAAGTCTACTTCCACCTCGATTTCGAGCATGGCCTCGGTCTGCTCGGGCAGAATGTGCTCGCTGACGTACTTCTGGAAGCGGCGACGGAACTCGGGAATGTTCTCGACCTTGAGCGACAGGCCCACGGCGTAGGTGTGGCCGCCGAAGTTCTCGAGCAGGTCGCGGCACGACTTGATGGCATCGTAGATGTCGTAGCCTGCCACGCTGCGGGCCGAGCCGCTGGCTATGCCGTCGGTACACGAAAGCACCACGGTGGGGCGGTAGTAGATCTCGGTGAGGCGCGAGGCCACGATGCCCACCACGCCTTTCTTCCACCCCTCGTCGTAGAGCACGATGGCAGGCTGGTGCTCCTGGCTCTCCAGCCGCTCCGCAATCTGGTTGGCCTCTTCGGTCATCTGCTTGTCGATGTCCTTGCGCTGCTCGTTGTACTTGTTGATGTGGGTAGCCTCGGCCAGTGCCCGCTTGATGTCCTTCTCCACGAGCAGGTCTACGGTCTCGGTGCCGTTCTGCACGCGGCCGCTGGCATTGATGCGGGGGCCTATCTTGAACACGATGTCGCTCATGGTCAGCTCGCGCCCCGTCAGTCCGCATATCTCGATGATGGCCTTCAGTCCTACCGAGGGGTTCTGGTTCAGCTGCTTCAGTCCATGGAAGGCCAGGATGCGGTTCTCGCCCATCACCGGCACGATGTCGGCCGCTATGCTCACGGCACAGAAGTCGAGCAGGGGGATGAGCTGCGAGAAGGGTATGCCGTTGTTCTTGGCAAAGGCCTGCATGAACTTGAAGCCCACGCCGCAGCCGCAGAGGTGCTTGAAGGGATAGGTGGAGTCGACCCGCTTGGGGTTCAGGATGGCCACCGCGCAGGGCAAGTCGTCATCGGGCACGTGGTGGTCGCAAATAATAAAGTCGATGCCCAGCGACTTGGCATAGGCAATCTCGTCGATTGCCTTGATGCCGCAATCGAGCACGATAATCAATTTTACACCTTGTTCGGCAGCATAGTCCAGTCCCTTCTTGCTGATGCCATACCCCTCTTCATAGCGGTCGGGGATATAGTACTCAATGTTGGAATAGAACTGCTGCAGGAACTTGTACACTAAAGCTACAGCCGTACAGCCGTCGACGTCATAGTCTCCATAGACCATAATGCGCTCCTTGCGGCCCATCGCATCGTTCAGGCGGTCTACGGCCACGTCCATGTCGTTCATCAGGAACGGGTCGATCAGCTCATTGAGCATAGGGCGGAAGAATCGCTTGGCAGCCGACTCTGTCCGTATGCCTCTTTGCAGGAGCAGATGGCCCATGACGGGACTCATTCCCATCTTGTCGGCCAGTTCCTTAGCCGCTTGTTGTCGCTCGGGTGTAGGTGTTTCGTAATTCCATTTGAAATGCATTATATAGTTTTATTTATTCTTGCGCTTTAGTGGGCTTATGTGCACAAATCGCACATTTAGCACACAAAATTAGAAATAAAAAAGCGAAATGGCGATAGATTAGCCTTTTTTTCGTTCATTTTTTAGTTTATTTAATATATCGCGCGTGGGCTTTTGGAAATAAAATGCTAAATTTGCCGAAAAGTTTCGATGTGCTATGATTGCTTTGCGTAAAATGTTGGGGTGCCTTTGGTGCTGTGTGCTGCTTGCCTCGTGCTATTATCAGGGCACGGGTACGTCTGATGCCTGGAGCCTTACCGAGCAGCAGATGGATTCCATATCTTTCTATACATCACACCATTACACGCAAAACTTCAACTTTATCGTGAAGGCCGATTCGCTGCAGCTCATCAGCCAGCATCCCACCGAGGTGGTGAACGGGCTGCAGGTCGATACTTTCGCCATAGGCAAGGGCAACCGCATTGTGGTGGCCGACATTAGCACGATGCCTGCCGACACGATCGACTCTATCTGGGTGAAGGTGGCCCGCGACCAGCAGACCATTGGCTGGATTCATGAAAGCCAGCTGTTGCCAGGCGTCACGCCCGATGCGCCCATCTCTCGCTTTATAGATTTCTTTTCCGACGCCCACTTGCTGCTCTTCCTGGCCATCGTGGCCCTGACGCTGGCGGTCTACGTGGTGCGTAAGCTGATGCGGCTGGGGGCAAAGATGGTTCACTTCAACGACATTGACTCTTTCTATCCCACCTTGCTCTGCCTGTTGGTGGCTTCTTCGGCCGTGTTCTACAGCACCATTCAGCTGGTGGCTCCAGACTCCTGGCGCCATTACTACTACCACCCAACGCTCAATCCCTTTGCCGTTCCCCTTCATCTGGGACTGTTCCTCCTTTCTGTATGGGTTATGGTTATTGCCGCTCTGGCTGCCATCGACGATATCCGTCGGCACCTTTCGGCTGGCGAGGCGTTCTTCTACTATCTGGGACTTATTGCCGTCTGTGCCATCTGCTATGTGGTGTTCAGCGTTTCCACGCTCTATTATGTGGGCTATCCGCTATTGGTGGCCTATATCGCCGTGTCGGTGTGGAACTACGTATGCCGGACGCGCACAAACTTCCTGTGCGGACAATGCGGAAGGGAGCTGCACCAGAAGGGCAAGTGCCCATATTGTGGGACGGTCAATGTGTAGCAGCGACACGTCTGGGGGCAAAGGGTGGGGCAGTGGTGCAGAAAAAAGCCCAATCTCTTGCTTATTTCCTAAATAATGTGTACTTTTGCCGTCGCAAACAATATTATTAAGCTTATGATACTTACACTTAAAATACTCTTCTGGGTCTGCCTGTTACTGGTTCTCTATACTTATATCGGTTATGGAGCGTTTCTCTTTATTGTCCTGAAAATAAAGAGGTTATTGTTCGGGAGCGCTAAAGAACCTGTGCTCCCTGCTGATGATGAGGCCCTGCCGCCTGTAACGCTGATGATCTGTGCTTACAACGAGGAGGATGTGATACCCGAGAAGATGGAGAACATTCGCCAATTGGACTATCCGGCTGATAAGCTCTGCGTGATGTGGGTGACCGATGGCAGCAATGACCGCTCCAACGAGCTGCTGAGTCAGTATGACGAGGTGAAGCTGGTGTTCTCGACCGAACGCAAGGGCAAAGCCGCTGCTATGCAGCATGGGCTGAGAGAGAACCAAGCCGAGTATGTGGTCTTCACCGATGCCAATACGATGCTGAATGCAATGGCCATCAAAGAGATTGTCCGGCAGTTTATGAAAGACAACGTGAGCTGCGTGAGTGGCGAGAAGCGTGTGGCCGCCCGCCATCGTGGGGAGGTGGCAGCCGAGGGCGAAGGCCTGTATTGGAAGTATGAGAGCACGCTGAAGCGATGGGATAGCGAACTCTATTCGGCCATGGGGGCGGCTGGCGAGCTTTTTGCCGTGCGTATGAGCCACTACCGCGAGGCTCCGTCAAATGCCCTGCTCGATGACTTCATGATGTCGATGCTCATCGTTGCCGATGGCCATCGCATTGCCTATACCAGTGATGCTTACGCTATGGAGTACGGGTCGGCCAATATGACGGAGGAGTCGAAGCGCAAGCGCCGTATTGCCGCTGGCGGCCTGCAGAGCATCTGGTGGCTGCGCTCGCTGATGAATCCGCTGCGCTATCCCAAGGTGTGCTTCCAGTTTGTGTCGCACCGGGTGTTGCGGTGGAGTCTTACCCCAGTTGCCATGCTGGCACTGATCCCCCTGAATCTGTTTCTGGTGCTGATGAAGGCTGGCACGGTCTATACCGTGGTGTGGTGGCTGCAAGTGGCTTTCTATCTGGCTGCCGTGGCTGGCTATGTCCTGGCTCGTTCGGGCAGGAAGAACAAACTGCTCTACGTGCCCTATTACTTCCTGTTCATGAACCTGAATGTGTTCCGGGGAATGGCCTATTTGCGCTCGCACAGCACCAGTGGAACATGGGAAAAAGCACGCCGGGGCTGAAATTTGTCAATAAAAATTGCCTGTCAGCGAAAAATTTCCGTGAAAATGCAGTGTGTGTGATTTTTTTTTATTACTTTTGCAACTGATACGCTAATTTTTTTGATTTTGGTGATGAGTCAAGACGAAAAAGAAATCTTGCTGCAAAAGTATGCAGAGGCCAACAGAAACCTGATGTTGGCCAATGAGCAGTTGGAGCAAGCCAACAAGAAATTGAAGGAATATGAGGAAAGGGCAGCGCAGGCTGTGAAGGAGAGCCGGATGAAGTCGCTGTTTCTTGCCAATATGTCGCATGAAATTCGCACCCCCTTGAATGCCATTGAGGGCTTTTCGCGTATTATGTCTGAAACCGAGTCGGTAGAAGACAGAATGAACTACATGGAGATCATTGAGAGCAACAACCGTCGATTGCTCAGCCTGATAAACGAGATTCTGGAGCTGAGCAGGGTAGAGGCGGGAGAGATTGTCATCAAGAAGGCACCCACCGACCTGAATCAGCTGATGGAGAGCATCAAGCAACTCTTCAAGTTCCGCTGCCCCGAAACGGTCACACTCTCATGGACCAATCCCAATATGCCCGTGACGATGACCACCGACGAGAACCGCCTCACGCAGGTGTTCTCGAACCTCATCTCCAATGCTTTGAAGCACACGCCGCGTGGCAGCATCACCTACGGCTATATGCTGAAGGAAGAGGGACAGACTATTCAGTTCTACGTATCCGATACAGGTTCGGGCATCTCTCCCGACTTTATTGAGCATATCTTCGACGCCTATGCATCGAAGGATGCCGAGCAGCAGAAAGGCTTCGGCCTTGGGCTGGCGCTCTGCAAGATCATCGTCGAGAAGATGGGAGGCACCATTAGCGTGAAATCATCGTTGGGCAAAGGCTCCACCTTCACCTTCGAGATGCCTTTCCATGGCACAATCGGTGGAATGTCGACCAGCAATCGAGCCATCACCAGCGTGAGGACGCTGCGCGTTAGCCAGCGCACCGACGAGGAGAAGATGAAGACCGTGATGGTGGCCGAGGATGAGGAGAGCAACTTCGAGTTGGTGCGCATTGTGCTGCAGAAGCGCTACCGCCTGCTCAGGGCTCACAATGGCATAGAGGCCGTGACTATGAATGAAGACGAGAAGCCAGACCTGATCCTGATGGACATCAGAATGCCGGAGATGGACGGGCTCGATGCTACCCGTATCATCAAGGAGGTGAACCACGACACCCCTATCATCGCCCTCAGCGCATATACCTTTGAGGAGAACATTCGCCAGGCCAAGGCCGCCGGCTGCGACGACTTTATGGCTAAGCCCTTCCGCGTGGAAGATCTGATAGAAATTGTAAAGAAGTATATAGGAGAATAGTACAAGCACATGGGAAAGCTGGCCGTCTACAAGTATTTTTCGTTTATGTTTCTGGTTATCACGCTTGTGATAGCCATCTTCACGATTTTTGGCCTCTTTGGCGGTGGGTCCAATCCTGCCACAGGCACTATGATGGCCATGTTGGTCTACATTCTGCCTGCTCTTATATTGGGCAATATTGTGATGCTAATCTATTGGCTGGTTAGGCGTCGTTGGCACTGGTGTGCCATACCCGCACTCACGCTGCTCTGCTGCATTCCATACGTAAGCACCTTCTTTAAGCCAGGCTTTGGCTCGTCAGCCGACGGCAAGTCGGGCCTTACCGTTGCCACCTACAATGTGGCAGCCTTCGGGCGCGAGCTAACGGGCTTCAAGGCAGAGGATATTCTTTCAGAGATGAAGCAGCAAAAGGTCGACGTGCTTTGCTTGCAGGAGTACAAGGCTACCAGCGGCGACAAGTCGAACACCGACAGCTATAAAGGGTACTTCAACTATATGGCAACGGGGCGCGACGATATGGTTGTGTTCAGCCGTTTCCCTGTCAAGGGTTATGGCATCATCGATTTCGGAGCTACCAACAACAGCGGCATGTGGGCCGACATCGATGTGAACGGCCTGTTGCTGCGCGTGTTCAATGTGCATCTGGAGACCACTGGCTTCAACCGCACGCTGCGCCACGTGGCCAAGCTGCAGGTGCAAGGGACTGATATTGAGGATAATGCCATCGTGCGTGCCATCTACGACAACTATACCCGTGGTATGATTGTACGTGCCGGACAAGCCAGTCGCGTGGCCAGCGAGATTCAGCAAAGCAAGCTGCCTGTCATTCTCTGTGGCGACTTCAATGATGTGCCTTATTCCTACGTCTACAACACCATGAAGGGCGATCTGGTTGATGGCTTCAAGGAGTGTGGTGGGGGCTTTATGTACACTTACAGGGGCAAGAAGAGTTTCCGCATTGACTATATTTTCCACGACGAGTCGCTCGAAGGTGTCAGTTACTATAAGCTCAATCTGAGCTACTCCGACCATTTCCCCGTTTTTATGAAATTTGCGTTCTAACGTTCTTCTGCTGTCCGTGCAATGGCTCTGGCCACCGTGTGGGCAGTAGTCCACGCGGCCTGGAAGTTGAAGCCGCCCGTCGTTCCGTCGATGTCGAGCACTTCGCCCGCAAAGTACAGGTGTGGCGTTGTCTTGCTTTCAAGTGTGGCGGCATCTACTGCGCTGAGCGCTATTCCTCCACACGTTACGAACTCATCTTTGAAGGCTGCCCTTCCTGCAATCTCATAGCAGTCATTTGTCAGAATGTTTGTCAGCCGGTTCATTTCCTTTTTGTTTATGTCCTGCCAACGGCACTGGCTGCGTGCGCCTAAGCATTTACCTGCCAGATAGCTCCAGAGACGTGCTGGCAGGTCAAAGGGGTGCATCCCCCCCACTTGCTTGCCGGGATTGCGCATTGCGACCTTCGATAGTTCCTGTTGCACCTCGGCTTCGGTGGCGCATGCCCAGTTCACGCATAGCGGCAGATGGCAGTCGTGGTCGGCCAATTCGCGGGCGGCATAGCTCGAAAGGCGAAGTACGGCTGGCCCGCTCATCCCCCAGTGGGTGATGAGTATGGGGCCGGTAGTCCGTAGCTTGGAGCCGGGAATATGCACGGCGGCTTCCTGCACGACGGTACCCATCAGCGATTTCAGCCCGTCATCGTCGATGCTGAAGGTGAAGAGCGAGGGAACGGGTGTCACCACTTCCTGCCCAAGCCATGTGAGACCCTCCTTGCGGGGCGAGCCACCGGTAGTGACAACGATGAAGTCGAAGTCTTGGCGCAGCCCGTCGAGCGACGAAATCTTTGTCCCCGTCTTTATTGCTATACGGTGTCGACGGGCTTCGGCCAGGAACATATTGATAATTGTATGGGAATCTTGCGATGCAGGAAACACGCATTGGTCTTCCTGCGTTGTCAGTCTGACGCCGTGCTGCTCGAACCATGCGTAGGCATCCTTGGGGCCGAAGTCCTTGAAGAGCCGCTTCAGTAGTCTGTGGCCACGGGGGTACACCTGCTTCAGGTCGCTCACCTCGGCGAATGTGTTGGTGCAGTTGCACCGCCCGCCGCCCGACACTTCCACCTTTCGCAGAACCCGGTTGGCCCTTTCGAAGATGCATACCTCCATTTCGGGTCGCATTTCCTTCAGGCAGATTGCCGCAAAAAAGCCTGCGGCTCCTCCTCCAATGATTGCTGTTCTCATACGGCTTTGGTTATCGGCGATACTGCCCTCTTCTATGATTCTCTAACTCCATGATTTGCACGCCTTCCAGATGGCGTATCACGGGATTGGTACAATTGGGTGTGCCAACAATTGTTATGATGTCGAAGCGGACAGGATTGTCAATTTGCCGATACTTAATGTAATGGTTCATAGCCAGGCGCAGATGGTGACGCTTACGCTCGTCGACAGCCTGGACGGGATCGCCGAAGTCCGTGTTCCTGCGCGTTTTCACTTCTACGAAGACAACATAGTCATCGTTACGTGCTATAATGTCGATGTCACGGTGTTTGGAGTGCCAGTCGCGCTCCAGAATGACATACCCCTTTTCGCGAAGGAAGGCAGCTGCCAGACCTTCGCCCCATATTCCCGTCTGCAGATGTTGTGGTCCTTCCTCGCGATTCTTCTCGCGTCTTTCGGCTTTCTCCAATTGTCGTTGGCAGTTGTCGAAGGCATCCTTCACCCATCCTGTCTTGTCAGGAACGTTCGGCAGCATCCGCTCCAGTGCCAATAGAATCTTCCGGGCCTCTTCCGTGTGCCCTTCACATGTTCGTGCTCTCAGCACATCGACGGCTGTCCAGAACATTGCCAGTGAGGTATATGGGCCTTTGTCGTTGGCATAGAGAGGGCGAATGGCATCGTAGGCCTCCTCTATGCGTCCCTGCTTGCGCAGTTCGAAAACATCCTTGGCAGTCATCTCCGTGGTTTTTGCTGGGCAAACGATCCGTATCTGCTTACTGATGGCTCGGTTCGTTTTGGAACATCTTGCGCACTTTCTTCATATCGTGCTCTACCATGATGTGCACCAACTGCTCGAACGAGGTCTTGCCGGGAATCCATCCCAGTTTCTCGCGAGCCTTGGTCGGATTGCCCAGCAACTGATCAACCTCAGCGGGCCGGAAATACTTCGGGTCGACCTCGACGAGCACGCGGCCCGTGGCCTGGTCGATGCCTTTCTCGTTGAGACCCTCGCCCTGCCACTGCAGCGTGATACCCACCTCGCTGAAAGCCAGGGTACAGAACTCCCTGACGCTGTGGTACTGGCCGGTGGCAATGACGAAATCGTCGGGCTGAGGCTGTTGCAGAATGAGCCACATGCACTCCACGTAGTCGCGGGCATAGCCCCAGTCGCGCAGGGCATTCAGGTTGCCTAAGTAGAGCTTGTCCTGGTGTCCCTGTGCAATGCGTGCTGCAGCCAGTGTAATCTTCCGGGTGACGAACGTCTCGCCCCGGCGCTCGCTCTCGTGGTTGAAGAGTATGCCGTTGCAGCAGAACATATTGTAGCTTTCGCGGTAGTTCTTCACGATCCAGAAGCCGTAGAGCTTGGCCACGCCGTATGGCGAGCGGGGATAGAAGGGTGTGGTCTCACTCTGTGGCACCTCCTGCACCTTGCCGTAGAGCTCGCTGGTCGATGCCTGGTAGATGCGGCAGGTCTGTGCCAGACCGCAGATGCGCACGGCCTCGAGCAGTCTGAGCACGCCGTTGGCATCAGTGTCGGCAGTGTACTCGGGCACCTCAAAGCTTACCTTCACATGGCTCTGCGCTGCCAGGTTGTAGATCTCGGTGGGGCGCACCTCGCCTATGACGCGGATGAGCGACGAAGAGTCAGTCATATCGGCCCAGTGCAGGTTGACCAGCCGCTTCTTCTTCATATCGCGCACCCACTCATCGAGATACAGGTGCTCTATGCGGCCCGTATTGAACGATGAGGAACGGCGCAGCAGGCCGTGCACCTCGTAGCCTTTCTCTATCAGGAACTCGGCCAGGAACGAGCCGTCCTGCCCCGTGATGCCAGTAATCAGTGCTACTTTGTTTTCCATAGTGTTTTTTATGATTCTCCGCTAAACTGCTTGATGCGCTGCTCTTCGGCGAGCTTACATATTAATAAGGTGTCGTTCTGTTCAGCCACGATGTAGCCGTCCAGTCCCTGCACCACCACCTTGCGCTCCTGCGTGGTGTGAACCATGCAGTTATGGCACTCGTAGAGCTGCACGTCGGTGCCTATGACGGCATTGCCGTAGATGTCGCGGTGGCTCTGTGTCTGCAGCGAGCCCCAGGTGCCCAGGTCGCTCCATCCGAAGTCGGCAGGGCACACGAAGATCTCCTCGGCCTTCTCCATGATGGCATAGTCTACCGAGATGTTCTCGCAGGTGGGGAACTTCTCGTTCACCACGTCCTGCTCCTGTTCAGTGCCGTAGACGGGCAGCAAGCTCTCGAATATCTTGGCTATCCGTGGCACGTACATACGAAAGGCGTTGACGATGGTGTTGACGTTCCAGATGAAGATGCCCGCATTCCAGTAATAGTTGTTGTGGCTGATGTACTCCATAGCCGTCTGCAGGTCGGGCTTCTCGCGGAAAGAGTCAACGCGGAAGATGCTCTTGTTCCTGAGCGACGGGGCGGCCAGGTTGGCCTGTATGTAGCCATAGCCCGTCTCGGGACGCGTAGGCTTCATGCCCAGTGTGACGATGGCATCGGTATCGGCGGTGAACTTCATGCACTCGCCCACCACGCGCTGGAACTCCTGCACGTTCATCACGATGTGGTCGCTGGGTGTCACCACGATATTGGCCTTGGGGTCGCGCTTCTTGATGCGCCAGCTCACGTAGGCAATACAGGGAGCTGTGTTGCGGCGGCAGGGCTCGCAGAGTATGTTGCCACGGGGCATGTCGGGCAGTTGCCGGGCCACGATGTCGGCATACTTCTGGTTGGTGACCACCCAGATGTTCTTAGGGTCAACAAGCGTGCCAAAGCGCTCTACGGTAAGCTGCAGCAGCGTCTTGCCGATGCCCAGCACGTCGATGAACTGTTTGGGATTCTCGGCAGTGCTCATAGGCCAGAAGCGGCTACCCACGCCGCCTGCCATAATGACGAGGTGATTGTTGATTTGGGCCATAACGTCTTTATTGTTTTTTTGATTTTTTGCGATAAACGAACCATGCAGCTGCCACCACGACGATGGCCACGATGGCCAGCACGATGTAGTGGTTGTAGCGCTCGATGGTCTGCTCCAGCTGGTCTTCGGGCACGATGGCGTGCAGATACCAGCCCATAGCGGCCAGTATGGCGTGCCAGCAGCCAGCGCCAATGGTGGTGTAGAGCAGGAACTTCCAGTAGTTCATGCGGGCCAGTCCTGCAGGCAGCGAAATAAGGTGGCGTATGCCGGGAATGAGTCTGCCCGTGAGTGTGGCCACGATGCCATGGTCGTCGAAGTAGCGCTCGCTCTTCTGCACCTTCTCCTCGCTGAGCAGGCACATGCGTCCCCACTTGCTGCGAGCAAAGCGGTAGATCACCGGGCGCCCCACGTAGAGGGCCACGAAGTAGTTGATGGAGGCGCCTATGTCGGCACCGATGGTGGCAAAGATCACCACGAGCAGCACGTTCAGATGGCCCCCGGCGGCGTGGTAGGCGGCCGGTGCCACCACCAGTTCCGATGGCACGGGAATGACGGTGCTCTCCAGCAGCATGAGCAGCAGTATGGTGCCATAGTTCAGGTTGCCTAAAAGGCTTGCTATCCAGTTCATTGCTTCTTCATTTTTTTCTTGATGTAGTCGTAATAGTCGGCGGGGGCCACGTCGGCAGGAAACAGGTGGCTCAGCACCAGTCGGCACTCCTTGGGGTTGCGCTGGCAGGCGGTTTTCAGGTAGCTCAGGAACTCGTCGTAGCGTTTCATGTCGTAGCAGCACAGGGCCATGTAGGCATAGCCGTCGGGATAGTCATCGGGCACCATGTTGAAGTACTTCAGGAACATCTGGTAGGCAGCCTCCAGGAAACGGTTGTCGTAGAGTGACACGATGACGCGCAGCAGCGTCTGGTGCGGATCATCGCTCTCTACGATGGCCTTGCGGAACAGCTCCTCGGCCTCGTCCATGCGCCCTGCGGCCATGAGAATGTGGCCCTTTATCACGAGAATGCCCACGTGGTCGCACTCCAGGGTGTCGGTCTTGTCGAGGAAGGCGATGGCCTCGTCTACCTGGTCGCTCTCGCTATAGGCGAAGGCCAGCTCCTGGTAGATGTCGGGCAGATACTGCGAGTCGGGCAGTGCCAGCTGCAATGCCCGCTGTAGCACCAGTATGGCATCGTCGTTGTTGCCCAGGTTGATGAGGCAGGTGCCCTGGTGCAGCAGTGCGAACTCATCGTCAGGCAGTCGCTCGGAGTAGCGCCTGAAGTAGTCGAGCGCCATCTCGTAGTTGCCCAACCGATACAGGCCATTGGCCTTAGAGAGCAGCCCTTCAGGGTCGTCGGGGTCGATGGCGATGGCATACTCGCTGCTCTGCACCGAGCCGCTGTAGTCCTCGTTCATAAACTGTGCCGAGGCCAGTGCGTTCCAGTAGCGTTTCTGGAAGGGGTCGGTGTCGAGCAACTCGTTGAACAGCTTCTCTGAGTCCTTGTATTTGCCCAGGCCGAAAAGCGTGCGGGCCATAAGCTCCTTGAAGTCGGGCGTGTCTTCCTGCTTGCCCCGTGCCATCCACTCCATAGCCTTGTCGCTCACGCCGTAGTCGGCAAAGATGTGGGCCACATCGACCACGTAGTCCTGGTACTCTTCGGGCGGTACTGACTTGAACTGCTCGCTGAAGAACTGGTCGGCTTGCTTGATGCGGCCCTCGGCTATCATAATCTCGCCTTGGCAGTAAATGTAGTCGGGCTCGTCTTTCTCCACAATCTGGTCCAGATAGCGGCGTGCTGCCTCTACATCGCCCTGCCATAGTGCCTCGTGAATGCGGTAGGTGAGCGGTGCGATGGCTCCTGGCGACAGGCTCAGTGCCAGGCTGATGGCCTGCTCGGCCTCTTCCGCCTGGCCCTGCATCTGGTAGTAGTCGGCTATCTCGGCCAGCTCGTCGGCATCAAGATACACGGGCTGACCCGAACTCACGGCCTGCTCGTACTCCCCCAGCATGTCGCGGAACTCGTCGCTGTCAAAATATTCGTCGCCCGTCAGCTTCATTTCTTCCACGTGTCCTTCAGCCCCACGGTCTTGTTGAACACCAGGCGGCCTGGTGCCGACTCGGGGTCTACGTTGAAGTAGCCTATGCGCTGGAACTGCAGGTACTGCAGAGCAGGCATGGTGGCTGCGAATGGCTCAACGTAGCAGCCGGTGAGCACGGTGAGCGAGTCGGGGTTGATGATCTGCTTCATGGCCGTGACGGCATCGCACTGCTGCTCCTCGCGAATGGCGGCCAGCTCGTCGCGCGGGTTCTCCACCTTCCACAGACGGTCGTACAGGCGCACTTCGGCCTGCACGGCATTGTGGCAGCTCACCCAGTGCAGCGTCTTGCCCTTGATCTTGCGGTCGGCACCCGGCATTCCGCTGCGCGTCTCGGGGTCGTAGGTACAGTAGATGGTGGTCACGCGGCCCTCGCTGTCCTTGTCGCAGGGGTGCTCCTCGTCGCACTTGATGATATAGGCGTTCTTCAGCCTGACCTCCTTACCCGGGGCCAGACGCATGAACTTCTTCTCGGCCACCTCCTGGAAGTCGTCGCGCTCTATCCAGAGCTCGCGGCCAAACTCCACCTCGTGGGTGCCGTCGGCCTCGTTCTCGGGGTTGTTTATGGCGGTGAGTGTCTCGGTCTGTCCCTCCGGATAGTTGGTGATGACCACGCGCACGGGGTCGAGTACCGCACTCACCCTGAGCGCACGCTGGTTCAGGTCGTCGCGCACCACGCTCTCCATCAGGGCCATATCGTTCAGCGCGTCGAGCTTGGTGTAGCCTATCTTGTCGATGAACTTGCGCAGGCTTTCGGGCGAGTAGCCACGACGGCGCAGGCCGCAGATGGTGGGCATGCGGGGATCGTCCCATCCGCTCACCAGTCCGTTCTGCACCAGTGCCAGCAGGTTGCGCTTCGACATCAGCGTGTAGTTCAGGTTCAGCTTGTTGAACTCGGTCTGGCGGGGACGATTGTCCTCAATGTTGTCGGTCTCGCCGCGCCATTCTTTCATCCAGGTGACGAACAGGTCGTACAGGGGGCGGTGCTCCACGAACTCCAGCGTGCACCACGAGTGGGTCACGCCCTCCAGATAGTCGCTCTGGCCGTGGGTGAAGTCGTACATGGGGTATGCGTTCCAGCGGGAGCCCGTCTTCACGTGGGGAATGTTCAGCACGCGGTAGATGAGCGGGTCGCGGAAGAGCATGTTCGGGTGGGCCATGTCGATCTTGGCGCGCAGCACCAGCGTGCCTGGCTCGCACTTTCCGCTGTTCATATACTCAAACAGGCGCAGGTTCTCCTCCACGGGACGGTCGCGGTAGGGGCTGTTGGTGCCCGGGCTGGTGGTGGTGCCCTTCTGCTGGGCAATCACCTCGGCGCTCTGCTCGTCCACGTAGGCGCGTCCCTGCTTGATGAGCCACACGGCAAAGTCCCACAGCTGCTGGAAATAGTCGCTGGCATAGTAGACGTTGGCCCACTCGAAGCCAAGCCACTTGATGTCGTGCTCAATGCTCTCAATATACTCCGTGTCTTCCTTCACGGGGTTGGTATCGTCGAAGCGCAGGTTGCAGATGCCGCCGTATTTCTTGGCCAGTCCGAAGTCCAGGGCGATGGCCTTGGCATGGCCTATGTGCAGGTAGCCATTGGGCTCTGGCGGGAAGCGCGTCTGCAGCCTGCCGCCATTCTTGCCTTCGGCCAGGTCGTTGATGACCATCTGCTCAATGAAACTCACCGATTTCTTCTCCTCACTTTCATTCAATACTTTTTCTTCCATAATATGTTTCTTATTTTACGATTTGAGTGCAAAGGTACAAAGTTTTTTTTGATTTCATTGCAACACCATCGTTTTTTCTTTACCTTTTTAATTATTTCGCGCGCGAAGGCTGAGGGGGTACTATCGAAACCAAGGCTCCGTTACGATTCAACGGGGCCTTGGTTGTCATTTAATGGAGGCTTCGTTGTCTCTCAATGAAGCCTCCATTGTCGCTCAATTAAGCCTCGGTTGCGATGCGGCTACAAAAGCGGTAAGAGCTATTTTGTCGTTTTTTTCATTGTTATTCAGATTTTTTGCCGTACCTTTGTGGCCAGTTATGAAGACAAAGAGCATTCTTTTCGTGTGCCACGGCAATATTTGCAGAAGCCCGATGGCCGAATTTGTGATGAAAGAACTATTGAGGCAGGAGGGCCTCGATGGTCTGGTCAGCGTTGAGTCGGCTGCCACCTCGACCGAGGAGATTGGCAATGCCGTCTACCCGCCTGCACGCCGCAAGCTGGCCGAGCATGGCATAGGTTGCGAAGGCAAAACGGCCCGACAGATGACCAGCCGCGACTATGACCGTTTCGACTTGCTGATAGGCATGGATTCGTGGAACCTGCGCAACATGCGACGCATCTGTGGCGGCGACCCGGAGGGTAAGATTCGGTTGCTGATGGATTTCACCGACAGACCGGGCGACGTAGCCGACCCGTGGTACACACGCGATTTCGAAGCCACATGGCATGATGTACTACTGGGTTGCACAGCCCTGCTGAAGGAGATAAGGCGATGAACATAGTCGAGATTACATCGCTCAGCGATCCGGGGGCACAGCTCTTTGGCACGCTTACCGAGGCCCAGCTGCGCAACAGGCTCGACCCTGCACGGGGCATCTTCATTGCCGAGAGTCCCAAGGTGATAGCCGTGGCTTTGGATAAAGGCTACGAGCCTGTGGCGCTCATGTGCGAGCGTCGCCACATCGAGGGCGATGCTGCCCCTATAATAAAAAGGTGTGGCGAGCATGTGCCACTTTATACAGGCGAGCGGGAACTTTTGGCAGGACTGACCGGCTACACGCTGACGCGCGGTGTGCTCTGTGCTATGCGCAGGCCTGTGGAGCCCACTGCCGAGGAGGTCTGCCGGGGAGCGCGGCGCGTAGTGGTCATCGACGGCGTGACCGACACCACCAATATCGGGGCCATTTTCCGTTCGGCGGCAGCACTGGGCATCGATGCCGTGCTGCTCACCCGCACCTCGTGCGACCCGTTGAACCGCAGGGCGGTCAGGGTGTCTATGGGTAGTGTCTTCCTGGTGCCTTGGGCGTGGATCGAAGGCTCGCCCAACAGCTTGCGGCAATTAGGGTTCCGCACGGCTGCCATGGCACTGACCGACCGCTCCGTGAGCATTGACGATGCTGCACTGATGGCCGAGCCACGTCTTGCCATCATCATGGGCACCGAAGGCGACGGCTTGGCTCGCGAGGTAATCGCCAATGCCGACTATGTGGTGCGCATACCCATGCACCATCAGGTCGATTCGCTCAATGTGGCTGCGGCTGCTGCCGTGGCCTTCTGGCAGCTAAGGCCAATTTCGTAAAAAAAGCAAAACAGAATAAGTTTTTCCGAAAAATCCATTGTCGTTTCGATTTATTTGTTTATCTTTGGCAATTGAATCATTAAAATCAACGAACTATGGCAAACAAGAGATCGCTGAAACATGGCATTAACCTGATCTGTGAAGAACTTTTCATAGAGTGTGTGGCCGCATCGCTCTATGGCAACGAGAAGCATGCTGATAATGCTGAGGCTCTGCTGCAGAGCATCATCAAGTTGCAGGCCGACTTTACCTGTAGAGTATCGCATCCTGAGCCTGGTATGCCTGCCAAGCAGTACTACAAGAACCTGCGGGAGAAGTTTACGGCTCAGGTGAGCGAAATGGTCGACCAAATCAACAACCTCTAAAAGAGCTGACCCGACAAGCAAACAACTATGTGGAAAAAGTTCTGTAAGTGGCTTTTGCTTAAACGAATGGGCTGGACGATTGAAGTAACCGAAGAGATCCCTCAGAAGTGCATCATCTGTCTGGCCCCGCACACCAGCAACTGGGATTTTGTGATTGGTCAGCTATACAACGGCGTCGTGGACATGGGAGCCAATTTCCTGATGAAGAAGGAGTGGTTCGTGTGGCCATTGGGTGTGTTGTTTCGCAAGGTGGGAGGCATTCCCGTCTACCGGCAGAAGCACACCCGCATGACCGATGCGATGGCCGAGGCTGCCCGCAAGGCCACCGACTTTCACCTCTGCATCACTCCCGAGGGCACGCGTTCGCCTGTGGCCGAGTGGAAGCGCGGCTTCTACTTCATTGCCCAGCAGGCTGGTTTGCCCATCCTGCTCTATGGCATTGATTATGAGCGTAGGCTCATACAGTGCACGCAGACCATCGTTCCCACGGGCGATGTCGAGAAGGACATGCAGCTTATCAAGGCTTACTATCAAGGCTTCAAGGGTAAGAAGCCGGAAAACTTTATTTGTGAGCCGTAAATCCATAACGAATGGAGATTGTGCTATGAGGTCGCTGTTGCTACTGGTTGTCTTTGCCCTGCTGCCCATTGCTTCAAAGGCTCAGAAGAAAGCCTGGGTGCAGAACGCCTCACGGCCTTACGAAATAGAGCAGGGCCTGGAGGGGCGGCACATTGCCCTGTGGGCCTCGCACGGGTATTACTACGACCAGAACGAAGCCTGCTGGCGATGGCAGCGCCCCGGACTTTATACTACCTGTGAAGACCTGTTCACGCAGACCATCGTGGTGCCTTTCCTCATCCCCATGCTTGAGAACGCCGGGGCTGTGGTCTTCTCCCCTCGTGAGCGCGACTGGCAGCCAAACGAGGTCATTGTCGACAATGACCAGCACACCTCTTTAAATTATATAGAACATAATTACAAGACGTCGTGGAAAGATGCCCCACAGGCGGGCTTCGCTATGCCCAGTGGTACGCTGCACGATGGCGAGAACCCCTTCACGATGGGCACGGTGCGCATGGCCAAGACCACGCGCAGCAAGAACAAGCAGAGCACGGCCTCCTATCAGCCCAATCTGCCCGAAGCAGGCAGCTATGCCGTCTATGTGAGCTATCAGACGGTGAAAGGCAGCATCGACGATGCCCACTACACCGTGTGGCATCAGGGGCAGAAGACCGAGGTACGCGTGAACCAGCAAATGGGCGGCTCGACATGGGTGTATATTGGCACCTACGAGTTCGACCAGGGCTGTTCGCCCTACAACAGCGTGGTGCTGAGTAATCAAAGCAAGACCAGCAACGGCGTGGTGACCACCGATGCCGTCCGTTTTGGGGGTGGCATGGGCAACATTGAGCGTTTTGGCCATGTGAGCGGCATGCCCCGCTGTCTGGAAGGAGCACGCTACTGGGCCCAGTGGGCAGGCATGCCCTACGAGGTCTATTCAACCCGTGCGGGAACCAATGATTACGCCGACGACATCAATGCCCGTTCGCTGATGCTCAACGAGTTGTGCGGTGGTTCAGAGTATGCCCCCGACTCAACGGGCCGCCGCGTGCCTATCGAACTGTCGCTTGCCGTTCATAGTGATGCCGGCTATAACAAGCCCGATGGCAAGGGCATCTATGGCACGCTCACCATCTGCACCACCCAGCACGGCAACGAGTGTCTGGGCAACGGCGAGGAGCGTCAGGCATCGAAGGAACTGGCTCAGCAACTGCTCGACAACACGACGCAGGACTTGCGGCTGGAGTATGGGGCGTGGGCCTTGCGCGAACTCTACGACCGCAACTACTCAGAAACACGCGTGCCCATTGTGCCCTCGGCCATACTGGAGACGCTCTCGCACCAGAGCTTCCCTGACATGCGCTATGGGCTGGATCCTAACTTCCGCTTTTCGCTGGCCCGCTCCATCTATAAGACGCTGCTGCGCTATCTGGCCAAACGCCACGGCGAGGACTGCCAGGTGTCGCCGCTGACCCCTCATAACTTCCGCGTAGAGATGGCCGATGGCAAGCCCGAAGCCCGTATTAGCTGGTCGCCCACGGCCGATGCCGCCGAACCGCTGGCCACGCCTACGGGCTATGTCCTCTATGTGGCACAGGATGGGGGAGGATTTGATAATGGCACGTTTATTAGAGGCACACAGTACACCATGCGCCTGAACCCTGGTTCGCTCTATCATTTCCGCGTAACGGCTGTGAATCAAGGCGGGCAGAGCTTCCCCTCGCAAGTGCTTTCGGCCAGCTTCAGCTCAAAGTATGCGCCCATGGTGCTTGTGGTCGACGGGTTCCACCGTCTGGCATCGCCAGCCGTCGTGCAGGATGGCTTCGACCTCGACGAGGACTTCGGCGTAAGCTATGGCACCACTTGTGGGGTGCTGGGTCATCAGACTGGCTTCGACACACGCCGTCTGGGCTTCGAGGGTGAGGGCGGTCTGGGCTACACGCCGCAGGAACTGGCAGGCCGTTTCTTTGCAGGCAACGACTTCTGCAATGTGCGCACCCATGCCGAAGCCATTCATCAAGCGGGGCCCTATAACATTGTCAGCTGTTCGTCTGAGGCAATCGTCCGCATGCCCGTCTATGCCTATCACCTGATTGACCTGGTGTTGGGACTTGAGCGCAACGATGGCTATAGCCTGAAGAGCTACAAGACCTTTACGCCCGACCTTCGCAATGCCCTTGCACAGTTCACTGCCCAGGGAGGCAACCTGTTGGTAAGCGGGGCATACGTGGGCAGCGATATGCAGCAGCAAGACGAGCAGTTGTTCTTGGCCGAGGTGCTGAAATGTCAGTATGGAGGCACGAACCGCAACACTACCGAGAATGGCGTTTCGGGGCTGGGCACCCATCTCACCCTTTTGCGCCAGCCCAATGCACGGCACTACGCCGCGCAGCACGTCGATGTGCTCAATCCGCTTTCAAACGTCTCGTTCTGTGCCATGGCCTATGCCGACGGCACCAGCGCAGCATCGGCCTACAATGGCACCGACTATAAAGCCATGGCCGTGGGCTTTCCGCTGGAGTGCATCGACGACGGCACTAAGCGGGTGGCCATTATCAGGGGACTACTAAATTTCCTATTACAATAATACTCACTAACAAAAACACATTTATTCTACTATGGCAAAGATTCAAGCAAATCCATCGGGCACCAGAAGTATCGAAATCAGTGAGCAGCACCTGCTCACGATCGAACAGTATCAGTTGTTCCGTGACCTCATCGATTCGAATGGCTATGTCGACGAACAAGTGCTCGACAAGCTGAAGCTGAACATTCGCTCGCTCCTGGAGTCGGAGGCTGGCAAGGACAAGGCCCTTCTCGACCTCTGCCTCGATGTTGTCTACAACCCCAATATGAAGGCTTTCGGTTTGCAGCAGTTAGTGCTGCTCTTCATTAACTGGAAGAACCAGGCCAATGATAATCTGGGCATGACCACACGGGCCTTCCAGGGCACGCCTTTTAATTAAAAGAGGGCCCACCCAAGCCCTCCCAAGGTAATACCTAAAAAGAAATGACAAAGCAGTCAGAACATCTATCCAAACATCCCTCCCTTAGGGAGGGCTTGGGTGGGCCTTTACTGACCGATTTCCTTCCTACTACTAAAAAGGAACTGGAACTCCGGGGATGGGATGACGGTGTCGACGTCATCCTGTTCTCGGGCGATGCCTACATCGATCACCCTTCGTTTGGCGCAGCCGTCATCGGTCGAACCCTGGAGGCTACGGGCTATCGGGTGGCCATCGTGCCGCAACCCGACTGGCATGGTGACTTTCGCGACTTCAAGAAGCTGGGGCGCCCGCGCCTGTTCTTCGGCATCGCCCCTGGTTGCATGGATTCGATGGTCAACAAGTACACAGCTGCACGCCGCCTGCGTTCGGAGGATGCCTATTCGCCCGATGGTCGTCACGACCTTAGGCCGGAATACCCTACCATTGTCTACTCGAAGATTCTGAAGCAGCTGTACCCCGACGTACCGGTGGTGCTGGGCGGCATCGAGGCCTCGCTGCGCCGGCTCACCCACTACGACTACTGGCAGGACTCGTTGCGTAAGTGCATCTTGTGCGATTCGGGTGGCGACTTGATTATCTATGGCATGGGCGAAAAGCCTATTGTCGAGATAGCCCGTAGACTGAGCGAGGGGGAAAATATCAAAGATATTAGAAACATACCTCAAACAGTATATTTGGCACCAGCAAACAGTATTTTTGGTGGCATCAAAGATACTGATATCGTTTTGCATTCGCACGAGGAGTGTCTGCGCGACAAACGGGCCGAGGCCGAGAACTACCGTCATATTGAGGAACAGTCGAACATGATGCATGCCCAGCGGTTGTTGCAGGGTGTCGACGGTCAGTATGTGGTGGTCAATCCTCCTTATCCTCCTATGACCACTGAAGAACTCGATGCCTCCTACGATCTGCCTTATACGCGTCAGCCGCATCCCAAGTACAAGGGCAAGCGCATACCAGCCTTCGAGATGATTAAACACTCGGTGTGCCTGCATCGGGGGTGCTTCGGTGGCTGTGCTTTTTGTACTATCTCGGCCCATCAAGGTAAGTTCATAGCCTGTCGCTCCAAGGAGAGCATCCTCCGCGAAGTGAAGCAGGTGGTGCAGATGCCCGACTTCAAAGGCTACCTCTCCGACCTGGGAGGACCTTCGGCCAATATGTACGGCATGCATGGCCGAAACAAGAATGCCTGTGAGCGTTGTAAGCGTCCCAGTTGCATTCATCCGCAGGTATGCCCTAATCTGGATACGAACCATTCGCGCCTGCTTGAGATCTATCGCGCTGTCGATGCCCTGCCAGAAGTGAAGAAGAGCTTCATTGGCAGTGGCGTGCGCTATGACCTCTTGCTGTATAAAAGTAAGGATGAGGCCGCCAACCAGGCAGCTCGTGAATATACCCGTGAGCTCATCAGCCGCCACGTGAGCGGGCGACTGAAGGTGGCCCCAGAACACACCAGCGACCGCGTGCTATGGCTTATGCGCAAGCCTTCGTTCAGCCAGTTTGGCGAGTTCAAGCGCATCTTCGACCGCGTGAATCGCGAGGAGGGTCTGCGCCAGCAGATCATACCTTATTTCATCTCCAGTCATCCTGGCTGTCGCGAGGAAGACATGGCCGAGCTGGCCGTGCTCACTAAGCAGATGGACTTCCAGCTGGAGCAGGTGCAAGACTTCACCCCAACACCCATGACCATTGCCACAGAGATGTGGTACACTGGCTATGACCCTTACACGCTACAGCCTGTTTTCTCGGCCAAGACCCCGCGCGAGAAGCTGGCCCAGCGGCAGTATTTCTTCTGGTACAAGCCCGAGGAGCGGCGTTCTATCGAGCAGAGCCTGCGCCGCATAGGCCGCCCAGACCTCATCCCCAGGCTCTATGAGCCTAATAGGTCCTATGAGTCCAATAGGTCCTATGAGTCCAATAGGTCCTATGAGTCCAATAGGCCCTATAAGTCCTATGAGCCCCATAAGCCCCATAAGCCCTATAACCCCAACTCCCCCCAATCCCCAACTTCTCACTATGACCATCATCGAGCAGACCCTCATCCCCAAGAACCCCGCGAAGAAAAGCGAAGACGGAATCGTCGTCACTGACGATTTCATTGCCGTTATCGACGGCTCAACCAGCAAGACCGACCGTCGCTACAGCCTGTTCTCTTCGAATGGTCGCTATGCTATGTTGCTCATAACGAAGTTCCTGAGAAAGGCCCCCAAAGACTTGTCCTGCCATCAGTTCTGTATCGGGGCCACCCGTGCCATAGCCCGTCACTACCGCAAAGGCCAGCTGCCACGACTGACTGAGCATCCCGAGGAACGGCTCACTGCCTCGTGCATCGTCTATAGCCGCTTGCGCCGTGAAATATGGATGGTGGGCGACTGTCATTGTGTGGTGGGTGGAGAATACTACGACAATCCTAAACCCTACGAGCAGCAACTGGCCGAGGAGCGTGCTGCCATCATCAATGCCAGTAGCCAGCCTAAAGAGTCTTTCCTGGTCAACGATACAGCCCGTGCTGCTATCATTCCCCACATGCTTCAGGCAATGCAACAACAGAACAAGGTCTATGCAGTGGTCGACGGCTTTCCCATCCCCGAGCAGAAGGTGCGCGTGCTCACGCTCGACTTCCAACCTTGGGAGATAGTATTGGCCAGTGATGGCTATCCTTTCTTGGAGCCTACGCTCGAAGCTTCAGAAGCAAGGTTAGCCCATCAGCGACAGAATGACCCGCTGAATATTGGTGTTTTTAAGGCTACCAAAGCCTTTTCAGAAGGAAATAATTCGTTTGATGACCGTGCTTACATTAGATTTAAGGTCTGAAAATTTGGCGGTTAGCAAAAAAATGACTACCTTTGCACCCGCTTATCACCAAGATGGTTCCGTAGCTCAGCTGGATAGAGCAACTGCCTTCTAAGCAGTAGGCCTTGGGTTCGAGTCCCAACGGAATCACTGAAGCAAATCCGCAAGAAGCTGAATGGCAGCTACTTGCGGATTTTCTGTTTCCCCTTATACAGTGATTTCACCCCTGATGCTGCGCTGCATGTAGCGGCGAACTTGGTCGGGATCGTCGTAGTGCGATTGTAGGAACATGAGTTTGGTGACGGCACTCTCTACCGTAGAGTCGTAACCACTGATGACGCCCGCCTCCTTCAGCTGATAGCCCGTGTCGTAGCGGCCCATCTCCACCTTGCCTTGCAGACACTGGCTGATGTTCACGATGACCTTGCCCCGGCGGGTGCCCTCCCTAAGCGCACTGATGAGCCAGGGACTCTGCGGGGCGTTGCCACTGCCGAAGGTGCGCATCACAATGCTGCGTAGGTTGGGTGTGGCAATGATATGGCGTATGAGATCTTCGCGAATGCCGGGAAAGAGCGAGAAGATGATGACATTGTTGTCGAGCTGGAAATGAGGCTTCATTGGCTTCTTGAAGTCGGGCCGCAGGATGTGGTCTTCGTGATACACGATGTTGACGCCCGCTTGTGCCAGGTGCGGATAGTTGAACGACTCGAAGGCGTTGAACTCGTCGGCACTCTGCTTGGTGGTGCGGTTGCCTCGCATCAGGTGACCATTGAAGTAGATGCCCACTTCGGGCACCAGTGCCGTGCCATCCTGATGGCGTGCGGCAGCCATCTCAATGGAGGTGATCAGGTTCTCCTTGCCGTCGGTGCGCAACTGGCCAATGGGCAGCTGCGAGCCTGTGAAGATGACAGGCTTGGTCAGGTTCTCCAGCATGTAGCTTAGGGCCGAAGCAGTGAAAGCCATTGTGTCGGTACCGTGCAGAACCACGAAACCGTCATAGTCATCATACCTGTCGGCTATGACGTGGCTCAGTTCTGTCCACAAGCGGGGCGACATGTCGCTTGAGTCAATAGGGGGCGAGAACTGATACGTGCTGATCTGTGTGTCGAACTGTTTTAGTTCGGGCACATTCTGCAACAGTTGTTCGAAGTCGAACGGCTCGAGGGCCTTGGTCAGCGGATTGCGGTTCATACCGATGGTGCCGCCGGTATAGATAAGAAGAACTTTGCTCTGCATGCTTTGCCTTAAAAGTTAGTGATTGCGGTGCAAAGATATGTAAATATTCTGAAATGACAAGCGGTTTTGTCATAGATAATTAATAATTCCTAATTTTTTATTCGTCTTCTTGCTTTGATATGAGTTTTTTCGTAATTTTGGAGTTTGAAAACATCATTGACAACGAAATGAAGATACGTACTTTAATATATTTGACATTTTTCCTTGCATTACCCAGCGCTGTTTCGGCACAGAAAATAACTCTGGGCTCGACTACCACGAAGGACGGTGGTGATTATCAGGGCGAGATGGTGGCGGGCAAACCGCATGGCAAGGGAAAGGCTACCTACAAGAATGGCGACTGGTATGAGGGCCAGTACGTGAAAGGCAAACGACAGGGACAGGGCGTCTACACTTTCAGCGACGGCGAGAAGTATGAGGGCGAGTGGTTGCAAGATCATCAGCACGGCCAGGGCACCTACTATTTTATGAATAATAATAAATATGTGGGCCTGTGGTTCAAGGACTATCAACAGGGTCATGGCGTGATGTACTACTTCAACGGCGACAAGTACGATGGCATGTGGAAGGAGGACAAGCGCGACGGTCGCGGCACCTACACCTTCGTCAGCGGCGACTTCTACACAGGTGAGTGGCGTGACGACCGTAAGTGTGGAAAGGGCACCTTCTGTTGGGCCGACGGTTCGAGCTACGAAGGCCTGTGGGCCAACAATATGCGCAACGGCAAGGGTACTTTTCGCTATGCCACGGGCGATGTCTATGTGGGCATGTGGCAGAACGACATTCAGCATGGCAAGGGCATCTATCGCTTTGCCAATGGCGATGTCTACGAGGGCGACTACTTGCAGGGCGAGCGTTCGGGCACTGGCATCTTCAAATATGCCAATGGCGACAAGTACACTGGCCAGTTCCGCGAGGGTAACAAGCATGGCCAGGGCACGCTCGTGTGGCAGAATGGCAACACCTATACCGGCCAGTGGCTGAACGACCAGCCCAATGGCAAAGGCAAGCTGACCACGAAGCAGGGCGATGTGGTCGACGGGCAGTTCCGCAATGGCCTGGCTGAAGGCGAATGTATAGGACATCTGGCCGACGGCACTAAGTATAAGGCCACGTTCAAGAACGGTCAGCGCCATGGCAAGGCCATAGAAGAGAGTAAAGATGGCAAGCGCTTCGAAGGCACGTATGTAGAAGGCAAGCGCGACGGCGCTTTCGTGGAGAAAGACCGTAACGGCAAGGTTATTGCGCAAGGTACCTATAACAAAGGCTATCGCAAGACAAACTAACAACTTTAAAACATAAACGACTATGATTATTGACACATTGGACAATCTGGCCAAGTACCAGGACGTCAATCCTCTGTTCAAGGATGTGGTGAAGTTCCTGCAGGAGAACGATTTGAACACCCTGGAGCCAGGCAAGCACTTCATCAAGGACAAAGACCTGTTTGTGAACATTACTACCGCCAAGGGCAAGGCCCCCGACGAGGCCGTGCTCGAAACGCATGTCAAGATGATCGACATCCAGATTCCTCTCGATGCTCCTGAGACCTATGGCTACACGCCCCTGTGCCGTCTGCCGGAGCTGGAGTATAATGCCGAAAAGGACATCACAAAGTATGGTGACCTGATGGCAGAGAGCTTTGTTGACTGCCAGCCCGGTATGTTTGCCATCTTCTTCCCCCAGGACGGCCATGCCCCCTGCATCTCGATGGCACCAGAAATCAAGAAAGCAATATTTAAGGTAAAAGCATAACCCCTATACCATTATGCCAAAGAAAGTTATCAAGAAAGCAGAAGAGACCACTCCTAAACACATCGGTCTCGTACAGAACGACGGATGGCTGGAACCCTATGAGGATGCCATTCGCGGCCGTCACGACCACGCATTGTGGAAAATCAGCCAGCTGACGAAGAACGGAAAAATCAAGCTGAGCGACTTTGCCACGGGCCATCTCTACTTCGGCCTGCACAAGCTGACGCGCGGATGGGTGTTCCGCGAGTGGGCACCGAATGCTACCGACATCTACCTCATAGGCGACTTCAACGACTGGAAGGAAGATGAGAAGTACCGCTGCAAGCGTATTGAGGGCACTGGCAACTGGGAGCTGAAGCTGAAGGAGAAAGACCTGAAGCACGGTCAGCTGTACAAGATGAAGGTGAAGTGGAACGGTGGCGAGGGCGAGCGTATTCCCGCCTGGTGCCGCCGTGTGGTGCAGGACGACCAGACGAAGATATTCTCGGCACAGGTGTGGAACCCTGCCGTGCCCTACGTGTGGAAGAAGGCTGGCTTCCGTCCTAAGAAGAACCCGCTGCTCATCTACGAGTGCCATGTGGGCATGGGTGAGGATGCCGAGAAGGTAGGCACCTACGACGAGTTCCGCCTGAACGTGCTGCCCCGCGTGGCTAAGGACGGCTACAACGCCATTCAGGTTATGGCTATTCAGGAGCACCCTTACTACGGCTCGTTCGGCTATCACGTCAGCTCGTTCTTCGCTCCCAGCAGCCGCTTCGGCACACCCGAGGAGCTGAAGGCCTTGATCGATGAGGCTCATAAGCTGGGCATTAGCGTTATTATGGATATTGTTCATAGTCACGCAGTTAAGAACGAAGTAGAAGGCTTGGGCAATCTGGCTGGCGATCCCAACCAGTTCTTCTATCCCGGCGACCGTCACGAGCATCCGGCTTGGGACTCTCTTTGCTTCGACTATGGTAAGGACGACGTACTGCACTTCCTGCTCTCTAACTGCAAGTACTGGCTCGAGGAGTTCCACTTCGACGGCTTCCGATTCGACGGCGTCACCTCTATGCTCTACTACTCGCATGGTCTGGGCGAGGCCTTCGGCGGCTACGGTGACTACTTCAATGGTCATGAGGACGACAACGCCATCTGCTACCTGACGCTGGCCAACTGCCTCATTCACGAGGTGAACCCCGATGCCATCACCATTGCCGAGGAAGTGAGCGGCATGCCCGGCTTGGCAGCTAAGTTCGAGGACGGAGGCTACGGCTTCGACTACCGCATGGCTATGAACATTCCCGACTATTGGATCAAGACCATTAAGGAGCAGAGCGACGAGAACTGGAAGCCCAGTAGCATTTTCTGGGAGGTGAAGAACCGCCGCCCCGACGAGAAGACCATCTCCTACTGCGAGAGCCACGACCAGGCACTCGTGGGCGACAAGACCATCATCTTCCGCCTGATTGATGCCGACATGTACTGGCACTTTGCCAAGAAAGACATCAACGGCGTGGCCGAGCGCGGGATTGCCCTGCACAAGATGATAC
>JAFVEE010000036.1 GCA_017478085.1 Prevotella sp. | reverse complement strand
GGCCAAAGAGATCAAGGACATTTCGGGCTACACCCATGGTATTGGCTGGTGCGCTCCTCAGCAGGGTGCCTGCAAACTGAGCCTGAACGTGAAAGACGGCGTGATTCAGGAAGCCCTCGTCGAGACCATCGGTTGCACGGGTATGACTCACAGCGCCGCCATGGCCAGCGAGATTCTGCCTGGCAAGACTATTCTGGAAGCGCTGAACACCGACCTGGTGTGCGATGCCATCACCACCGCCCTGCGCGAGTTGTTCCTGCAGATTGTCTACGGTCGCACTCAGAGCGCCTTCAGTGAGGGCGGTCTCGTCATCGGTGCTGGCCTGGAGGATCTGGGCAAGGGTCTTCGCTCGCAGACGGGTACCCTCTATGGCACCGTGGCCAAGGGCACGCGCTACCTGGAGCTGACCGAGGGCTACATCACCAAGCAGTTCCTGGACAAGGACAATCAGGTTTGCGGCTACGAGTATGTGCACCTGGGCAAGATGATGGAAGCCATCAAGGACGGTATGGATGCCAATGAGGCCGTGAAGAAGTTCACTGGCAGCTATGGTCGCACCACCGCCGAGCAGGGAATTGTTAAAGCTATTGACCCACGTAAAGCATAAGGAGGAACCGAAATATGATTAGAAAAGTATCATTCGAGAGCTATGAGCGTCGCATCAATCAGGTGCTGGCTGCTCTGAAGGAGAACGGAATCAATAGCATTGAAGAGGCTAACGAGATTTGTGAGAAGGCCGGTGTGGATCCTTACCTGATGTGCGAGGAGACGCAGCGCATTTGCTTCGAGAACGCCAAGTGGGCCTACGTCTGTGGTGCTGCCATCGCTATCAAGCGTGGCGTGAAGAGCGCTGCCGAGGCTGCCGAGGCCATCGGTATCGGTCTGCAGAGCTTCTGCATCCCCGGCTCAGTGGCCGATGACCGCAAGGTGGGTCTGGGCCACGGTAATCTGGCTGCCCGTCTGCTGCGCGAGGAGACCGAGTGCTTTGCCTTCCTGGCTGGCCACGAGAGCTTCGCTGCCGCCGAGGGTGCCATCAAGATTGCCGAGAAGGCCAACAAGGTGCGCCAGAAGCCCCTGCGCGTTATCCTGAACGGTCTGGGCAAGGACGCCGCTATGATCATCAGCCGCATCAACGGTTTCACCTACGTGCAGACGCAGTTCGACTACTACACTGGCGAGGTGAAGGTGGTGAAGGAAGTGCCTTACAGCGACGGTCCCCGTGCCAAGGTGAAGTGCTATGGTGCTGATGACGTGCGTGAAGGTGTGGCCATCCTGTGGAAGGAGAACGTTGATGTCAGCATCACCGGTAACTCTACCAACCCCACCCGTTTCCAGCATCCCGTGGCTGGTACCTATAAGAAGGAGCGCGTGCTCGCTGGCAAGCCCTACTTCTCGGTTGCTTCTGGTGGTGGCACAGGCCGCACCCTGCACCCCGATAACATGGCAGCAGGTCCCGCTTCCTACGGTATGACCGACACGCTGGGCCGCATGCACAGCGATGCTCAGTTCGCAGGATCCAGCTCGGTACCCGCTCACGTTGAGATGATGGGCTTCCTCGGCATCGGTAACAACCCCATGGTGGGTGCCACCGTTTCTATCGCCGTGGAGATTGACCTTGCTCTGAACAAAAAGTAAAAGCATTTTGCTTAGCATAAACTCTTATTGCATCCCTGTTTTCATCTTGATGGAAGGCAGGGATGCCTTTTTTGTACCCTACCCTGCTGCGAAAAATGTTCATACAGACAATAAAAGCGGCATTCATTCGTTATTATAATGCATCATTAGGTAAAGAGATGAGAACAATGCATTCCCGACATATACTATACCTGCTTGCCTTCTTTTTATTGGCAGGCGTTGCCCAGTGCTTTGCGCAGTCATTCATCCTTAAAGGCAAGGTAAACGACAGCGATGGCAACGCATTAGAGTTGGCTTCGATAACCTGTCCAGCACAGTTAAAAGTGGCAATGACCAATTTGAAGGGAGAATTTAGCATGACTTTGCAGTCGGCAGATTCTGTGGTTGTCAATTTCTCAATGGTAGGCTACAAGACCCGTACTCGAGTGCTGCGCAATCCTCAAACCACGCAGACACTCATCATTACGATGCAGCCAATGGACGAATTGGACGAAGTAGTTATTAGTGAGAAACGCCGACAAACCGACCAGATGGAGCAATTGGATTTGAAAGATCTGAGGGCAGTACCATCAGCCAGTGGCAATGCCGTTGAAGAACTCATCCAGCAGCAGGCAGGAGTGTCTACCCACAATGAATTGTCAAGCCAGTACAACGTGCGTGGTGGTTCTTTCGATGAAAATTCTGTCTACATCAACGGTGTCGAGGTCTATCGTCCCTTGCTCATCCGCTCTGGCCAACAAGAAGGACTGAGCGTCATTAATCCTGATATGGTGGAGCGCGTGGGCTTTTCCAGTGGTGGCTTCGCTGCCAAGTATGGCGATAAGATGTCTTCAGCACTCGATATTACCTACAAGCGCCCCAAGAACTTCGAGGCTTCGGCCATGGCTTCTCTCTTAGGAGCCAGCGCCTATGTGGGCACAAGCAACAAGAAGTTTTCTATGAGTCATGGCCTGCGCTACAAGACCAACCGTTACCTCCTGGGATCGCTTGAAACAACAGGAGAGTACAGGCCGAACTTTTTTGATTATCAAGCATATATAACGTATCAGCCCAATCGAAGATGGATGATAGACGTGCTGGGTAACATATCTGAAAATCATTACAATTTCACCCCCAAGGATCGTGAGACATCTTTCGGTACGATGGAAGACGTGAAGTCTTTCCGTGTGTATTTCGATGGCCAGGAGAAAGATATTTTCCGCACACTTTTTGGTATGGCAGGCATCACCCGCCATTTGGGAGACTCTACTCACATCAAGCTGCTTTATTCCGCATTCCATACCAGGGAACAAGAGACCTACGATATTCAGGGCCAATACTGGCTCGACGATGCGCAGAGTGCCCAGCAACTGGGTGTGGGCACCTATATGGAGCATGCACGCAACTACCTGACAGCCAATGTGCAGAGTCTGCAGCTGAAGTTCGATAAGAAGCTGCGTCGTCACGACATAGAGGCTGGTATCGCGCTGAAGTGGGAGCACATCAAGGAGCAGAATCGTGAGTGGGAAATGCGCGACTCAAGCGGATATTCTGTTCCTCACACCGACAACCGTCTTGACTTGATCTATACACTCGCTTCGCAGAACGATCTCTCATCGCGTCGTTTCGAGGGATATGTGCAAGATTCTTATCGTTGGTCAACTGGCAGCGAGTCAGATGATGATGAAGAAGAACCCCGCCAGACTTTCTACACGCTGAACTATGGTGTTCGCTTTGCCAACTGGTCGTTTAATGGCGAGACATTGGTCTCACCGCGTGCTTCGCTTGCCATTGTCCCGGCCTGGAACAATAACGTTACCATGCGACTGGCAGCAGGACTTTATTATCAAGCCCCTTTCTACAAAGAATTGCGCGATACCGTAACCCGTGGCAGCGTGACTGTTGCTACGCTCAACGACAAGATCAAGAGTCAGCGTTCGCTACAATTCATAGCAGCCTTCGACTACCGCTTCCGTATGTTGAACCGTCCGTTTAAGTTCACGGCAGAAGCCTATTATAAGGCTCTGTCGAATCTTATCCCTTATAATGTACAGAATGTGAAGGTAACTTACTATGGTCAAAACATGACATCAGGCTATGCTGCGGGCCTTGATCTGAAACTATTCGGAGAGTTTGTCCCTGGTACCGATTCCTGGCTCACATTTTCGCTGATGAGCACCGAACAGAAATTTAATGGCACGTGGGTGCCTATGCCTACCGACCAGCGCTATGCCTTGAACTTGCACTTCACCGATTACTTCCCAGGCACAGAACGCTGGAAGATGACACTCCGCCTTGCTTATGCCGACGGTCTGCCTTTCGGAGCACCACATCGTGGCCTGGAGGGACAGAGCTTCCGTGCTCCTGCCTATAAACGTGCCGACATCGGTATGAGCTTCCTGGCACTGAAAGACGGTGATACCGTGAAGCGCTTGTGGTTAGGTCTGGACTGTCTGAACCTCTTCGGCATTTCGAATGTGAATAGTTACTACTGGGTGACCGATGTGACAAACCGCCAGTGGGCCGTCCCCAACTATCTGACAGGCCGACAGCTGAACGGTAAGGTTATTGTTGAGTTCTAACTAATAGGTTAATGTGTCTAAAAATTGTAGTGCCCTTTCAGCTTTTTTTCGTACCTTTGCATCCATTATGCACTATAATTTTGAAATGAACAACGAACACGAGAATAAGGCATTCTCGATGATTGCCGATATTGAGGGTGATTTTAAGGATCTGATGAATGTGGACACACCTGACGAAATGCCCATATTGCCTGTAAGAAATCTGGTGCTTTTCCCTGGTGTTGTTTCGCCCATATTAATTGGACGCGAATCGAGTATGGCGCTTGTCAGACGTGCAGAAAAAAAGAATTTGCTCATCGGTATCGTGTGCCAACGCGACCCGGAGGTAGACGATCCGGCACAGGAAGACCTTTATGAGTATGGCGTGTTTGCCCGCGTGATGAAACACTTGACGCTGCCTAATGGGAATGTCACGGTCATTCTGCAAGCCTTCGGGCGCATGCGACTGGTTCATCTGACCAATTCTACGCCATTCCTGACAGGACAAGTGGAGGCAGCCCCTGAAATCTCGGTTGAGAAACGCGATCGCGAATGGAAGACGGCCATTGAAGACCTGCGCAAAATGGCCTATGAGTATGTGTCGATGAGCGATGAAATTCCCGACGAGGCCAACTTTGCCATCAGCAACATCAGCAATGCGGAGATGGCTTTGAACTTCATCTGCTCGAATATGCCCTTCAGCATCAAGGAGAAGATGAAACTGCTGGAGGCTGAAAGCGTAAAAGAGCGACTATTCGGTGCCATGAAAGCACTGAACCGCGAAATCAACCTGCAGAACCTCAAGGCCGATATTCGTAATAAGACCCGTGAGGACATTGACGAGCAGCAGAAGAACTACTTCCTGCAACAGCAAATCAAAAACCTGCAGGCCGAAATTGGCAATGAGAGCGTACCGGAGAAAAACGACTTATTGAAAAAGGCCCAAGAAAAGAAATGGACGGAAGAAGTTGAAAACGTGTTCTACAAGGAGCTCGAGAAACTGGACAATCTGTCGCCGCAGAGCCCTGACTTCAACCTTCAACTGAACTACTTGCAGACTTTCATTGGACTACCATGGGGCGAATATACCAAGGATGACCTGAACCTGTCACGTGCCCAGAAAATTCTGGATCACGACCACTATGGTATGGAGAAAGTGAAGGAGCGCATACTGGAGTATATGGCTGTACTTTCTCTTAGAGGCGATTTGAAGAGTCCCATCCTGTGCCTGTATGGTCCTCCGGGCGTAGGCAAGACAAGTCTGGGCAAGTCGATTGCCGAGGCTATGAAGCGCAAGTATGTGCGCATGTCGCTGGGCGGTCTGCACGACGAAGCTGAAATCCGTGGTCACCGCCGCACCTACATTGGGGCTATGCCGGGCCGCATTCTGAAGAACATACAAAAGGCAGGTTCGAGCAACCCCGTCTTTATTCTCGACGAGATTGACAAGGTGACACAAGCCACCGTGAACGGCGATCCGGCTTCGGCCCTGCTCGAAGTGCTCGACCCGGAACAAAATACGGCCTTCCACGATAACTATCTCGATGTGGACTACGACCTGTCGAAGGTGCTCTTTATTGCTACTGCAAATAATCTGAGCACTATACCCCGTCCATTGCTCGACCGAATGGAGATTATCGAGGTGAGCGGCTATATCACAGAGGAGAAAATAGAGATAGCCAAGCGACACCTGATACCTCGCGAACTGGAAAACACTGGACTAAAGACGCAGAAGGAGAAGCCCAGGTTCAACAAGGCCACCATAGAGAAAATAATAGAAAGGTACACGCGCGAGAGTGGAGTGAGACAGCTGGAGAAACAGATCAATAAGGCTATGCGCAAGCTGGCCTACAAGCGACAAATGGAAGGCGATGTGGCCGACTGGAAGATTACTCCCGACCGTTTGGAAGACTTATTGGGCAAGCCACCTTTCTACCGCGACATCTATCAGGGCAATGACTATGCAGGTGTAGTCACTGGTCTGGCTTGGACAAGCGTAGGTGGTGAGATTCTGTTCATTGAGACCTCTCTCTCTAAGGGCAAGGGTTCGAAGCTAACGTTGACGGGCAATCTGGGCGACGTAATGAAGGAGAGTGCAGTGCTGGCATTGGAGTATGTAAAGGCTCATGCCGATACATTGCAAATAGACTACCGCATCTTCGATGGCTGGAACATTCACATACACGTGCCTGAAGGGGCCACGCCCAAAGACGGACCATCGGCAGGCATCACTATCGCCACCTCGATAGCCTCGGCACTTACTCAGCGCAAGGTGCGCAAGAACACTGCCATGACTGGCGAGATTACTTTGCGCGGCAAGGTACTTCCTGTGGGTGGAATCAAGGAGAAGATTCTTGCCGCAAAGCGGGCTGGCATCACGGACATCGTGATGTGTCAGGAGAACGAGAAGGACATTCTCGAGATTCCCGAGATGTACCTGAAAGGTGTGTCATTCCATTATGTTGAGAACGTACAGGACGTATGGGACTTCGCTCTCACCAAGGAACTGGTAGACAAGCCCCTGAAGTTTGAAATTGAAGAGGAAGAGAAGAAATGACTTTTGAACTGCAACATACCGACTCTCGTAGCGATGCCCGCGCCGGCCTGATCACCACCGACCATGGCCAGATTATGACACCCATTTTCATGCCTGTGGGCACCTGTGGAAGCGTGAAGGGCGTGCACTTCGAGGAACTGCGCAATCAAGTGGAAGCTCAGATCATTCTGGGCAACACCTATCACCTGTACTTGCGACCGGGGCTCGACACCTTGCGTAAGGCTGGTGGACTGCACAAATTCAATACTTGGGACTGCCCAATTCTGACCGATTCAGGTGGCTTTCAGGTATTCTCGCTTACAGGCATTCGCAAACTTCGCGAGGAGGGATGCGAATTTCGCAGCCACATCGATGGTTCTAAGCACTTTTTCACTCCAGAGAACGTGATGGACACCGAACGTATTATCGGTGCCGACATTATGATGGCACTCGATGAGTGTCCACCGGGACAGAGCGACTATCAGTATGCTAAGAAGTCTTTGGGACTCACCCAGCGCTGGCTGGACCGTTGTATCAAGCGCTTCAATGAGACGGAACCACTCTATGACCACCACCAGGCTCTCTTCCCCATTGTGCAAGGATGCACATTCAAAGACCTGCGCCGTGAGGCTGCCAAGTATGTAGCTGACAAAGGTGCCGAGGGCAATGCCATAGGAGGTCTGGCCGTGGGCGAGCCAACCGAAGTGATGTACGAAATGATTGAGGTGGTAAACGAGATTCTGCCCAAGGACCGTCCCCGCTATTTGATGGGCGTAGGCACACCGCAGAACATTCTTGAGGCCATAGAGCGTGGCGTTGATATGTTCGACTGCGTGATGCCTACCCGCAACGGTCGCAATGCCATGCTCTTCACTTATCAGGGCACCATGAATATGCGCAACAAGAAGTGGGAACAGGACTTTACCCCCATTGACCCTGAGGGATGCTATGTCGACCGCATTCATACCAAGGCCTACTTGCACCACCTGTTCAAGGCACAGGAGCTGCTGGCACTTCAGATTGCCTCGATTCATAATCTGGCTTTCTACTTACGATTGGTGGGTGACGCGCGCGCACATATAATAAAAGGTGACTTCACAGAGTGGAAACGAAGTGTAATTGACGACTTGGGACGTAGAATATAAATGGCAAAGATGGATTACAGGAAACTGAACCCGCTGAGCCACATCAAACGGCTCGACTGGTATATCATCAAGAAGTTCATTGGCACCTATATTTATGCCATTGCACTTATCATCTCCATCTCCATCGTCTTCGACTTCAACGAGCACATGTCGAAGTTCGTCACCAACCATGCACCATGGCGGGCCATTGTGTTCGACTACTATGCCAACTTCGTGCCTTATTTCGCTAATCTGTTTTCGCCACTGTTCGTCTTCATTGCTGTAATCTTCTTCACATCGAAGCTGGCAGGCAATAGTGAGATTATTGCCATGCTGGCCAGCGGCACCAGTTTCAAACGGCTGATGCGTCCCTATATGTTCTCAGCTGCGCTAATTGCCGTTGTCAACTTCTATCTGGGGGCCTATATCATACCCCACGGCAATGTGACGCGACAGAACTTCGAGGCACTCTATAAGAACAAGAAGAAAATAACCACGGCCCAGAACGTACAACTGCAAGTGGCACCAGGCGTCATTGCTTATATTCAGAGCTACGACAACAACTCTAAGCGTGGCTACGGCTTCTCGCTTGACAAGTTCGAAAAGAAGAAACTGGTAAGCCACATGACGGCTTCGGTGATTCAGTATGATACCATTGCCGATGAACGCTACCACTGGACGGCCCAGAACTATAAGATACGCTCTCTGAAAGGACTGCGCGAACACATCGAGACAGGCAGTAGCATTGATACGCTCATCACGATGGAACCCACCGACCTTGTGTTTTCCAAGGGCCAACAAGAAACCTTTACCCTGCCCGACCTGCGCCGCTACATATCAAAGCAGACCGAACGTGGCTCACAGAATGTTGTGCAGTATGAAGTGGAATATCACAAGCGCATAGCCACCTCGTTTGCCTCGTTCATTCTCACCATTATCGGAGCCTCACTATCCTCACGCAAGCGCAAGGGTGGCATGGGCCTCTACTTAGGCATCGGCCTGGCCCTGTCGTTTACCTACATCCTGCTACAGACCGTCAGTGCCACCTTTGCCATCAATGCAGGCACGCCTCCCGTTTTGGCGGCCTGGATCCCAAACATACTCTATGCGTTCATTGCCTATTTCTGTTACAGACAAGCACCTAATTGATTTGAGACTATGACTTTTGAAGAAACCTATCTGAACGATAATATCCTTGATGCGCTCTACGATATGCACTTCGAGGAAATGACACCCGTTCAAGAGAAATGTATTCCCGAAATCCTTGATGGCTATGATGTGCTGGGCGTGGCCCAGACGGGTACCGGTAAGACTGCCGCCTACCTGCTGCCCATCCTCTCTATGCTCGATGATGGCGGATTCCCCGAAGATGCTATCAACTGCGTCATTATGTCGCCCACACGCGAATTGGCCCAGCAAATAGATCAGGCCATGCAAGGCTTTGCCTATTACCTGAAAGATGTATCGTCTATTGCAGTCTACGGAGGCAACGACGGCGCACGTTTTGACCAGGAAATGAAAGGATTGCGTGATGGAGCCCCCGTGGTCATTGCCACCCCAGGCCGATTGCTCAGCCACCTGAAAGTGGGCAACCTGGACTTGTCGCGCACTTCTTTCTTCGTGCTCGACGAGGCTGACCGTATGCTCGACATGGGCTTCTCCGAAGATATTTTGCAGATCAACAAGCTGCTGCCACAAGACTGCCAGAAGGTGATGTTCTCAGCTACGATGCCGGGCAAGATACGTGAACTGGCCGTGTCGCTCCTACACGACCCCGTAGAGGTGAAGATTGCCGTGAGCCGTCCGGCAGAGAAAATCCAGCAGTCGGCCTACGTCTGTTACGACCCCCAAAAGCTGAAGATCATTCAGCATATGTTCCGTGGTGGCGACCTGAAGCGTGTCATCATCTTTTGCGGGAAAAAGGAGCGCGTGAAGGAGATAAACCGCGAGCTGAAGCAGATGAAGATAAACTGTGCAGCTATGCACAGCGACCTGTCCCAGGCTGAGCGCGACGAAGTGATGCTGGCCTTCAAGAACGGGCGTATAGACGTACTCGTGGCCACCGACATCGTGAGCCGTGGCATAGACATCGATGACATACGTATGGTCATCAACTTCGATGTGCCTCACGACTCAGAGGACTACGTGCATCGCATTGGCCGTACTGCACGGGCCGATCGCGACGGTATGGCTGTGACTTTCGTGAACGAGCGCGACATCAGCCGCTTCATGCAGATAGAACATTTCCTACAGAAAGACATCGACAAGAACCCCTTGCCAGAAGGGCTTGGCGAAGGCCCCGAATACAAGGGTCGTAGTGCACGCAAGCCCGGAGGCGGTGGCAAAGGGCGTAGCCGTCATCGCTCTCGTGGCGGTAAAGGACGTCCGCGCAACAATCGGAAAAAGGGCCAGTCGAAAAATCCTAATCCTGCTCAGTAATCCATTCTTCCGATGTCCTCCATTCTGTCATTGTTGCAACGCTACTATGGTTACGACTCCTTTCGCCCACAGCAAGAAGCCGTGATACAACACGTGATAGGTGGAGGAGATGCCCTGGTACTGATGCCTACGGGTGGCGGGAAGAGTCTTTGTTATCAGATTCCAGCCCTCGCACTTCCTGGTACCGCCATCGTTGTGTCGCCCCTCATTAGTCTGATGAAAGACCAGGTAGAGGCTCTGAAGGCCAATGGCATTGAGGCCGAAGCACTCAATTCAAGTGCCGATATGACGATGGACACCATCATTCGCCGCCGCTGTGCCAATGGTGACGTGAAGTTGCTCTACATCTCTCCAGAGAAGCTTCTTGCCGAGCTCGACTTCCTGCTTCGGCAAATGCACATCTCGCTCTTCGCCATCGATGAGGCTCACTGCATCAGCCAGTGGGGCCATGACTTTCGTCCGGAATACACACAGTTAGGACTGTTGCGCCAGCGCTTCCCCAAAGTACCTATTATTGCGCTCACGGCTACTGCCGACAAGCTGACCCGTCGTGACATCATAGAGCAACTTCATCTGAAAGGCGATGGTACCAAGTTCCGCGAGTTCATCACCAGTTTCGATCGTCCTAACCTGTCACTCAGTGTGAAGCGTGGCTATAAGGCAAAAGAGAAACTTGCTTTTCTGCTTAGTTTTATCAATGCCCGGCCACAGGAGGCTGGCATCATCTATTGCCTTAGTCGCAAATCTACGGAGATAGTGGCCGAAGACCTGCGCCGTGCAGGCATCAACGCCCTACCCTACCATGCAGCCCTGTCACCCCACGAGCGTAGCCAGACACAAGAATTGTTCAAGAACGACCAAGTGCAGGTGGTCTGTGCTACGGTTGCTTTTGGCATGGGCATCGACAAGAGCAATGTTCGCTGGGTTATTCACTACAATATGCCCAAGAGCATTGAGAGTTTCTACCAGGAGATCGGCCGTGCCGGGCGCGATGGGGCTCCTGCAGAGACCATTCTCTTCTATTCGCTGGCCGATATTGTGCAACTGACTGAGTTTGCCCGTCAGAGCGGACAGCAGGAGGTGAACCTCGATAAGCTGCACCGCATGCAGGAATACGCCGAGGCCAGTGTGTGTCGCCGCCGCATTTTGCTGAACTATTTTGGTGAGCAGACCGATCATGATTGCCATAACTGCGATGTGTGCCAGAATCCACCTCGCAGGTTCGATGGCACTAGTCTTTGCCAAATGGCCCTCAGTGCAATGAAACGTACTGACGAGCAGATACGCATATCGACCGTCATTGAGATTGTGAAAGGTATGCGCTCTCCTGAAGTGCTACGCAAGAACTACAATGAACTCAAGACCTTTGGAGTAGGACGCGACACATCGCTCACCCAATGGCAGGACTACCTGTTGCAAATGCTACAGATGGGCCTCATTGAGATTGCGTACGACGAAGGTAAGCATGCTAAGATTACATCTGCTGGGCTTGATGTACTCTATGGACGGAAAAACATTCAGCTGAACATTCCCATTGCACCAAAAAGCAATGATGTACAGAAAAGACCAGCCTTGCAGAAGCCCCGGCTCACATTGCACATTCCCTCTATTACCATTCCTGGTCTGGCACCTACATCGGGCACTGAGGATCCCAAGTTGTTCGATGCCTTGCGCCAGTTGCGTATGCAGTGTGCACAGGAAGAGAACCTACCGCCTTATATTGTATTCAGCGACAAGACACTTCACGCACTTGCTACCATCAAGCCCACTACCCTCGATGCCTTTGGCCACGTGTCGGGTATTGGCGAGTTCAAGCAGCGTAAGTATGGGTCGCGTTTTGTCAGTATGATCAAAAAGTTTACTACCTGAGGGGGAGCAACAGAAAGCGGAGCACTGCTTCGTTGAAGGCTTTGGGCTGCTCCATATTCATCATGTGGCCACAATCGGGCAACACCTCCAGATGGCCATTGGGCAGGAATTCCAGTTCTTTGGGTGTGCCCTGCTTGCCTTCAGTTCCCCCACGCAACATGAGCACCGGCACCGCAGGACGCAGACGCTGCATCCGGGTCCACGCCTCCTTGCCATAGAACAGGCGTACCTCTTTGTGCAGAGGTTGCCATGCCGTCCAGTCATCTATCATGCGCCAAAGGGGCTTGCGCATCGTCTCGCGCCGCGAGCCTCCAGAGCTGATGAGTTGTTCCAGCCACTCGCGTTTCATCACCTCGACACCCTTCTGCTTCAAGGCCTCTATCTCGCCGTCGCGACGGGCCCGCTCAGTCGAGTCCATAGGCTCCGACGGACCAGGGCTGCTGCGTCGCACCGAACCGCTGGCCAGCACACACGAGAGCAGGCGTTCGGGATACATACCCAGCATGTCGCCCGCCACAAAGGCACCCATCGAGAGACCCACCACATGGGCCTTTTCTATGTGGAGCGAATCCATCAACGTGATGACATCGTCTACATGGGTCATCTGCATCTGCTCGTCCTGATCGCTCGAACGGCCATAGCCACGGAAATCAAGTCTGATGGTACGGAAGCGACGGGCGAAAGGCCTGAACTGAGAATCCCACATACGGCGGTCGAGCGAATGACCGTGCAGCAGGAGCAGCGGTTCGCCCTCGCCCCGCTCCTCATAGTAGAGCTGTCCGCTGCCGTTCACGGCAACATAGCTGCTCCGTGTGGTTGCACACGAGGCAAACAGCGCAACAATCATGGCATAAAACATTGCCGAAAATACATTCTTTTTCATTCTTGATGCAAAAATACACATAAATTTGAAGAAAAAGAAGGTTTTTGCAAAAATAATCGCAAAAATATTTGCAGGAATGAATAGAAATGCATAACTTTGCACTCGGTAACATTAAAAACGAATAAAAATGAAGAATTTTGCAAACGTATGGTGGTGGCAGAACTCAAGATTCGAATAATCGTGAGACACTTGCCCTGTGCGTTTAGCAACAATTAAGAAGATAAAGGCTCGTCGTTCTTGCGACGGGCCTTTTTAAAATCAACACATAGATATGAAGTATCAAGTCGACAAAAACGGTTACTACGGAGAGTTTGGCGGGGCCTATGTGCCCGAGATTCTCTACGCCACGGTCAGGAACCTGCAAGACCAGTACCTGGACATCATCGAAACCGATGAGTTCCGGCAGGAGTATCACCAGTTGCTCAAGGACTATGTAGGCCGCCCTTCACCGCTCTACTATGCCAGCCGCATGAGCCAGAAGTACGGATGCCAGCTCTACCTGAAGCGTGAAGACCTGAACCATACAGGCGCCCATAAGATCAACAACACCATCGGCCAGATTCTGCTGGCCAAGAAGATGGGCAAGACGCGCATCATCGCCGAGACGGGTGCTGGTCAGCACGGTGTGGCCACGGCCACGGTGTGCGCGCTGATGGGTATGCAGTGCGAAGTGTTTATGGGAGCTACCGACGTGGAGCGTCAGCATACCAACGTGGAGCGTATGAAGATGCTCGGTGCCACGGTGCACCCTGTGCGCACAGGCAACATGACGCTCAGCGATGCCTGCTCAGAAGCCATTCGTGACTGGTGCTGCCATCCTGCCGACACTTTCTATATCGTCGGGTCAACGATGGGACCGCACCCCTACCCCGACTTGGTTGCACGTATGCAGAGTGTGATTTCAGAGGAAATAAAGTGGCAGTTGGAAGAAAAGATTGGTCGCAACTATCCCGACTACCTCATTGCCTGCATTGGCGGTGGCTCGAATGCCGCAGGCACCATCTATCACTACATGGACGATGACCGCGTAAAGATCGTATTGGCCGAGGCTGGCGGCCACGGCTGGGACACCGACTACACCGCCGCCACCATTCATCGCGGCACGGTGGGCATTCTGCACGGTGCGAAGATGCTGGTCATGCAGAACGACGACGGCCAGATAGAGGAGGCTTTCACCATATCGGCCGGCCTCGACTATCCTGGCGTTGGCCCTATGCATTGCAATATGGCTCAGCAGGGCAGGACACAGGTGCTGAGCATCAACGACGACGAGGCCATTCGCGCCGGCTATGAACTGACGCGTATGGAAGGCATTATTCCCGCCATCGAAAGTGCCCACGCCATTGCGGCCTTGTCGAAGTTGCAGTTCAAACCCAGCGACGTGGTGGTGCTCACCGTGAGCGGCCGCGGCGACAAAGACGTGGAAACCTATTTGAAGAACAAAGAACTTGCTGGAGAATACGGCGATTTTTAATGAGTAATTAGAAATGAGTAATTATGATTAGCTTCAACTATACAACATCAAGCAAGACCATCTTGGCTGACCTCTATACGCCTGTTGGTGTGTATATGCGGCTGCGCGACCTCTATCCGCAAAGTGCTTTGATGGAGAGTAGCGACTACCACGAACAGAGCAACTCGCGGTCGTTCATCGGCATCAACCCCATCGCCTCAGTGGCCATTGGCCACGGCATTGTGTCCATCAGTTTTCCCGATGGAACGCAGCAGCAGCACGCCATCGCCGAGCACTTCGGTACTGCCGAGGCCATCCACGCGCTCATCGACCGCATCAGCATCACGGGCGACGACGCCTCGGTGTGCGGTCTGTTCGGCTATACGAGCTTCAACGCCGTGCGCTACTTTGAGCACATCGACGTGAAGGACGAGACGCAGGCCAAGAACGATGCGCCCGACGTGCTCTATATATTATATAAGGCAGTCATCGTGTTCGACCATCATAACAATCAGCTGAAGGTGGTTACGCTTGGCGATGCAAGCGACATCGACCACATAATGAAGGCAATGAACCGCGCCAGTGTGAAGGCCTACGACTTCCACCCCGTGGGCGAAGTGCGCTCGACGCTCAGCGACGAGGAACACAAGGCCAACATTCGTCGGGGCATTCAGCACTGTCTGCGCGGCGATGTCTTTCAGATTGTCCTGTCGAGAAGATTCATCCAGAAGTACGAAGGCGACGACTTCAAGCTCTACCGGGCCCTGCGTAGCATCAACCCCTCACCCTATTTGTTCTACTTCGATTTTGGTGGCTTCCGCATCTTCGGATCAAGCCCTGAGACGCACTGCCGCATCGAAGCCACCGTTCCCAGTGCTTCTCCGCTGGGCCAGCGCCAGTTCCGCGCCTACATCGACCCCATCGCAGGTACGACCAAGCGCACGGGCGATGCCGAAGCCGACCGACGCGGAGCCGAGTTCCTGCGCAATGACCCGAAGGAGAACGCCGAGCACGTGATGCTGGTCGACTTGGCCCGCAACGACCTCTCGCGCAACTGCCACGGCGTGAAGGTTGACTACTACAAGGACATTCAGTACTATTCGCACGTCATCCACCTGGTCAGCCGCGTCTCAGGCGAACTCGACGAGGGGGCCGATCCCATCAAGGCATTCATCGACACCTTCCCCGCCGGAACGCTGAGCGGTGCACCAAAGGTACGCGCCATGCAGCTCATCTCTGAGTACGAGCCGCACAACCGCGGTGCCTATGGTGGTTGCATCGGCATCATCGGCCTCGACGGTTCGCTCAATCAGGCCATCACCATCCGCACTTTCGTCAGCCGCAACGGCGAGCTCTGGTTCCAAGCCGGCGGCGGCATCGTGGCCAAGAGCAACGAGGAGTACGAACTACAGGAAGTAAACAACAAGCTCGGTGCCCTGCGAAGGGCTATACTTATGGCAGAGGAAATGTAAAAACAACGGATTTAACGGATTCAACGGATTTATGAAGATAGTCATCATCGACAACTACGACTCGTTCACCTACAATCTGAGTCACTTGGTAAAGGAACTCGGTGCCGACGTCACCGTGGTGCGCAACGACCAGTTCGAGCTTCCCTATCTGGAGCAGTTCGACAAGATCATCCTTTCGCCTGGCCCCGGCATTCCCTCGGAGGCTGGCCTGCTGCTCGATGTCATCCGCACCTACGCCGGACGCAAGCCCATTCTCGGCGTTTGCCTCGGTCATCAGGCCATTGGCGAAGTTTTTGGTGGAAAGCTCGAGAACCTCAGCGACGTGTTCCACGGCGTGGCCACCCCCTGCCACATCATCGCCGACGACCCCGTGTTCAGCGGTCTGCCTGCCGAAATCACCGTCGGCCGCTACCACTCGTGGGTGGTGTCGAAGGAGGGCTTTCCCGCCTGCCTTGAAATAACCGCCGAGAGCGACGAAGGACAGGTGATGGCACTGCGCCACCGTGAGTACGACATTCACGGCATTCAGTTCCACCCCGAAAGCGTGCTGACACCCGAAGGCAGAACAATGATTAATAACTGGATTAAACTATAGCAACTATGGCACAGACAATGAAGGACATACTCAACCGTATGTTGAACCACGAGGAGCTTTCTCGTGAAGAGATGAAGAATATCCTGATAGGCATCACACAGAGCGAATACCCCACCGAGCAGATTACCGCCCTGCTCACCGCCCTGCAGATGCGTGGCGTAACGGTCGACGAGCTGCTCGGCTTCCGCGACGGCATTCTGGAGACGGGCGTGCCAGCCCTGCTCAATAGCGACCGCTACATCGACGTGGTGGGCACGGGCGGCGACCGCAAGAACACCTTCAACATCTCGACCACGGCGTGCTTCGTCATTGCCGGTGCTGGCTACAAGGTGGCCAAGCACGGCAACTATGCCGCCACCTCGGTGAGCGGAGCCAGCAACGTCATTCAGCACCACGGCATCAAGTTCACCGACGACCTCGACCGCCTGAACCGTTCGCTTCAGGAGGCTGGCATCGTCTATCTGCACGCCCAGCTCTTCGCCAAGGCGATGAAGTTCGTCGGCCCCATCCGCAAGGCGCTGCAGTTCCCCACCATCTTCAATCTGCTTGGCCCGCTGGTCAATCCCAGTCAGCCGCAGTGCCAGCTCCTGGGTGTGGCCAACCTCGACCAGATGCGCCTCTACCAGCAGGTCTACCAGAAGATAGGCATCGACTACGGCATCGTGAACAGCATCGACGGCTACGACGAGATCTCGCTCACCGGCGACTTCAAGGTGACCACCAACCAATATGAGCGCATCTTCAAGCCTGCCGACCTGGGCTTCAGCATCGCCAAGCCCGAGGAGCTGGTGGGCGGTGCCACCGAGGATGAGGCCGCCCAGATCTTCGACGCCGTGCTCGAGAACCGCGCCCTGCCCGCCCAGAAGAACATCGTGCTGGCCAACGCAGCCTTCGGCATTCAGGTGCTGGAGCGCGGCCAGAAGACCATCGAGGAGTGCATCGAGATTGCCCGCGAGAGCATCGACAGCGGCAGTGCCCTCAAGACCTTTAAGAAGTTTGCCGAGCTGAACAGCTAAAGAACCCACTATGCCTACAGACATCCTACAACAAATCATCGCCACGAAGCGCGAAGAGCTCGAACTGATGCGCCGCCCCAAGCCCTCGCTGCGCCAGGCCTTGCTCAGCAGCCCCACGGGCATCATTGCCGAGTTCAAGCGCCGCTCGCCCTCTAAGGGCTGGATCAAGGAAGAGGGCCGCGCCTCGCTCATCCCCCTGAGCTATCAGCAGAACGGGGCTGCCGCGCTCTCCATCCTCACCGACAAGCAGTACTTTGGTGGCCACGACCGCTTCATCGCCGAGGCACGGCAGAGCGGCGTAACCATTCCCATCCTCTACAAGAACTTCGTCATCGACGAGATGCAGCTCTACGAAGCCCTGCTCTGCGGCGCCTCGGCCGTGCTGCTCATTGCCGCCTGCCTCAGCAAGCACGAGTGCCAGACGCTGATGCACAAGGCTCACCAGCTGGGCCTGGAGGTGCTGCTTGAGATGCACAGCGAGGAGGAACTGGAATATGCCGAGCTGCAACCTGACCTCTGCGGTATCAACAACCGCAACCTGGGTTCGTTCATCACCCAGGTCGAGAACTCGTTTCGCTTGGCTGAGCGGCTTCCTAAGGATGCCGTGAAAGTAAGTGAGAGCGGCATCAGCAACCCACATACCATCAACGAATTACGGAGCGTAGGCTTCCGTGGCTTTCTCATCGGCGAGACCTTTATGCGCGAGCCAGATCCCGGCTTGGCCCTGAAACAATTCATCAGCAAGATATGAAGATCAAAGTATGCGGAATGCGCGACGGTGAGAACATCCGTCAGGTAAGCGAACTGGGAGCCGACTACATCGGCTTCATCTTCTGGGAGCATTCGCCACGCAACGTGACGATGATTCCCACCCACGCCGGCATCATACCCGACCGTGCTGGCGACCTCTCAGCTCTCACGTTCTCACCTCTCAAAGTTGGTGTCTTCGTTGACGAGATGCCGCAGAACATCATCACGCGGGTAGTCAACTTCGGCCTCGATGCCGTTCAGCTGCACGGTCAGGAATCGCCCACGCTCATCCGCAACCTGCGCCGCACGCTCGATCCCGACATTCGCCCCGGCATTCAGTTCTGGAAAGCCATCAGCATTCAGCAGCCCGAGGACTTGGAAAAATACAAGACCTATGAAGATTGTGTCGACCTCTTTGTCTTCGACACCAAATGCCCTACCGTGGGTGGCAGTGGCCAACACTTCGACTGGAGCGTGCTCAATGCCTACCATGGCGAGAAGCCCTTCCTGCTGAGCGGCGGCATAGGCCCCGACGATGCTGAGCGCGTCAAGGCCTTCCACCATCCCCGCTGCATAGGCATCGACGTGAACAGCCGCTTCGAGACTGAGCCCGGTATTAAAAATATTCAGAAACTAAAGACATTCCTATCACAACTATGAACAAGATAAACGAAATCTTCGCCCACCGCGGCGACCGCAAACTGCTCTCGCTCTACTTCTGCGCTGGCACCCCCACCCTCGATGGCACTGGCCAGGTCATCAAGACGATGCAACGGCGTGGCATCGACTTCATTGAGGTAGGCATCCCCTTCAGCGACCCGCTGGCCGATGGTCCCGTCATTCAGACAGCCGCCACCAAGGCACTGAAGAACGGCATCTCTGTGCAGCTGATTTTTGATCAGCTGAAAGCGGTGAAGGACGAGGTGAGTATCCCGCTCATTCTGATGGGCTACTTGAACCCCATCCTGCACTACGGCATCGAGCGGTTCTGCCAGAGCTGCCATGAGTGCGGCGTGAGCGGTATGATCATTCCCGACCTGCCCTTCCAGGACTACCTCGACATGGTGAAGCCCGTGGCCGACGAGTACGACCTGCGCGTCATTATGCTCATTACGCCCGAGACCAGCGACGAGCGCATCCGCTTCATCGATGAGCATACCGATGGCTTCATCTATATGGTCAGCTCGGCTGCCATCACCGGTGCCCAAAGAGCTTCGACGAGCAGAAGCAGGCCTACTTCCGTCGCATAGACCAGATGCAGCTGCGCAACCCCCGCATGATAGGCTTCGGCATCTCCAACCGCCAGACCCTGGAGTCGGCCCGGCAGAACGCTGCCGGAGCCATCATCGGCTCGAAGTTCGTCACCCTGCTCGATGAGGAAGGCGATGCCGACCGCGCCCTCGACCGGCTTTTCGATGCACTGGCAAAATAAGAAAATAATGGGTATGGAAAAAGGGAACCTTCGCAGGCTCCCTTTTTGTTAATCCATTTGCATGATTAAAACACGATGCAAGTGAATTCGTCGTGAAGCACATTGTCTCACGACAAAATTGCTTCAAAATTTAACCTTAATAATCTAATACCATGAAAAACACTCGGCAAAAATACAAATTTATTTTCAATTTGCGAAATGCTTTCTTGTATATTTAATTATTATTAACCAATATCTATAGGAAATTATCGATCCCATAACGTTTCAATGCCGACTGAGACAGCCGTTGATAGACCAATCCTAAGTCGGCAAACTTGCACATGCTCTGCATGGCAGCCTTTCGTATGGTAAGGCTACTGCCCTGCAGCGCAACCAAGGCCTGGTCTATAAACTCATTGATGCCCCGCTCGTTGGGCTCGCGCCCCTGCATGAAGAGACGCGACAACACGTGGAAGCCGCACAACTGCTGCAGTTCAACGTCAGAGGCTATCCACTGAAACGCCTTGTCGGCTGCATAGTCCAGATGCTGATACAGATTGAAGGCTGCCTGCTCGGCAATCTCGATGCTGGGTGTCTGCTCCATCCAGATGTCTACCACTTCGGGCAGCATCTGCTGGGGTGGCATCAGCATCGTAGCCAGAATCTTGCACTCGCGCACCTCTTCCTTCCAGAGGGCGATGGCCAGGTCGTAGTTCTGTCCTATCTCGTTTGCCCGTTGGCGCAACATGACCAGCGAGGCTCCCCAGTTCAGCTTGTAGTTCACCCCTTTCTGCCGCATCGAGGCAGCGGTGGCCCCATCCATCAGCAGTCGGAAGGAACGCTTGATCTCCTGTACCCGTGTACTTACGTCAGTCATAGAATGCTCTTCTTGAATTTTAAAGTGTGGCATACTCCGAGCTGTAGCGCAGCATCTGGTGGGCGTAGCTCTCGCCGTAGTAGACGGTGATGTCGGCAATCTCGCCCTGATGGTTGTAGACGGGCAGCAGCACGGGGTTGATGAAGCCCTTGTAGGGAGCCAGGTTCAGCCGCTTGTAGCGGGCCAGCACCTCGGCGTGCAGCTCGGGGTCGATGCTGATGGCATATTGCTCAACCAGCTGGCGGGCAGCCTCGTAGTCGCCCTCGCTCTTGATGCGCTGCACCTCGGCCAGCAGCTGGGCCACGAGGCGGCGCAGCTGGGCATAGTCGGTAATCTGCAAGTAGGTCTTGCCCTCGCGCTTCACCATCTGCATGGCATCACCGTGAGCCAGGCACCAGCGGGCTATGAGCGCACGGTTGCGCATGTGGGCCTCCTCAATCTGCCTGCCGGGCTCTATGCGCACCAGCTGCGTCATCAGGCCGTTCATCATATAGGTATAGTATTGCGCACGATAGGCCTCGTCGTCGGGGGTGAGCCCCAGTTCCACCAGCTTATGATCGGCCACGTAGTAGAGCCCGAACAGGTCGGCACGGGCTTCCTCGATGGTGTTGCCGTAGGCTTTCAGCGCGTCGGGATCGACGCCGGGCAGCAGCTGTCCGCTGCCGTGACCCAGGCACTCGTGCAGATCGGTGTGCAGCGTGTCGAGCGCATCGGCGTATCGGTCTATCATGCCAAGCGTATCCTGGTCGATGACGAACTCCTCACGGAAGCCATTGCCACGAGCTGCCTTGTCGTAGGCATCGGTAATGTTCTTGATGGTGATGCTCTTCGAGCCGTATTCAGCGCGAATCCAGTCGGCATTGGGCAGGTTGATGCCGATAGCCGTCGAGGGATATTCGTCGCCACCCAGCATGGCCGCGCAGATGACCTTGGCCGACACGCCCCGCACCTCTTTCTTCTTGAAACGGGCATCGACGGGCGAGTGGTCTTCGAACCACTGGGCGTTCTGGCTGATGAGCTGCGTGCGGCGCGTGGCCTCCTCGTCGACATACTCTACCAGTCCCTCCCACGAGCCTTTCAGTCCTAAGGGGTCGGTATAGACCTCGATGAAGCCGTTGATGAAGTCGACACGCCCGTCGAGGCACTTCACCCACAGCTTACAATAGTCGTTGAACGTGCGCAGGTCGCCCGTCTCGTAGAACTCGATGAGTTTCTCGATGACCTGTCGCTGCGCCTCGTTCTCGGCCACCTCGCCGGCCTTGCGCAGCTGCTCCATAATGCGGCGAATGGCACCGCCAAAGCGGCCGTGGGCATACCACACCTCCTCGCCAATGTGCTCCACCTCCTTCGTGAGCGTTGAGTTCAGTCCGAACGAGGGCGGTTCCGGATCGTTGGCGTGCTGCTCCTTCATCTTGGCGTAGAAGGCTTCGGCCTCGTCCTGCGTCACCTCGTGGTAGAAGGTGCAGGCAGAGGTCTGCACAAGGTCCTCGCCATCGGCCTTGTTCACCAGCTTGGGCAGCACGTCGGGGTCGAACATGACGGGGCACAGCACATCGAACAAGTCGCGTACCGACTGGCCCGAAGTCAGGGGCAGTCGCCACGGGCTCACCCTGCACATGCTGAGTAGCAGGTATTCCTGGCTGAACCCTGGCAGAAACTTCTCGCTGCCATAGTGATGGTAGATGCCGTTGGAGAACCAGACACGCTTCAAGTAGATTTCCAGTTGGCGGAAATCCTCAGTAGTGCGGTCGGTATGAGGATCGGTATAGATGGCCTCCAACACCCGGCGAATGGCCAGATTGTAGGCTCCGTGCTGGGCAAAAATAATGTCGCGGCCCAGCAAGGTGGCCTCAGAGAGATAGTAGACCAGTTTCTTCTGTTGCAATGAAAGGCTTTCGAAACCATCGAGCCGGTAGCGCAGCAACTGCAAGTCGGCAAAGCGCTCGTCGGCATAGTTAAAGTTGTCTGTCATAGTCATTTTTTATTATTAGGTGCTATTGGCCTGAGGCCCATACGCTGCTCGAACTGCATACGAAAGGCCTTCGGGGTGATGCCGGCAAATTTGAGAAAAGCCGTATGAAACGACTGCCGATGGGCAAACCCCACCATCTCGCCAATTTCCTCGACATTCAGGTGGGCATATCGGCTGTCGGTAAGGGCCGACATGGCCTCCTCTACCCTGTACTTATTAATTAAAGAGGTGTAATTGGAGTGGAAATGCACGCGCACAGCAGCCGAGATATAGCGAGTATTGGTCTTCAGGTCGCGGGCCAGGTCGCGGGCTGTATAGTTGGAGTCGCGGTAACGCTTACGCACAATCAGTTCGTGCAGGATTTGCTCCTTCAGCTGTTCCATCAGTTCTGCATTCACCAGTTTGCGGTAGGAAGCCTCTTTCTCTTCTTCAATCTCAAATTTCGTAATGGGCATACTTGCTACTTTGTTAATGGCAGCAAAGGTACAAAAAATAGCTGATAAATCGCTCTTCATTTTAAGAAAAAACGCTTTTTGATATGAAATATTTTTACAAATGCCCTCGCGAGACTTAAAAATTTCCGAGGAACTTGCTCTCTGGTCGCTTTTGTGCGATTCTCGCGGGTTTTCATAACCTGCTATGATTCAGCGATTTGCAAAAATGCCCTGTGTGATGCTGCCTAATTTGTCGGCTAATGCAGCCTGTTTTAAACGCTAACCAAGCCTTTCTTGCACCGTAACGGACGATGTTTGGCCCAACAAAGGAGCCTCCATTGAATTAGAAAGTGCCGTGTTTTCCCATCGAAAGCAATATGTTTCCTACAAGCAACCAGCCTTTCTGCCATTCCTATTGACTGTTTCCACCTCCTTTTTCTTCCAGATGCTACATTTTCAGATAGCTCTTTTTTATGAATAATCTTTACAAAAGGAAATTGGTGCGACTGGCCATGCTGTGAAACAGGCACTAAAAAAGGGTAAGGTTTTTGGTTATTCCGAAAAATAGTCGTAACTTTGCACAAAAATTGAACAAGCTACGACAACTATGCAAAAGAAACACCTACTTACGTTTCTGGCCGTCCTGCCGCTGATGGCAATGGCTCAGACTTTCGACTTCGACCTGACGAAGCCGCAACCAGTGTATAACGACCAGGATGGCTACGGCTACGACGTGCTGCCCGCACCCGACAAGAAGAAGCCTGCAGAGCCATTCTACTTCAGCGTGAAGGTGCCCGACGGCAACTACCGCGTGAAGGTGGTGCTGGGCGGAAAGAAGAACGGCAACACCACGGTGAGGGCCGAGGGCCGACGACTGATGATGGACAACATTGTGACGGCAAAGGCCAAGGACACGCAGGAGGTGGAGTTCGTGGTGAACAAGCGTTCGCCCTTCATTGAGGAAGGAAAGAACGTGAAGATCAAGGACCGCGAGAAGGACTATCTGGCATGGGACAACAAGCTGACGCTGGAGTTCAACGGCACGATGCCCGCCGTGAAGAGCATCCACGTGGAGGCCGCTCCCGAAGTGCCCACGATCTACCTCTGCGGAAACTCGACGGTGGTAGACCAGAACAATGAGCCCTGGGCTTCGTGGGGACAGATGATTACGCGCTGGTTCGGCCCCGAAGTGGCCATCTCGAACCACGCCGAGAGCGGTCTCACGGCACGCACCTTCTTAGGGTCGTTCCGTTTAGACAAGATCCTCACCACGCTGAAGAAGGGCGACTATGTGTTTGTGGAGTTCGGCCACAACGACGAGAAGGAGAAGCGTCCCGGCGACGGTGCCTGGTATCACTACGTGTACAACCTGAAGATCTTTGTAGACCAGGTGCGTGGCAAGGGTGCCGAGATCGTGTTCTGCACACCCACCCAGCGCCGCCAGTTCAACGACGACCGCAAGACCATTCGCAACACCCATGGCGACTTCCCCGCTGCCATGAAGATGGTAGCCGAGCGTGAGAACGTGCCCCTGATAGACCTGAACCAGATGACGAAGACCTTCTTCGAGACCTTGGGCTTTGAGGATTCGAAGCGGGCACTGGTGCACTATCCCGAAGAGATGTATGGCCGCAAACTGGAAGACAACACGCACTTCAACCCCTACGGTGCCTACGAAGTGGCTAAGTGCGTGGTCATGGGCATGAAGCAGCTGAACCTGCCCATCACTCAGTATCTGCGTGCAGACTGGCAAGACTTCAACCCCGCCCAGCCCGACGACTGGAAGACCTTCCAATGGGCTCCGGCAAGGAATGCTGACCTCGTAAAACCTGACGGAAACTAATATGAAGAAGACACTTACGACCATCGTCCTGGCAACGCTCGCACTGTCGGCTGGGGCACAATCGTGGCCAACGCCTACCACCGAGGCCAAGGCAGGCGCACGCTGGTGGTGGCTGGGCTCGGCTGTCGACAAGGAGAACCTGCAGTGGAACATAGGCGAGTATGCCAAACATGGCATCGGAGCACTGGAGATAACCCCGCTATATGGCGTGCAGGGCAACCAAGCGAACAACATAGACTTCCTGAGCGACAAGTGGTTCGAGATGCTTCGCTACACCATGGAGCAAGGCAAGCGAAACGGCGTGGAGATTGACATGGCCACGGGCACGGGCTGGCCCTTTGGCGGCCCGTGGGTACCGCTGAAGGAGAGTGCCTGCAAGGCGGTATTCGTGGAGAAGAGCTTCACGGGCAATGAGGTGAAAGACCTGGATCTTTCCGCACCCGAGAAGGAAGCCAAGAACGCCTTCCTCGACAAGGTGATGCTCTATGCCGACGGGCAGGCCACCGACGTGACAAGCTACGTGAGCGACGGAAAGCTGAACTGGAAGGGAAAGAGCACCGACCAGGGCAAGGTGGTGGCCCTATATATTAAATATGGTGTGATGAAGGTGAAGCGAGCTGCCCCCGGTGGCGAGGGACTGGTCATCGACCACTTCGACCGCAAGGCCGTGCAGAACTACCTGAAGCACATCAGCGATGCCTTCGACCGCACGCATACCCCCTACCCTCACACCTTCTTCAACGACTCGTATGAAGTTGAAGCCGCTACGTGGACCCCCACGCTGCTCAAGGAGTTTGAGGCACGTCGTGGCTACAAGCTGGAGGAACATCTGCCGGAGTTGATAGCCTTCGAACCGAAGGTGCTGAGCGACTATCGCGAGACGCTGGGCGACCTGCTGCTTGAGAACTTCACCCAGCAGTGGACGGCCTGGGCCCACCAGCATGGGGCCATCACCCGCAATCAGGCACACGGCTCACCCGCCAACCTGATAGACTGCTATGCCGCCGTAGACATTCCCGAGATTGAGGGCTTCGGTCTGAGCGACTTCGGCATCAAGGGACTGCGCACCGATCCCGGCAAGACGCGCAAGAACGACTCGGACTACTCGATGTTCAAGTATGCCCCCTCGGCTGCCCATGTGTGTGGCAAGCCCTACACCAGCAGCGAGACGTTTACCTGGCTCACCGAGCATTTCCGCACCTCGCTCTCGCAACTGAAGCCCGACCTGGACCTGATGTTCTGTGCCGGCGTGAACCACATGTTCTTCCACGGCACCTGCTACAGCCCTAAGGACGATGAGTGGCCCGGATGGAAGTTCTATGCCTCTATCGACATGAGCCCCACCAACTCTATCTGGCGCGATGCCCCTTACTTTATGGAGTATGTGGAGCGCTGCCAGAGCTTCCTGCAGTGGGGACAGCCCGACAACGACTTCCTGGTGCTGCTGCCTGTGCGCGATGCGTGGAAGAAGCCGGCAGGCAAGCTGCTTATGCAGTTCTCTATTCACGCCATGGGCAAGCTGATGCCTGAGTTCCGCGAGGCCATCCTGGCCATCGACAAGGCTGGGTTCGACTGCGACTACATCAGCGAGCGACTGCTGATGCAGACTTCATTCCAGAACGGTATGCTGCAGACCGAGGCTGGCACACGCTACAAGGGACTGATCATTCCCGGCAGCGGCGAGATGCCCGAGGCCGTAAAGCAGCACATAGAGAAGCTGAAGCAGCAGGGGGCCCACATCATCTACGGCATCAGCGAGGGCGAGATGATGCGTGTCGCCAAGCCAGAAGAGATGAAGACGAAGCTGGGCCTGAAGGCCATTCGCCGCAGAAATGCCAATGGCTACCACTCCTTCATGGCCAAGCTCTCGCCCAACGACCTTCACCTACAGTTCAGGCTGTCCGTGCCCTTCTTTGTAGCCAAGTGGTTCAACCGGCTCAACG
>JAFVEE010000035.1 GCA_017478085.1 Prevotella sp. | reverse complement strand
CATGCTGATTGGCCTGCTGGCCAAGAACGCCATCCTGATTGTGCAGTTTGCCCTGGAGCGCCGCCAGACGGGTATGGCCATCTCGTGGTCGGCCGTGCTCGGTGCAGCCGCCCGTCTGCGTCCTATCCTGATGACGTCACTGGCCATGGTCATCGGTCTGTTGCCGATGATGTTCGCCTCGGGTGTAGGCAAGAATGGTAACCAGACGCTGGGTGCAGCAGCCGTGGGCGGTATGCTCATTGGTACGCTCTGCCAGATTTTCGTGGTGCCCTCGCTGTTCGTCATCTTCCAGAGCCTGCAGGAGAAGTTGCGCCCGATGAAGTTCGAAGGCGACGAGGAGAATCCCGATGTGGCCACCGAGCTGCAACAGTATGCAAAGCGACCTGTGGAATATACAATACAAAAATAGCCCACCCCCTGCCCCTCCCCAAGGGAGGGGAGGTCGGTCAGAAAATGACTATCAGAAAACTCAAGAACAATATGAATATTAGACAGATAATCAGAACTATAGTAAAGCCCCTCACTTGGGGAGGGGTTGGGGTGGGCCTTTTGCTGCTTAGCAGCTGCGGACTCTACAACAAATACGAGCGTCCCGACGACGTGAACACGAAGGGACTGATTCGCGACCTGGTGTCGGACACCGACACGCTGCGGGTGAACACCGATGAGAACTTCGGCGACCTGCCCTGGCGCGAGGTGTTTACCGACCCCCAGCTGCAGAGCCTTATCGAGAAGGCCCTTGAGAACAACACCGACCTGCGCAACGCCGCCCTGAACGTGAAGATGATGGAGACGGCGCTCACGGTGTCGAAGCTGGCCTTCCTGCCCTCGGTGGCCATCGCCCCGAGCGGCACCATCAGCCGCGTGCAGATGGACGGGGCCACCACGTCGAAGACCTACCAGCTGCCCATCGCGGCCAGCTGGAACCTGGACCTGTTTGGCAACCTGCTCTCGGTGAAGCGCTCGGCACAGGCACAGCTGCTGGCCACAAAAGACTATCAGGTGGTGGTGAAGACCAACATCATCTGTGGCATTGCCAACCTGTACTACACGCTGATGATGCTCGACGAGCAGTTGGCCATCGTCACCGATATGGAGGGCCTGGTCAAGGAGACATGGGATATGATGAAGCTGCAGAAAGACCTGGGCCGCGCCCGCTCTACCAGCGTGCAGAGTGCCGAGGCCAGCTACTACAGCATTCAGTCGCAGGCCGTCGACCTGCGCCGCCAGATTCGCGAGATGGAGAACTCGATGTCGCTCCTGCTCAACGAGGCTGGCCACAAGATTGAGCGCGGCAAGTTCTACAACCAGTCGCTGCCTTCGAAGTTCGCTACGGGCGTGGGCATCCAGCTGCTCTCGAACCGTGCCGACGTGCACGCCGCCGAGATGGCACTGGCCCAGTGCTTCTACGACGTAGAGACGGCCCGCTCGCGCTTCTATCCCAACATCACGGTGAGTGGCAACGCCCTCTTCACCAACTCGCTCGGCAGCACCATTGTCAACCCCGGCAAGTGGATTCTCTCAGCCGTAGGCTCGCTCACGCAGCCCATCTTCCAGCACGGTCAGATTGTGGCCGGTCTGAAGGTGGCCAAGGCACAGATGGAGCAGGCACAGAACACCTGGCAGAACACCATCCTGAAGGCCGGCAACGAGGTGAGCAACGCCCTGCTGCTCTACAACAGCAGCGAGGAGAAGAGCCAGCTGGAGGCCAAGCAGGTGGCCGTGCTCACGCAGAACGTCGAGGACACCAAGCAGCTCTATAGCAGCAAGGGCAGCAGCTATCTGGAGGTCATCCAGGCCCAGACCAGCCTGCTGAACGCCCGCATCTCGCAGGTGCAGGACGACTTCTCGAAGATGCAGGCCGTGGTCAACCTCTATCAGGCACTGGGAGGAGGCTCTAAATAATGAGTAATTAACCAACAGAATATGGCAAGCGAAATTTCCCCAAGAGCCGAGGTATCGCCCAAGGCGAGAATCGGTAACAACTGCAAGATATTCCCCTTCGTGTATATCGAGGACGACGTGGTGATTGGCGACAACTGCATCATCTTCCCCTTCGTCAGCATTCTCGACGGCACGCGCATGGGTAATAACAACAAGATTCATCAGGGCTCGGTCATCAGTGCCCTGCCCCAGGACTTTGACTTCCGCGGTGAGAAGTCTGAGTGCGTCATCGGTAGCAACAACATCATCCGCGAGAACGTGGTCATCAACCGCGCCACCCATTCGGGCTGTCAGACCGTTATCGGCAACGACAACGTGCTGATGGAGGGTGCCCACATCAGTCACGACACCAAGGTGGGCAACCGCTGCGTGTTTGGCTACGGCACGAAGATTGCCGGCGACTGCGAGATTCAGGACGGCGTCATCTTCTCCTCGTCGGTCATCGAGAACGCCAAGACCCGCGTGGGCGAAGGAGCGATGATTCAGGCCGGTACCACCTTCTCGAAGGACGTGCCCCCCTACCTCATCTGCACCAAGCGTTCGGAGTATGGCGGTGTGAACTACACGATGGGCCACTACTATGGCGTTGACGAGAAGACGCTGAAGCACATTGCCAACGCCTACCGTCTGCTGTTTATGGGCAACACCTCGACCTTCGATGCCGTGAACCAGATTGAGCAGCAGGTGCCCGACGGCCCCGAGATTCGCAACATCATCAACTTCATCCGCAATACCAAGCTGGGCATCATCGCCAAGCTATAGCACGGTGAAGCATCCATTCCATGACTGTTCAAAATGTACATTATAGTTGTCTGTAATGTACATTTTGCAGTTTTTTAAGTCTTTCGCGCCAAAGTGTACAAAATATTATGTCTACCTTTGCGTTAATGTAGTAATAAAAAGATTTTCCAGAAAGACATGATTCAATATCAAATTTCCGCACCCGCCCGGCTCGATGCCACCATCAAACTACCCGCATCGAAGAGCATTTCCAACCGTGCACTGATTATACACGCGCTCTCCGGGGGCAACCTTGTGCCCGAGAACCTGAGCGACTGCGACGATACGGAAGTGATTATCAACGCCTTGCGCGATATGCCCGCCGAGATCAACATCAAGGCAGCCGGTACGGCCATGCGCTTTATGACGGCCCTGCTGGCCTCGACACCCTGCGGCGAGCACATCATCACGGGCACCGAGCGTATGAAGCACCGCCCCATCAAGGTCCTGGTCGATGCATTGCTACAGCTGGGTGCAAATATTGAATATGCCGGGCAAGAGGGATTCCCGCCCCTCCGCATCAATGGTGCACGGCTGGAGGGCGGACAAATCGAGATTGCCGGCAACGTGAGCTCCCAGTACATCTCGGCCCTGCTGATGATTGGCCCCATGCTTTCGAAAGGCCTGGAGCTGCACCTCACGGGCGACATCATCTCGCGCCCCTACATCGACCTCACGCTGTGGACCATGCGCGAGTTTGGTGCCAATGCCGAATGGACTTCGATCGACACCATTCTGGTGAAGCCCCAGTCCTACGCCTCGCGCACCTATTATATAGAAAACGACTGGAGCGCCGCCAGCTACTGGTACGAGATGGTGGCACTGAGCCTGCAGGACGATGCCGAAGTGAGGCTCGAAGGCCTGATGGACGGTTCGAAGCAAGGCGACAGCAGCGTGCGCTACATCTTCAGTCTGCTGGGAGTGAAGACCGTCTTCGGCTCGAAGAAGCCGGGCAAGCCCACCACGGTCACCATCCGTAAGAGCGGCCACCGCGTGCCACGGTTGGAGTACGACTTCGTGAACTCGCCCGACCTGGCGCAGACCTTCGTGGTGACGTGCGCCCTGCTGGGAGTGCCCTTCCGCTTCACGGGCCTACAGACGCTGAAGATCAAGGAGACCGACCGCATTGAGGCCCTGAAGCGCGAGATGCTGAAGCTGGGCTACGTGCTGCGCGACGTGAACGGCCAGGAACTGGTATGGGACGGCGAGCGCACAGACGCCGCACCCCACCCCGCCATCGACACCTACGACGACCACCGCATGGCACTGGCCTTCGCCCCTGCCGCCCTGCGCCAGCCCGTCGTCATCAACAACCCGCAGGTGGTCACCAAGTCGTACCCCCACTTCTGGAACGATCTTGAAAAGGCCGGCTTCGGCATTGCCCGGCAGACCGAAGAATAACGCACTATGGGGTTCGCACTCATCTGCATCGTTTCCATCGTGGCGCTGGGGGCCGTGGCCGCCATTGCCTCGATGCTCACCAAGGGGGGCACCGACGAGCCCATCGCCCTTGGCGAAGACTGCTCTACCTGCTCAAGCCATGCCGACGGCACCTGCCAGATAGCCTGCCTCATGGACGAGAAGAGAAAGAAATTGGCCGAGAAGCAATAAATCAACAATTTTCGTGTTATATATATAATGCGCAGAACATTATATATCGGAATGGTACTGACCATCGCCACGCTGGTGATGGCTGCCTGTTCTACGCACAAGAACACGGCCAAGAGCCGCTTCTGGCAGTCGTTCACTGCAAAATACAACACTTATTACAACGGTTCGCAGTCGTTCATCGACGGCGATCTGGAGAAGGAGAAAGGCAACAAGGACAACTTCACCGAGATGCTGCCCCTCTACGCCGTGGGCAACAAGCAGAGCCGCGAACTGGGCAAGGGCAACTACGACCGTGCCATAGAGAAGTGCGAGAAGACCATCAAGCAGCACAGCATCAAGACCAAGCCCGCCTGGACCAAGAGCCGCCGCAAGACCGACAAGGACAAGGAGTGGCTGAGTCGCAAGGAGTATAACCCCTTCCTGTGGAAGGCCTGGCTGCTGATGGGCAAGGCCCAGTTCCAGAAAGGCGCCTTCGACGAGGCTGCCGCCACCTTCTCCTACATGTCGCGCCTCTACGAGACGCAGCCCGCGATCAACGGCATTGCCCGTTCGTGGCTGGCCCGCTCCTATATGGAGCTCGACTGGCTCTACGATGCCGAGGACGTGGTGCGCAACATGAGCCGCGACAGCATACACTACCGCGCCCAGGACGAATGGGACTACACCTACGCCAACTACTACATCAAGACGGGCGACTTCGAGCGCGCCCTGCCCTACCTGCGCAAGGCCATCAAGCACGAGAAGCGCAAGAACCAGAAGGCCCGCATGTGGTACCTCTACGCCCAGATGCAGAGCGCACTCGGCCACAACCAGGAGGCCTATAAAGCCTACGCCAAGGTGGCCCGCCAGAATCCTCCCTACGAAACCGAGTTCAACGCCCGCATCGCCCAGACCGAGGTGATGGCCTCTGGCAACGCCAAGTCGATGATCAGCCGTCTGAAGCGTATGGCCCGCAACGACAACAACAAGGACTACCTGGACCAGGTGTACTATGCCATCGGCAACATCTACATGGCGCAGAAAGACACCGCCAAAGCCATTGCCGCCTACGAGGAGGGCAACGAGAAGGCCACCCGCAGCGGCATTGAGAAGGGTGTGCTGCTGCTGCGCCTGGGCGACATCTACTGGGATATGGAGAAGTACAACGATGCCCAGCGCTGCTATGGCGAGGCCATCGGACTGCTTGACAAGGACCGCCCCGACTACAACGAGCTGGCCAACCGCTCAAAGGTGCTCGACGAGCTGGTGCCCCATACCGATGCCATCCACCTGCAGGACTCGCTGCAAGAGCTGGCCAAGATGAGCGAGGATGACCGCAATGCCGCCATAGACCGCGTGATCGAGGCCCTGAAGAAGAAAGAGAAGGAGGAGGCCGACAAGGCCCGCGAGGCCGAGGTGGAAGCTGCCCTGCAGAAGCAGCAGGCCATGGGCGGCGGCCGCAAGATGGAGCAGGCCCCCACGGCCATGAACGCCGGTCAGCAGCAGAACGGGGCCTGGTACTTCTACAACCCCACCGCCGTGCAGCAGGGTAAGCAGACCTTCCAGCGCCAGTGGGGCAAGCGCGAGAACGTAGACGACTGGCAACGCAGCAACCGCACGGTAGTGGCCTTCAAGGACGAAGCCGCTGCAGAAGACACCGAGGACACCGAGAGCACAGCCGACCTGGAATCGCCCGATGGCACGGTGGGCAACGATTCCATCGCCGCCAACCCCGAGGCTGCCGCTGCCGACAGCGCTGCCCTCGATCCCCACAACCGCGAGTACTACTTAGAGCAGATACCCTTCACCGAGGAGCAGGTCGAGGCCTCGAACCTCATCATTATGGATGCGCTCTACAACTCGGGCGTCATCTTCAAGGACAAGCTCGAGAACTTCCGCCTGTCTGAGAAGCAGCTGCTGCGCCTCACCTCGCAGTACCCCGACTACACCCAGATGGACCAGGCCTGGTATCACCTCTTCTTATTATATAGCCGCATGGGCGATACCGAGACGGCCAATGCCTGCCTGAGCCACTTGCAGGCCGACTTCCCCGAAAGCGAGTGGACTATCCTGCTCAGCGATTCCAACTACTTCGAGAACGCCCGCTTCGGCGAGCACATCGAAGACTCGCTCTATGCCGCCACCTACGAGGCCTTCAAGGCCAGCCGCTACGACGAGGCCAAGAGCAACGCCACGCTGTCGGCTGAGCGTTTCCCGCTGGGCGAGAACCGGCCTAAGTTCCTCTTCATCGACGGTCTGAGCCGCCTGAACGAGGGCGATGCCCCCGGCTGCGTGGAACAGCTGAAGCAGGTGGTGGAGAAATACCCGCAGAGCGAGGTCAGCGAACTGGCCGGCATGATCATCAAGGGCGTACAGGAGGGACGCACCCTGCACGGTGGCAACTTCGACCTGGACGACATCTGGAGCCGGCGCGACCTGTCGCTGACCGAAGACTCGACCTCTACCGACACGCTGTCGGCCGAGCGCGTCACCAACTACCTCTTCATCCTGGCCTACCAGCCCGACTCGCTGATGGCCGGCAATGGCCGCACCCCCATCGAGAACGAGAACCAGCTGCTCTACGAGATGGCCCGCTACAACTTCACCAACTTCCTGGTGCGCAACTTCGACATTGCCATCGACCGCCAGCCGGGCCTCAACCGCATGACCATCAGCGGCTTCCTCAACTTCGACGAAGCCCTGCAATACGCCCGACAGCTGCACGCCGACGAGCAGATGCGGCCCTACGTCAACCAGTGCCGCAGCATCGTGATCAGCGAGCACAACCTGTCGCTCATTGGCACCCGCTACAGCTATCGCGACTACGACGAGTTCTACGAGCGCGTGTTCCTGCCCCTGCAAATAGCCGACGAGGAGCTGCTGAACATTCCCGAGCCCATCGAGCAGCCCGAGGAAGACGACGACTCGCCTGCCACTGAAGAGGACGACGAGGAGGAGCTCGACGAGTTCGGCTTCCCCGTGCCCCGCCGACAGCAGCAGCAGAACAACAACGACTTCGACGACGATTTCTTCTAAATCAAGTATATGGTAAACGGACAACTTCTCTGGGTAGACGACGAAGCTGAACAGCTGAAAGCCCACATTATTTTCCTGCAAAAGAAAGGCTACGAGGTGACCACCGTGAGCAATGGCACCGATGCCATCGACCTGTGCAATGAGCGCTCGTTCGACCTGGTGCTGCTCGACGAGCAGATGCCTGGCCTCAGCGGCCTGGAGACCCTGCAGCGCATCAAGGAAATCTCGCCCTCGACGCCCGTGGTCATGGTGACCAAGAGCGAGGAGGAGAACATTATGGAGCAGGCCATCGGCCAGAAGATTGCCGACTACCTCATCAAGCCCGTGAACCCCAACCAGATTCTGCTGGTGCTCAAGAAGAACATTCACCGCCGCGAGATAGAGACCGAGGTGACGCAGAGCCAGTACCAGCAGAACTTCCAGCAGATAGCCATGCAGATCATGGACTGCCGCACGTGGCAAGACTGGCAGCAGGTCTACAAGCGACTGGTACACTGGGAGCTGGAGCT
>JAFVEE010000034.1 GCA_017478085.1 Prevotella sp. | reverse complement strand
CTGGTGTAAAGATGGCATAGGGAAGCGTTCCTTTTGGTACGCGATAACCCTCTGCTTCAGTCGCGTACCTAAAGGCACGCAGGCTACCGCCGCCTATTTACCAGCCATTTCGCCGACCTACGGCACGGCTGCATGGCTGGCTACCCCAATCAGATGCCTACGGCATCGGCTGGGCAAAGGGTGGGAAACTTTAGTAATATAAAAGGTTTTATTTTGTTTTTCTTGTTTTTATCGGTTTTTTGTAGCGACGCTTGCGTATCTTTTGCAGCGACGCTTGCGTAAATCTATGTCGTGACCTTTACCTCACGACGAGCTTTCGGCCTTGGGTGATGTAGAGGCCGGGACGCTGGGGGGTGATGATGGGACGACCGGTGAGGGTGTAGAAGATGCTTGGGGACTCCCCGCTGCCTGATGGGTGGCGGGGAGCCTCTGTTATGCCGCTCACCGCAACGCGACCGAACTGTTGGTCTAAGTACTCCAAGTGCTCCTCGAGCCACTGGCAGATGTAGTCGGTCTCGCGGGCCAGGTCGATGGTGGCACCGTCTATGTCGGTGTCGCCACTCCATCGATGGGCTTCGCGTTCATCGGCACCAGAGGCCCGCAGAAGCTCATACGCGGCCCTGTAGCGGGCTTTCAGGCTGTCGGTGTGGAATTTATTGTTTCGCAGTTCAGAATAGCGCTGAACGGCTTTATTTTGAAAATCGTCGACGTTGAGCTTGAGCAACCGCTCTATGAGCCTGATGCCCGCGCCTATATGATAGTCGGGACGCGTGAACTTGGGGTCGATCTTCGCCGTCCACGGCTGACCCACAGTGGCGTCGAGATCCCACACGGCGAGCGTGAGGCGGGCGTCCTCGGCCTGGTCGTAGACGGCCCAGAAGGTGTTCTTCCCGGCATTGTCAACGGCCCCGATCACGTTGATGAACAGGTAGTAGTCGAGCACCACGGGCAGGTCGAAGTACTGGGCTGCCTGCTCCTGGAACTCCTGATTCTTGGCGTTGATGACGAAGCTGATGGCGCGGTAGAGCGTCTGGTAGTCGGTGCTGTCGAGGTCGTCGCCCGGCTCGGGGTACTTGGCTTCGAAGGTGTCCCAGGTGGAAGACCAGTTGTCGTAGCCCTCGGGCATGTTGTACATCATCGAGGCGCCGAAGCCCTTGGCCTTCCACAGCACGCCGTGGATGGAGTCGGCCGTGGCCTTGCGCAGGCGCAGCTGCTTGCGGTCGACGTTCTCCATGAGCGAGTAGACGCCCTCGTAGGCATCGTTCAGGTAGACCTCCACCACCCCACCCCTTGCGCCCGAGCGGGCCTTGGGCTCCTGGTCGTGGTAGTAGGGCGGCGTGGCGAAGCTGAGCCACAGGTCGGTAGCCACGCGGTTGCGCAGACGGAAGGGGTCGGGCTGTCCGGCATCGAGCAGCCAGTTGTTGTCGTTGCGCAGGCCCAGCAGTCGGTGGTCCTCGCCGAACTTGATCTTGTAGTTGCGCTTGTGCTTGTCGGGAGTGTTGGTGGTGCCGCCGCGCCATTTGATGCGCGCTGCGAGCGTGTCGGGTCGCAGGGAGTCGGGATGGTCGTAGACGACCGTGGCCTGGCTGTAGTCGTAGCCAAACTGGCCGTAGAGCCTGACCACGGGCAGCTGCTGGGCCTGCGCTTGCAGGGGCAGTAGCAGCAGCACGGCCAGACGCGTGAGCCAGGGCAGGAAGCGGTGAATGGCCCAGGTGGCGGCGACGGTCACGGCGCAGACCGCGACAAACACCACGGGCAGCAGGTAGGGATAATCATCGAACGCCAGCCCCACGCGGTTCATGCCAGCCGAGACCACGAAGGGCACCGCCCCGCACAGGAAGTAGCACACCAGCGAGTGGCGGCCCACCCACTGAAGGGGGGCCAGCGGCGGCAGACCGCTGAACAGCTGTGTCAGCAGGAGGCAGGCGAAGAGCGTGTCGCCCAGGAAGAAGCCCATGTGGGTGATGTCGATGAAGCCGAACACCATCTTCAGGTCGAACATGAAGATGGTGGTCTTCGTAATGAAGAGACCAACGATGAGCAGGGGAATGATGTAGGGGTCTGGCTGCAACACCACGTAGCGGCGGTACAGATGGCCCGCGATGAGGAACACCAGGGCCAGCAGCGACTCGTTGATGCACCACAGGTCGTAGGCGTAGTAGAAGTCAGCGTGGCTGTTGCCCAACTGACTGGCCATCGTGGCTGCCACGATGGCCGTGGCCCCGAGGGCGAGCGGGTGTCGGCGGGTGATGCGCAGCACGGCGATAAAGAGCAGGCGGGCCGTGACGAGCGAGGCCACGAACCACGAGGCGTGGCCATTGAGAATCTGCTCTATGACCTGCAGCGAGAGCATCTGACCGTGGGCCAGCGCCTTGGGCACGGCCAGCAGGGTGGTGAACAGGAGGTAGGGCCAGAGCAGTCGGCGGGCCGTGCTGAGCAGCTGCTTGCGCGGCGGGGTGTAGGGGTTGAAGACGTAGCCGGAGAGAAAGAAGAACGTGGCCAGCACGTCCTGCACATAGCATGCGTAGGGGGTGAGGTCACGTCCTGCATAATACATTTCGGTGTGAAACCACAGGATGGCCAGCATGGCGAAGCCTCGCAACAGGTCGACCCAGTGCAGGCGGGTATCGTCTTTCTCGGGCAGCATTTACTTGATCATGGCAATCTTGCAGACCACGCCGCTCTCGCCGGTGCTGGTGGCGGTGCAGACCATATAGATGCCGGAGGCCACGCGACGGCCGGCCTGGTCGCAACCGTTCCAGGTGAACGTGCCACCATTGCTGCGGCCCTGATAGACCAGCTGGCCACTGGTGGTGAGGATCTTCACGTCGGCATCGCGACTGAGGCCCCGCACGGTGATAAGGCCCTGGTACGACGAGAACACGGGGTTGGGGAAGGCGTAGACATCGTCTTCGACCATCTCGATAGAGGCGGTGGTGGCATCGCTGGTGTAGGAGCAGAGGCCCGCCTCGGTGCCAATGTAGACCTCGCCCGTGAGTCCGTCGTAGGCCAGCGACTCGATGTTGTCGCTGAGCAGGGGCGAGTTCTCGGTGGTGAAGTGGTAGACCTGCTCCATATTGTCGGCCGAGATGAGGTAGAGACCCTGGCCCTTGGTGCCCATCCACTTGCGGTTGCCGCCGTCGATGACGATGCACGAGATGTTGGCCCCGTTCATCAGGTAGTCGGCATAGTTGGTGCCGTCGTTGCGCGGTATCTTGGGCTGGGTCACGTAGGTGCCCTGCGTCCACACGTTGGCATTCTCAATCTCCATAGGTGCCAGCGAGGTGCTCACCCAGATGTTGCCGTCGAGATCCTCGGCCACGTGGCGGGGGTAGTAGGTGCTGCTGCCGAAGGAGGTGCCGTCTTCGTTGAAGTAATGCACGAAGGAGTTCACCATGGTGCTGGCCTGCGGGTTGTAGCAGTAGAAGGAAGGCGTCTCGTAGTGGTTGTTGACGAACCAGAGCAGGCCGCGGCTGTCCTGATAGAGCGACTGCAGGGCGCCCAGGCTCTTGCCGCCGCTCATGAGCTGGCTGATGTCGTACTGCCTGAACTCGCCGTTGCGGTCGAGGCTCAGGAGCGAGTTGCCTACCTGGCTCTGCAGCATCCAGAGCTTGCCCTCGGCGTCGAAGAGCACACTCTCCACGAGCACGTAGTTGTTGCTGGTGGTGGCGGTGAGCAGGGGGCTGTTGTCCTTGTGGTAGTACTTCACGAGCTGCCCGTCCAGATACTCGTAGAGACCGGTGCGGCTGCCGCCGAAGATGTGGGAGGGGTTCAGCGGGTCTACGTCGACCGACATCATGTCGACGAAGCGCCAGCTGCTGCGCTCGGTGCCGTCGACGCCGTCCTCCTTGGGCGTGTCGGGCAGGGTGGTCCACTCGCCGTTGCTCAGCATCTGTATGGTGGCGGGACGCTCCAGGTCGCTGGTCTCGGCCGAGTTGTAGCCGCCGCCGCAGGTGTAGAGCGTGTTGTTCTTGAAGCGCATGAAGGCGAAGTGGTTGTGCTTGGGGCCGCCGGGCTTCAGGCTCTGCACGGTGGCCAGGTTGTCGTTGTAGTCGGACAGGTCCTGGTCGAAGATGCCGCCGGGCAGCGACTGGGTATAGGTCCAGTTGTGGGGGTCGATGAGGTTGTCGAGCAGCGAGCCGCGGTAGTTGGCCTGAATGGTCAGTCGGCGGTAGTTGATCTGCTGGGTGTCGCGGCCCTGCGAGTCTTTCTTGTAGACGATCTCCTCGCCGAGGATGGTGCCGTCGGGGGTGTCCTCGCCGGCGTAGACGTTCAGGTTGTCGAGCGTCTCAATGTAGATGGTGTTCTCCTCGAAGCCCAGCTTGGTGACATTGCGCTTCAGGATGTAGCTCTCGCTCACCTCGCAGCGCTTCATGTCGACCTTCATCACGCCGAAGCCGGTGGACAGGTAGGCATACTGGTCGCGAATGTCAATGCGGTTGACGGTCTTGTCCTGCGTCATGGACTTCAGGTAGAGCGAGGCCAGGTTGATGACGTTGCCCTGCTGGTCCATAAGGTCTATGTTGGAGTTGTCGTAGACGATGATGAGCCGCTTCACCGTGGGGTTCCAGGCAATGTGGGTCACGTAGCAGTCGTTCAGCGCGTTCATCTTGTCGTAGGTGGTGATGGAGTGGTCGCTGAGGTTGTAGGTGTACAACCCGTTCGATGCCCTTACGAAGAGCAGGTTGCCGCCCTTCACGATCTGCTGAATGTCGCTGTAGGCCATATAGGCGTGCCACGTGCCGGTCTGGGCGTGGGCGGTGAGGGTGGTCAGTGCCAGGAGGAGTAGGAGTATTTTTTTCATTCTTCTTATGGTCGTTGCTATGATTATGACAAGTTGAGCAGGAACTGGGCCAGCTTCTGGGTGGCGCGGGCGCGGTGGCTGATGTTGTTCTTCTCTGCCGGACTCATCTGGCCGAAAGTCTGCTGGTAGCCGTCGGGCAGGAAGATGGGGTCGTAGCCGAAGCCCCCTACCCCACTGCGCTCGCGGGTGATCTGTCCCTCGACGATGCCCTCGAACAGCTGCTCCTGCTTGATCTGGGTGCAGCCGCACGGGCACACGTTCTTCATATATATTAACGCGATAACGGTGCGGAATCGTGCCCGCCGATTGTTATTTTCTCCTAATTCGCGCAGCAGGCGCGCCATATTGGCCTCGCTGTCGTGGGGCTGGGGAGCGGTTCCTGTGGGCCGCGATTCCATGGCGGCGTAGCGGGCTGAGTAGACGCCCGGCGCGCCGCCGAGGGCCTCGACCTCCAGACCAGTGTCGTCGGCGAAGCAGGGCAGGTGGTAGTGCTCCCACACGTAGCGGGCCTTCTGCAGGGCGTTCTCCTCGAGGGTCTGGCCGGTCTCGGGTATGTCGACATCGCAGCCGATGTCCTTCAGCGAGAGCACTTCGATGCGCTCGCCCAGGATGGCGCGGATTTCTTCCAGCTTGTGCTGGTTGTTGGTGGCAAAGACTATCTTCATTTTTTTTTCTTTTTTTCTAGGGGGCCTAGGGTTTCCTAGGCATTCCTAGGTTCTCCTAGGTTCTCCTAGGTTCTCCTATGGCTTCCTAGGCTTTCTTAGGCCCTCCTACTTTATCCTATCAAACCCCTCACCAAAAACGCCTATCACGGCGCTCTGGCTCACAAAGGCCTGGGGGTCTATCATCTTAATAATCCGGAAGATGAGCTGGCTCTCGCGCTTCTTGGCCAGAATACAGAGCACCTTGCGCTCGTGGCCGGTGTACCAGCCGTGGCCGTCGAGGATGGTCACGCCGTGCTCCAGCTGGGTGCCTATGGCATTGGCTATCTCCTGCCACTTCTTCGAGAAGATCATAAACTGCACCGACTGGCGCTGACGGTTCATCAGGAAGTCGAGCATGAAGTTCTCGATGACCATCGTGCAGAGGCCGAACACCACCATATAGGCCCGCTGCAGCATGTCGCCGAACTGCGGGATGAACAGGCAGGAGCCAATGATGATGAGGTCGACGAAGGCCAGCACGGTGCCCAGCGATATGTCGCGGAACTTATTCACCGAGGCGGCGATGATGTCGGTGCCGCCCGTGGAGCCGTTGTTCAGGAACACGATGCCCAGGGCGCTGCCAGTCATGGTGCAGCCCAGCACCAGCGACATGAAGTTCTGTCCCTCGCCCAGGATCTTCACGAAGTGGCCCGCCTCGTCGCGCGGCAGCAGCGTCTGGAAATAGCCCAGCAGGAACGAGAGCATCAGGATGGCGTAGATGGTCTTCGAGAGGAACTTCCACCCCAGGATGCGCAGGGCCATAATGAGCAGCGCGGCATTGATGAGGAAGTAGCTGTACTCCAGTTGAAACCCCGTGGCATAGAAGATGATGGCCGAGATGCCGGCCACGCCCCCGGTCACGATCTCGTAGGGCATGAGGAACACGGTGAAGCCAAAGGAATACAAAAGGAGGCCAAGGGTTATGAAGACATAATCCTGGACCTCCTTCAGTATGAGTTTGTGGTCGATGGTCATTTATTTGCAGACAATGTTTACCATTCTCTTCGGCACGATGATTACCTTGACGATCTGCTTGCCGTCGGTGTAGCGGGCGGTGCGCTCGTCGGCACGCACGGCCTGCTCGATGGTGGCGGCGTCGGCATCGGCGGGGAAGGCCATGTCGAAGCGCGTCTTGCCGTTGAAGGCCACGCCTAAGCGTACCTCGGTCTCGACGAGGTAATGCTCGTCCCACTCAGGCCACTGGGCATCGCAGACGCTGCCCTCGCCGCCCAGCATCTGCCACAGCTCTTCGGCCATATGGGGGGCGAAGGGCGCGATGAGCACCACGAGGGTCTTCATCACCTCGGGGTTCTTGCACTTCAGCTGGGTGAGCTCGTTGGTGCAGATCATAAAGGCCGAGATGGCGGTGTTGTAAGAGAACTGCTCGATGTCCTGCGACACCTTCTTGATGAGCTTGTGCAGGGCCTTCAGCTCTTCGGCAGTGGGTGTGGTTGCGATACCATCGCAACCATTCACACTGGTGACCAGGTTCCAGAACTTGCGCAGGAAGCGGTGGCTGCCCTCGATGTTCTTGGGATCCCAGGGCTTCGACTGCTCCACGGGGCCGAGGAACATCTCGAAGATGCGCAGCGTGTCGGCACCATATTTCTCTACAATCATGTCGGGGTTCACCACGTTGTACATCGACTTCGACATCTTCTCCACGGCAGCGCCGCACACGTACTTGCCATCCTCCAGAATGAACTGGGCGTTCTCGTACTCAGGGCGCCACTTGCGGAAGGCGTCAAGGTCGAGCACATCGTTTGAAACGATGTTCACATCTACGTGGATGGGCGTCACGTCGTACTGCTCCTTCAGGCCGAAGCTGACGAAAGTGGGCTGGGCGGCGTTCTCCTCGTTGATGCGATAGACGAAGTTCGAGCGGCCCTGGATCATACCCTGGTTGATGAGCTTGCGGAAGGGCTCGTCCTCGCAGGTGTAGCCGCTATCGTAGAGGAACTTATCCCAGAAGCGCGAGTAGATGAGGTGTCCGGTGGCGTGCTCGGAGCCGCCCACGTAGAGGTCGACGCTTCGCCAGTACTCGTTCTTGTCCTTGTCGGTGAGGGCGCGGTCGTTGTGGGGGTCCATATAGCGCAGGTAGTAGGCGCTGCTGCCGGCAAAGCCAGGCATGGTGTTCAGCTCGAGGGGGAACACGGTCTTATTGTCGATTGCGGAACAATCGACCACCGTGTCGGTCTTGGTATCCCAGGCCCAGCGCTTGGCGCGGCCCAGGGGCGGCTCGCCGGTCTCGGTGGGCTTGTACTCGTCGATCTCGGGCAGCTGCAGGGGCAGGCACTCCTTCGGCACCATATAGGGCATATCGTCCTTGTAGTAGACGGGGAACGGCTCGCCCCAGTAGCGCTGACGCGAGAAGATGGCATCGCGCAGGCGGTAGTTCACCTTCACGCGGCCGATGCCGGTCTCGGTGACGTATTTCTTCGTGGCGGCGATAGCCTCCTTCACGGTGAGGCCGTTGAGGGAGAAGGGCCTACCCCCAACCCCTCCCCAAGGGAGGGGAGTTTGTTTACTATTGCTATCATTTTGTCCCCCCTCCCTTGGGGAGGGGTTGGGGGTGGGCTTTGGCGAGTTCATCACAATGCCCTCCTTGGCGTCGAAGCTCTCCTCAGAGACGTCGGCACCCTCTATGAGGGGGATGATGGGCAGGTTGAAATGACGGGCGAAGGCATAGTCGCGGCTGTCGTGAGCAGGCACGGCCATGATGGCGCCGGTGCCGTAGCCGGCCAGCACGTACTCGGCAATCCAGATGGGAATCTTTTCGCCGGTGAAGGGGTTGATGGCGTAGCTGCCGCTGAAGACGCCGGTGACCGAGTGATCCATCTGGCGCTCGCGCTCGGTGCGCTTCTTCACGTAGGCCAGGTACTCGTCGACGGCTGCCTGCTGCTCGGGCGTGGTGAGCTGCTGCACGAGCTCGCTCTCAGGAGCCAGCACCATAAAGGTGACGCCGAAGATGGTGTCGGCACGGGTGGTGAAGATGGTGAAGCCGTCGATGGGGGCGGAACCGCCATCGGCACTGGGGGCTACTTTGAAAAACATCTCGGTGCCTTCCGAGCGGCCTATCCAGTTGCGCTGGGCCTCCTTGATGCTGTCGCTCCAGTCGATGGTGTCGAGACCGTCGAGCAGACGCTGGGCGTAGGCCGAGACGCGCAGACACCACTGGCGCATCTTCTTCTGCTCCACGGGGAAGCCGCCGCGCTCAGAGACGCCGTTCACCACCTCGTCGTTGGCCAGCACCGTGCCCAGGCCCGGGCACCAGTTCACCATCGTCTCGGCCAGATAGGCTATGCGGTAGTTCATGAGTACCTCCTGCTTCTTCTTCTCCGAGAAGGCGGCCCACTCGCTGGCGGTGAAGTGCAGCTCCTCAGAGCCATAGGCACCGCAGTCCTGCGTGCCCATCAGCTCGAAGTGCTCAATGAGCTTGATGATGGGCTGCGCCTTGTGGCTGCTGGTGCTGAAGTAGGAGCGGAACATACGCTGGAAGGCCCACTGCGTCCACTTGTAGTAGCCGGGGTCGCAGGTGCGCACCTCGCGGCTCCAGTCAAAAGAAAAACCGATCTTATCGAGCTGCTCGCGGTAGCGGTTGATGTTCTGCTCGGTGGTGATGGCGGGGTGCTGTCCCGTCTGTATGGCGTACTGCTCGGCGGGCAGACCGTAGGCGTCGTAGCCCATGGGGTTCAGCACGTTGAAGCCCTTCTGGCGCTTGTAGCGGGCGTAGATGTCGCTGGCAATGTAGCCCAGGGGATGGCCCACATGCAGACCGGCCCCCGAGGGGTAGGGAAACATATTGAGCACATAGAACTTCTTCTTGTGCTCGTCCTCCACTACGCGGTAGGTGCCGTTCTCCACCCACCGCTTCTGCCATTTCTTCTCAATCTCTCTGAAATTGTATTCCATATCGAAGTTTTTTGTTTTTATATTCAGTCTTAGGCTGCAAAATTAATATAAATTGGTGGAACGACAAAATAAAAACCTCAGAATCGATGGTTAATTGAAATAAAATGGCTAATTTTGCAGCACAAAACATCAATAATTATTCATTTTATAATTTTTTCTAACAAAAAACAAAGCATTATGAGAAAAACTCTACTCTTTTCAATCGTCAGCCTCATGCTGATGCTGTGTGGAACCATCATGGCCGAGAACAAGACGGTGACGTTTGATGCCACCGTAGACCTGAGCGGCCAGGCCGATGCCGGTGCACAGTCGCTGAGCAAGGAGGGCATTACGCTTTCCATCAGCAATGGTATGCTGGGCAATGGCTCGGAGTATCGCATCTACAAGAACGCTACGCTCGACATCACCTCGACCGTGGGCAACATCACCAAGATTGTGTTCACCGACAAGGGTGGCAACTACAAGACCGATGGCTTCACGAGTATTTCTGCCGGTAGCATCAGCGAGACCACTTGGACGGGCGATGCCGCCAGCCTGACACTGACTGCCGCCGGACACCAGGTGCGCCTGACGCAGCTCGTCGTCACCATCGGCGAGGGCGGTGGCGAAGTGAATCCCGAGCCCCAGCCTACCGTTGAGACCACGGGCAAGGGCACGCTGGAGAGCCCCTACACTCCTTCTGACGCAGCCAAGGTGGCCACCGCTCTGGGCACCACCAGCACCGAGAGCTACTACATTCAGGGCAAGGTGTCGGAGATTACCTACGAGTTTGACGAGCAGCACGGAACGGCCACCTTCTATATCTCGGCCGACGGTACCACTACCGACCAGTTCCTGGTCTACGGTGCCTACTACTTAGAGAACAAGTCGTGGGTCGAAGGCAACGCCCAGATCAAGGTGGGCGACGACGTCATCATCTATGGTAAGCTGACCGTCTACAAGGATACGCCCGAGACGGCTTCGAAGCAGAACTACATCTACTCGCTGAACGGCAACACGAAGAACGAGGTGCAGCCGCAGGAGCCCGTAGAGCCCACCGAGACCATCAGCGTGGCCAAGGCCTTAGAGATTATCAACGCCCTGGAGGATGGCAAGACCACCGCCGAGGAGTATGAGGTGACGGGCTACGTGATCAGCATCGACGAGATCTCGACCAGCTATGGCAATGCCACCTTCACCCTGGCCGACGACAAGGATGCCCAGACGGGCGTGAAGGTGTTCCGCGCCAAGGGCTTCGACAACGAGAAGATTGCCGACGAGAACATCATCAAGCTGGGCAACATCGTGAAGGTGCACGGCAAGCTGCAGCGCTATGTGAAGGACGAGGTGATGACACCCGAGGTGAGCTCGTGCTACATCGTGAGCGTGGAAGAGGGTGCCGCCAGCGTCGAGGGCATCAGCATGGCCACGCAGCAGGGCCAGCTCTACAACCTGGCCGGACAGCGTGTGTCGGTGGCTCAGAAGGGCCTGTACATCCGCGACGGAAAGAAGTTCCTGGTGAAGTAAGATGCGTAAGCTGAGAACCATTGAAATGAAGCGCCTCACGATTGAAGAATTTCGTGAGGCGCTTAAGTTACCGCTCGTCGTGGTGCTCGACGATGTGCGGTCGATGTATAACGTAGG
>JAFVEE010000033.1 GCA_017478085.1 Prevotella sp. | reverse complement strand
GGCACGTTCCTCAACGGCCTGATGCACATTGGCCGCAAGATGGTGCCGGGCGGCCGCATCGCCGAGCCCGCCGCCCTGCAGCTCACCGAGAGCATCACCCGCCACGGCATCCGCTCTGGCCGAATGAAGACGGGCACCCCCGTGCGCATCGACAAGCGCAGCGTGCACTTCGAGGATATGGTCCGCCAGGACGGCGACACCCGCCCCTACGGCTTTTCTTATATGCCCACCCCCACCCCCTCCCCAAGGGAGGGGAGTCCAGATAGTTCTGCTATCAACAAAACTAACCCAACACCCCTCCCTTGGGGAGGGGCAGGGGGTGGGCCTCTCCCCTGCTGGGAGTGCTCCACCAACCCCGCAGTCCACGAGACGCTGAGCGCGGGCCTGGCCGACTCCCCGCGCTACAACGGCCAGATACAGTCGATAGGCCCGCGCTACTGCCCATCGATCGAAACGAAGCTCGTCACCTTCCCCGACCGCGAGCAACACCTGCTGTTCTTAGAGCCCGAGGGTGCCGACACCAACGAGATGTACCTGAACGGGTTCTCCTCGTCGCTGCCTATGGAGGTGCAGCTGGCCGCCCTCCGGCAGATTCCCGCCCTGCGCGATGTCAGGATCTATCGTCCTGGCTATGCCATCGAGTACGATTACTTCGACCCCACCCAGCTGAAACACTCGTTGGAATCGAAGAAAATCGAGGGGCTCTTCTTCGCCGGCCAGGTCAACGGCACCACAGGCTACGAGGAGGCCGCCGGCCAAGGCCTCGTGGCGGGCATCAACGCCGCCCTTTTGGCCGGTTCCATCGGTAGTTGGAGAGGTTGCGATAATATCGCAACCACAGGCACCACCACCCCCACCTTCACCCTGGCCCGCGACGAGGCCTACATCGGCGTGCTCATCGACGACCTGGTGACGAAGGGTGTCGATGAGCCCTACCGCATGTTCACCAGCCGCGCCGAGTACCGCGTGCTGCTGCGACAGGACGATGCCGACGCCCGCCTCACTGAGCGCGCCTACCACCTGGGCCTCGCCACCCGCGAGCGCTACGACCACTGGCTGCGGAAGAAAGAGGCTATCGAAGGAATCGAGGATTTTTGCCGCAACCACCCCATCAAGCCGCGCGACGTAAACGGGCAGCTGGAGGCCCTGGGCACCACGCCCCTGCAGTTCGGCGTGAAGCTGGAAGACCTGCTGGCCCGCCCGCAGCTGAACTTTGCCATCCTACAAGAGATGGTTCCCGAACTGAAGGAACGCATCAGCCAAATAGCTGACCGCCGCGAGGAAACGGTGGAAGCGGCCGAAATACGCATGAAGTATAAAGGATATATAGAACGCGAGCGACAGGTGGCCGAGAAGATGCACCGCTTAGAGAACATCCGCATTGGCGGCCACTTCGACTACAACAGCATTCAGAGCCTTTCCACCGAAGCGCGCCAGAAGCTGTCGGCCATTCAGCCCACCACCCTCGCCCAGGCCAGTCGCATTCCAGGGGTGAGCCCCAGCGACATCAATGTGCTGCTGGTGCTGATGGGGAGATGAGTCGCTTGATTGCTGCGATGAATCGCAGCCCACGGCGACGGGCCAAACAACCCCACAACGGAGGGCGCATTGCAGCGCAACGAGCAACCCGTTGCAGAAGAACGGAGCGCCCGTTAGCACGCAACCAAAGCCCCATTGAAAGACAGACGAAAGCGCAACGTTTCACGTGAAACAAACAAACTTGTGTAACCATCATAACTCATTGAAAATGAACAACAAAGTATTATTAGAAAATCTGCGTAGCATTCCAGATTTTCCAAGGAAGGGAATCAACTTCCGCGACGTGACCACCCTCTACAAGAGCAGCGAATGCATGAAGATTATGCTCGACGAGCTGTACGACCTTTACAAGGACAAAGGCATCACCAAGATCGTGGGTATAGAGAGCCGTGGCTTCGTGATGGCCAGCGCACTGGCCGGTCGCCTGGGTTGCGGCGTGGTGCTGGCTCGCAAGCCGGGCAAGCTTCCCGCCACGGTCATCAAGGAGTCGTTCTCGAAAGAATATGGTGTCGACACCATCGAGATGCACATCGATTCCATCGGGCCCGACGACGTGGTGCTCATACACGATGACCTGCTGGCCACCGGCGGAACGGCCAAGGCCGCCTACAAGCTGGTGCAGCACTTCAACCCCAAGAAGGTGTTTATGAACTTCCTCATTGAGATTCGCGATGAGGGTCTGCACGGTCGTGACCTCTTCGATGGGATTGAGCTCACTACCCTAATGACCGTGTGAGCATTCCGCTAAAGCGGGCTTACCAAAACAAATAAAAACAAAGAAAACAAAGAAAAACAGAAGCCCGCTTTAGCGGAAGACACAAAGAACGTTTCACGTGAAACAAAGATTAGGTGAACGCCCCTGTTTAAAGGCATTTTGAGAAAATGACGAAGGAAGAGAACGAGAAGCGACTGGCCTACCTAAAGGGCATCGTGGCACGACTGCCAGAGAAGCCGGGCAGCTACCAGTATTACGACGATACGGGTACCATTATCTACGTGGGCAAGGCCAAGAACCTGAAGGCCCGCGTGAGCAGCTACTTCCATACCGAGGTAGACCGCTTCAAGACCAAGGTGCTGGTGTCGAAGATTCACGACATCAGCTACACGGTGGTGAACACCGAGGAGGATGCCCTGCTACTGGAGAACCAGCTCATCAAGCAGTATAACCCACGCTACAACGTGCTGCTGAAAGACGGCAAGACCTACCCAAGCATCTGCGTCACGGGCGAGTATCTGCCCCGCATCTTCAAGACCCGCACCATCAACAAGAAGTGGGGCCAGTACTACGGGCCCTACTCCCACATCGGGTCGATGTATGCCGTGCTCGACATCATCAAGGAGCTCTACCACCCCCGCACCTGCCGTCAGCCCATCACCAAGGAGGGCATCGAACAGGGCAAGTACAAGGTCTGTCTGGACTACCACATCAAGCGCTGCGGAGGGCCTTGCGCCAACCGCCAGAGCTGGGATGAATACCAGAAAAACATTGCCCAGGCCCGCGAGGTTCTGAAGGGAAACACCCGTCAGCTGCTGCGCCAGATGCGTGAGGAGATGCAGCAACTGGCCGAGCAGCTGCGCTTCGAAGAGGCCGAGGAGGTGAAGCGCAAATACCTGGCCCTGGACACCTTCGTGAGCAAGAGCGAGGTGGTCTCGCACACCATCAACGACGTCGATGTCTTTACCATTACCAACGACGAAAAGGTGGCCTTCATCAACTATCTGCACGTGTCGAACGGCTCCATCAACCAGTCGTTCACCTTCGAGTTCAAGAAGCGTCTGGCCGAGACCGAACAGGAGCTATTGCAGCTGGGCATCGTGGAGATGCGCGAGCGTTTCAAGAGCACATCGAAGGAGATTATCGTGCCCTTCGACCCAGAAATGGAGCTGGAAAATGTCACGTTCACCGTGCCCCAGCGAGGTGACAAGAAGACGCTGCTCGACCTCTCAGAAATGAACGGAAAACAGTATAAATTCGACCGCCTGAAGCAGGCCGAGAAGCTGAATCCGGAGCAGAAACAGGTGCGCCTGATGAAGGAGCTGCAGGAGAAGCTGGGCCTGCCGAAGATGCCCTACCAGATAGAATGCTTCGACAACTCGAACATCTCGGGCACCGATGCCGTGGCCGCCTGCGTGGTCTTCAAGAGCATGAAGCCCTCGAAGAAAGACTACAAGCGGTATAACATCAAAACGGTGGTGGGACCCGACGACTATGCCTCGATGAAAGAGGTGGTGTCAAGGCGATATAATCGCCTCATAAACGACGAACAGCCCCTACCCGACCTCATCGTAGCCGATGGTGGACGAGGCCAGATGGAGGTCATCCGCGAGGTGATTCAGGACGAGCTGAACCTCGATATTCCAATCGCCGGACTGGCCAAGAACGATCGTCACCGCACCAACGAACTGCTCTACGGATTCCCGCCCCGCAGCGTGCAGCTGAAGACCGACTCAGAGCTCTTCCACGTGCTCACTCAGCTGCAGGACGAGGTGCACCGTTTCGCCATCACCTTCCACCGCGAAAAGCGCTCGAAGCACGCCCTGCACAGCGAGCTCGATGAGATCAAGGGCATCGGCCCCAAGACCAAGGATGCCCTTCTCGCTGCGCTGAAGAGCGTAAAACGCATCAAAGAGGCTGATATTGAAGCACTTACGCCGATTGTCGGGACGGCCAAGGCACAAATCATCTACGATTATTTCCATAAAGATTTGGCGTAATCAAGAAAAAAGCGTATCTTTGCACAACTATGAGAATTGTAATACAGAGAGTGACAGAGGCGGCGGTTTGCATCGTTGGAAACGATGCCCACAAAGACAATGGCCACGAGGACAGGCGGGCGATTGGGGCGGGGTTTATGATCCTGCTGGGCGTGTGCGAAGAGGACACGCAGGAGGATGCCGACTGGCTGGTGAAGAAGGTCGTGGGCCTGCGCGTCTTCGACGACGAGAACGGGGTGATGAACCGCTCTATTATGGAGGTGGGCGGCGAGGTGCTGGTGGTCAGCCAGTTCACGCTCTTCGCCTCGTATAAGAAAGGTAACCGCCCGTCGTGGTTCCGGGCAGCCCGCCACGAGATCTCGGTGCCGCTCTACGAGTACTTCTGCCGCAGGCTCAGCGACGAACTGGGGAAGCCTGTCCGCACGGGGGAGTTCGGGGCCATGATGCAGGTTTCGCTCGTGAACGACGGGCCGGTGACCATTTGTATGGATACGAAAAACAAGGAGTAGCCCACCCCCGACCCCTCCCCCGCTCGGCCCAAAGGGACGCTTGCCTAAGCAAGAAGGGAGGGGAGGTGATATAGAACATAAAGAATAAATATGATAAAAAAGTATCTGAGAGAACTGGAAGTATCGGGAATGATACTCATTGTGATTGGCATCGTCTTCTCGTTTATTTGGGGCAACGGCGTCGGCGTATGGCCGTGCGGCATGGGTATGCTGCTGTGGCTCGTCAGCTTCCTCTACAGGGCGTTCCACTGGACGGAATATGAGCGCGAGAACAAGAACAACATCGTGATCGTGATCATCGCCATCGTGCTCCTGCTCATCCAAATGATCCGACTGATAAGATGACGATACAGGAGGCACAACTGGCTGTAGACCAGTGGATTAAGGAGTATGGCGTGCGCTACTTCTCAGAGCTGACCAATATGGCGGTGCTCACCGAGGAGGTAGGCGAGCTGGCTAAGATCATCGCCCGCCGCTATGGCGAGCAGTCGTGGAAGGCTACCGACCCGCGCCGCGAAGACAACGGCCTGCAGGCACTGGGCGACGAGATGGCCGACGTGCTCTGGGTGCTGCTCTGTCTGGCCAACCAGACGGGCGTAGACCTGACCGAAGAGCTGCGTAAAAACCTGGAAAAGAAGACGTTACGCGATAAGGACAGACATAAAAACAACGAGAAACTGAAACAATAAAAAACAACAAAAAGCTATGGCAGAACACCATCACCACGACCACTGCGAGTGTGGTCACGAGCATCATCATGCTCAGCCTACGAGCCAGATTGAAGAGGCTCTGAAGAAGTATAACCTCGACGTGAAAGACGAGGACATGAAGGCCGCCGTGCAGAAGCTCATCGCCGAAAAGGTGCACGAGAACGACACGCCGGAAGTGAAGAAATTCCTGATGGGCAGCGTAGAGCTGACCACACTGAAAACGACCGATTCGGACGAGAGCGTGCTGGCCTTTACCGAGAAAGTGAACCAGTTTGAAGAGGCCTACCCCACCCTGCCTCACGTGGCCACCATCTGCGTCTATCCGCGCTTCGCCCGCACCGTGGCCGAGACGCTGGAGGTAGAGGGCGTAGAGATTGCCTGCGTGAGCGGCTCGTTCCCCTCGTCGCAGTCGCTCATCGAGGTGAAGACCGTCGAGACGGCCCTGGCCATCAAGGACGGTGCCACCGAGATCGACATCGTGATGCCCGTGGGCTCGTTCCTCTCGGGCGACTACGACACGGTGGTCGACGAGGTTCGCCAGCAGAAGGAGGCCTGCGGCGAGCACGATATGAAGGTGATCTTAGAGACGGGTATGCTGAAGACGGCTGCCAACATCAAGACGGCCTCGCTGCTGTCGATGTATGCCGGTGCCGACTACATCAAGACTTCCACGGGCAAGGAGATGCCTGCCGCCACGCCCGAGGCTGCCTACGTGATGTGTCAGGCCATCAAGGAATACTACGATGAAACCGGCATTCAGATCGGCTTCAAGCCCGCCGGAGGCCTGAACTCGGTGATGGATGCCCTCATCTACTACACGATCACCAAGGAGATACTTGGTGAACAGTGGCTCACCAATAAGCTGTTCCGCATGGGCACCAGCCGCCTGGCCAACCTGCTGCTGAGCGAGGTCGTCGGCGAGGAAACAAAGTTCTTCTAAAAGAAGAAGCCCACCCCCTTCCCCTCCCCAAGGGAGGGGGGTAAAATAGATAGTCTGATCATTATTAAAAACGGCCATCCAAATTGCATGGGTGGCCGTTTTCATCGATATGTCTAACAATCAAACTCCCCTCCCTTGGGGAGGGGTTGGGGGTGGGCCCCTATTTCGTTCTTTCAATCACGAAGTCAACGTATGCGGTAAGTGCCTTTCGGATTTCGTCGTTTTCCACGTTTTCATCGATATACTGCTGGCATTTCAGGCGGAAGTCCTGCATACGGCGCTCGGCGTAGTCAATGCCGCCGTGCTCCTTGGTGAACTCAACAAGGACGGCGATTTCATCGGCATTGATGGTGCCCGACTTCACCTTGCGGGCCAGCGTCATCATCGAGTCTATGGGATGACTGTTCAGGGCGTAGATGACCGGGAGCGTCAGCTTGCCCTCGGTCATATCGTTGCCAGTGGGCTTACCTATCTCCTTAGAGTCATAATAATCGAAGATGTCATCACGAATCTGGAACATCACACCCAGGTCCTGACCGAACTGGCCGGCCTTGGCGACCTGCTCTTCGGTGGCACCCGACGACAGCGCACCAATGGCGGCACAGGCCTCGAAGAGCGCCGCCGTCTTGTTCTTGATGATCTGGTAGTAGACCGACTCGCTGATCTCCTGGTTCTGGATGTTCGACAGCTGTAGAATCTCGCCAGCGGCCAGCGTGCGACCCAGCTCAGCCAGGTACTCCACGATGCGCTGGTTGCCCGTCTTCGACACGTGGAGCAGGGCCGTGGAGAGGATGTAGTCGCCCACGAGCACGGCCACCTTGTTGTTGTAGGTAGCATTGACGCTGGCCTGACCGCGCCGCTCCTCGCTCTCGTCGACCACATCGTCGTGAACGAGCGAGGCCGTGTGCAGCAGCTCCAGACCCACGGCGGCGTGCTGCGCCACCATCGACACCCGCCCGTAGTTCTTCGCCATCAGCAGGATGAGCATCGGGCGCATACGCTTGCCACCCCGCTGACGAATGTGCTGCAAGGCCTGCCCCAGCAGTCCGTCGTCGTGGGTGAGCGACTGGTTGAAAAGTTCGATGAAATCGAGCAAATCTTGCTCAATGGGTCTTTTGATGAGCTCCTGATAATCCATGATTTCGCAAATTTTGTTACAAAATTAGTGAAAAGTTCGTGATATTCGCAACTTTTTTAGTAATTTTACACGAAAATTCTTACATCTTATGGATAAGCTATTCTTATTAGATGCCTATGCGCTCATCTATCGCAGCTACTATGCGTTCATCAAGAACCCCCGTATCAACTCGAAGGGGCTGAACACCTCGGCCATCATCGGCTTCGTGAACACCCTCCAGGAGGTGCTCGAGAAAGAGCAGCCCACCCACCTGGGCGTGGCCTTCGACCCCCACGGCCCCACCTTCCGCAGCGATGCCTTCCCCGAGTACAAGGCGCAGCGCGAGAAGACACCCGAGGACATCACCCGTGCCGTGCCCATCATCAAGGAGCTGCTCGAGGCCTGGCACATTCCCGTGCTGCAGGTCGATGGATTCGAGGCCGATGACGTGATTGGCACGCTGGCGACGAGGCTGGGAGGCCGCGATGGAATCGCGGCCCACAGTGACAACGACGCAGAGGGGGCTGTCTATATGCTGACGCCCGACAAGGACTACGGGCAGCTGGTGGGCGACCATGTGTTCATCTACCGCCCGCGCCACGGCGGTGGCTACGAGGTGATGGGGCCGAAGGAGGTGTGCGAGAAGTACGGCATCGGGAAGACCAGCCAGGTCATCGACCTGCTGGCGCTGATGGGCGACTCGGCCGACAACTTCCCCGGCTGTCCCGGCGTGGGCGAGAAGACCGCCGTGAAACTCATCAACGAGTTTGGCAGCGTCGATGAACTGCTGAAGCGCACCGACGAGCTGAAGGGGGCACTGAAGAAAAAAGTGGAGGAGCACCAGGACGACATACGCATGAGCTACTTCCTCGCCACGATCAAAACCGACGTGCCCATCACCGTGACGCTCGACGACCTGAAGCTGCAACAGCCCGACGAGGAAAAATTGGGAAAACTCTTCGAAGAACTGGAGTTTAAGACCCTCGCCAACCGAATTCTTAAAAAAACAGAAAAAACGCCAAAACCTGCAAATCAGCAGCTTTCTCTCTTTGAAGAATTTCAGCCCGTCGGGCAGGTTGATTCAAAATTTTCGAGTTTTGAGACCGTTAAAACGACCGCTCACAACTACCAACTCGTTGATACTGAGGAAGAAATGCTCCGAATTTTTTCGATTTTCAAGACAAAAAATTTTCTCAGTTTAGACACAGAAACCACTTCGACCAACGCCATCGAGGCCGAATTGGTGGGTTTGAGCTTCTCAGTAGCCGAACACGAGGCGTTTTACGTGCCCATTCCAGCCAATCGTGAAGAAGCCTTAAAAATTCTCAACATTTTCAAACCACTCTACGAAGATCCCCAAATTTTGAAAATCGGACAGAACATTAAGTACGATTTAGAAGTTTTAAGAAACTATAACATTCGCCTCGCTGGGCCCATGTTCGACACGATGATTGCCCACTACCTCATACAGCCCGAGCTTCGACACAACATGGACTTTATGGCCGAGACCTACCTGCACTACCAGACGGTGCACATCGACGAGCTCATCGGACCGAGGGGCAAGGGTCAGAAGTCCATGCGCGACCTCTCCCCTACCCTCGTCTACGAATATGCCTGCGAGGATGCCGACATCACCTTGCAGCTGAAGAACAAGCTGGAGCCGGAGCTGAAGCGGCTGGACTGCGAGCGGCTGTTCTACGAGATCGAGATGCCACTGATGCCCGTGCTGGCCGAGATGGAGATGACGGGCGTCAGGCTGGACACCGAATCGCTCAGCCAGACCTCGAAGGAGCTGACCGAACGCATGCTGCAGCTGGAGCACGAGATCTACGAGCTGGCGGGCCATCCCTTCAACATCGCCTCGCCGAAGCAGGTGGGCGACGTGCTCTTCGGCGAACTGAAAATCATAGAGAAGCCCAAGAAGACGAAGACTGGGCAGTACGTCACTTCGGAAGAGGTGCTGCAGCAGTTGCACGCCAAGCACCCCATCGTGGCCAAGATACTGGCACACAGAGGGTTGAAGAAGCTCATCGGCACCTATATCGACGCGCTGCCGAAGCTCATCAACCCCCGCACCGGCCATATCCACACGTCGTTCAACCAGTGCGTCACAGCCACGGGGCGCCTCTCTTCCAGCGACCCCAACCTGCAGAACATCCCCATTCGCGGCGAGGACGGCAAGGAGATTCGCAAGGCCTTCGTGCCCGAGGAAGGGTGCCTGTTCTTCAGCGCCGACTACTCGCAGATTGAGCTGCGCGTGATGGCCCATCTCTCGGGCGACGAGGCGATGATCCGCGTCTTCACCGAGGGCCACGACCTGCACGCCGCCACGGCAGCCACCATTTATAAAAAGGACATCGCCGACGTGACGCGCGACGAGCGGTCGAAGTCGAAGCGGGCCAACTTCGGCATCATCTACGGCATCACCGTCTTCGGCCTGGCCGAACGGCTCGACATCGGCCGCGACGAGGCCCGCCTGCTCATCGACGGCTTCTTCGAGACCTTCCCCCGTGTGCACGACTATATGGAGCAGGCCAAGCAGACCGTGCGCCAGCGGGGCTACGCCACCACCCTGCTGGGCCGCCGCCGCTATCTGCCCGACATCAACTCGCAGAACGCCACCGTGCGCGGCTTTGCCGAGCGCAACGCCATCAACGCCCCCATACAGGGCACGGCGGCCGACATCATCAAGGTGGCTATGATCCGCATCTTCCAGCGCTTCCAGCAGGAGGGCATCAGGAGCAAGATGATTCTCCAGGTGCACGACGAACTGAACTTCAGCGTCTACCCCGACGAGCGCGAGCAGGTAGAGCGCATCGTGCTCCAGGAGATGCAGCAGGCCTTCCAGATGCAGGTGCCCCTCGTGGCCGACAGCGGCTTCGGCCAAAACTGGCTCGAAGCGCATTAATAATTAATAATTCTCAATTCTTAATTCTCAATTCATAATTATTTCGTACCTTTGCACCCAGATTTAAACGTTTAAACAAGAAAAAATGGCATTAAAATGTGGTATCGTGGGACTTCCCAATGTGGGAAAATCCACGCTGTTCAACTGTCTGTCGAGCGCCAAGGCGCAGGCAGCCAACTTCCCCTTCTGTACGATTGAGCCCAATGTGGGCGTGATTACCGTGCCCGACGAGCGACTGACCCGTCTGGCCGAGCTGGTGCATCCGGGCCGCATCGTGCCCGCCACGTGCGAGATCGTGGACATTGCCGGTCTGTTGAAGGGTGCCTCGAAGGGCTAGGGCCTGGGCAACAAGTTCTTAGTAAACATTCGCGAGACCGACGCCATCATACACGTGCTGCGCTGCTTCGAGGACGAGAACATCACGCACGTAGACGGCACCATCGACCCCGTTCGCGACAAGGAGATCATAGACACCGAGCTGCAGCTGAAGGACCTGGAGACCATAGAGAGCCGCCTGGCCAAGACCGAGAAGGCCGCTGCCGCCGGCAACAAGGACGCCAAGATCGAGGTCACGGTGCTGAAGGCTTATAAAGAGGTGCTGGAGCAGGGGAAGAACGCCCGCATCGTGGAGTTCGAGACGAAGGACGAGCAGGATGCCGCCCGCAACCTCTTCCTGCTGACCGCCAAGCCCGTGCTCTACGTGTGCAACGTGGGCGAGCAGGATGCCAAGAGCGGCAACGCTTTCACCCAGAAGATAGAGGCTATCGCCAAGGAAGAGGGTGCCGAAGCGATGATCATCGCCGCCAAAACCGAGGAGGACATTGCCGAACTGGAGAGCTACGAGGACAAGCAGCTGTTCTTAGAGGAGCTGGGCTTAGAGGAGAGCGGCGTGAACCGACTGATCAAGAAGGCCTACGCCCTGCTGAACCTGGAGACGTTCATCACCGCCGGAGAGATGGAGGTGAAGGCCTGGACCTACAAGAAGGGCTGGAAGGCTCCGCAGTGCGCCGGCGTCATCCACACCGACTTCGAGAAGGGCTTTATCCGGGCCGAGGTCATCAAGTATGACGACTACATTGAGTACGGCTCTGAGGCCGCCGTGCGCGAGGCCGGCAAGATGGGCGTCGAGGGCAAGGACTACGTGGTGCAGGACGGCGACATCATGCATTTTAGGTTTAATGTTTAGGAGGGCCTAGGAGAGCCTAGGAAGTCCTAGGAAAGCCTAGGAAGACCTAGGAGAGCCTAGGAAAAACCCTAGAAAAAAAAATGAAAAAACGGCTACTTCCCACCTGGCGAACCGCGGCGAGCTACTGGCTGTGCTGGCTGGTGGCGCTGCTGCCGCTTTCTGTTGCTGCTGCCGAAGATACCACTTGGCAGCCGCTGCAAGTAGAGCGGCTGCCAGACCTGAACACACCACGCATGGGCCATACGGTGTTCTGCGCCGGTGGCGAGGTGGTGGTGGCAGGCGGCCATACCAGCGGCTTCGTGCCTACGCAAACGGCTGAGTACTACCGCGACGGCGCGTGGCACCAGCTGCAGATGGTCTACCCCCACGACCAGGGCGGCACGGCAGTTATGCCCTCGGGCCAGGTGCTGCTGTTCGGAGGCCACGAGCAGGCATTAGGCATCGGCCAGACGTTCACCCTCGAGATCTACGACCCCGCCACCCATAGCTTCAAGGGCTACGGCTGCTTAGAGCGGAAGCGGTGCTTCGCCAATGCGCTGCCCTTGGACAGCGGGCGCATCGCGATCAGCGGCAACTGGTTTCAGGACGACTGCATCGAGCTGTTCGACGGCAGCCGCCAGTGCCAGCTCGTGAAGCCCGCAGCCCAGCACCGCCACCAGCCTCACATCATCCGCACGGCTCAGGACAACGCCATCATCTTCAGTCCTGAGGACATCCATGCCGACGCCTTCGACACCATCATCGTAGACCGCCTGAAGGGCGAGCCGTTCACCGTGCCGCTGTTTCAGACGTGGCGCCCCATCAGCCTGCTCTCAGGCACTCACGGCGCGTGCTTCATCGGCAATGAGGCGAAGGGCGACTACACCAGTCTGATACAGGTGGTGCGCGGCGACAGTCTGATGGCCATTGCCACGGTAACAGGCGAAGACTTCTCGCTGCTGCCCACCACCCTACCGATCCCTATGCGCAGCCCGTGGAGCGACATCTGCTGGTATGCGCCCATCGTTGCCGACAGCAGCCGGGGCCGCGCCTACATCGTGGGCTACGGCGAGAACTACCCCACCGACCAGGGCGACCACCGCTTCTACGTCTGCGCCATCGACTACCAGCAGCGTCCCGCCCCCATCACCCTTTTCTATAGCGAGCCTACCGACAGCGCAGGCCGCTACTACCCCGTGCTCACTGCCGATGGCGACCTGATGGTGGCTGGCGGCATTCTGCACCAGAACAACAACTACGAAGCCGCAGCCACCGCGTTCCTGCTGCGCGTGGCCAGTCCGGCAGCCCTTCAGCACGAGAGCCACGCCTGGGTGTGGCAACTGGTGGCCCTTTACGCCGCCGCCTTGCTCATCGCCGTGGCTGCCATAGCCTTCGCCATACGCTACCTGCTCAGACGAAGAAAGCAAGCGCCCACCACCCCGGAGAACGAAGCAGCCGAAGAGACCCCGCTGAAAGATGCCGAACTGATGCAGCGCATACACCAGCTGATGGTGGAACAGCGGCTCTACCTGAACAGCGAGCTGAAGCTGGCCGACGTGGCACGCTTGCTCAATACGAACAGCGCCTACGTGTCCAGCTGCATCAACTCGCAAAGAGGCTGCTCGTTCACCCAGTTTGTCAATGCCTACCGCATAGAGCACGCCCAGGAAATGTTCCGCCAAGAGCCCGAAAAGAAGGTCTACGAAGTGTGGCCCGCCTCTGGGTTCAGCACCGAGACCTCGTTCTTCCGAACCTTCAAGACGGTGACGGGAATGACGCCTTCAGAGTGGAAACAACAGAAAATCGACTAACAAAATATAAACTGTTAGTCGATTTTTATGTTTTGTAAGTTCTTTCATCTGCTTTTTCCTTACTTTTGCGCCCAATAATCATTACAAACAACAAGCAAAGAACAAGATGAAGACAATGAAATTCTGGAGTCTACTGACTCTGCTTACTTGCCTTTTGGCAACGCCTGTACTCCTATCGTGCGGCGGCGACGACGACGATGACAACAACGGCGGCGGCAACAGCCAGCAGCCAACCAGCAACTCGATCGTAGGAACATGGGAATGGGTCGACGGCGATGTTGACATGTCTGCCAACAAACCGTCCTTCGTGCTGCGCGAAGACGGCACCGGCGAAGCGCGCGACATCATCAACTACGGCGGCAAAACCTACTGGGGCATCGACTTCACCTGGAAACTCGAGGGCAACATCCTGAAAAAATATATCACAGGCACCATGAAGCAGTACACCGATGGCAACTACACCACGGTGGCTATGGTGAGCAGCACCGAGGCAGGAGACCCGGGAGACGATACCGTTACGTTCCTCGACGGCGACCGCATGCGGTGGGAATACACCCTGCTGGGCACGAACCATTATTACATCCTGCACCGCGTGAGCAGCCGCACCACACAGACGGCCACCTATAAGTCGCAGCTCACCGACCTGATTCCCGAGGAGTTCCTCCAGAAGATCGTGAAGCACGTCAACATCTACCAGGGCAACACCGCCACCAACCTGGAAGGCACCTATCTGTTCAGTCCCGAAGTTGTAGTCGACGAAACCAACAACTACACCGCAGGTCAGGCGATGGCACCTGAGCGCATTCGCCTCAGCAACCAGAACAACAGCGCGGGCACCATCACCGTTGAAGAGAAATACCGTTCGGGCGAGACCAGCAAGTCGGTGAAAGCCCTCGTCTTCGGCACTGGCAACGACTTCACCGTGTTCTATTTGAACGAAGGCAGCCAGAGCGGAGCCACCTTCCAGACCGGCACCATCATCTCGGGCACCTGGACCAGCAGCGGCATCAGCAATCTAAAGCAGGCCATCGTCATGATCAAGAAGAACGACCCCGACAAGAAGATCATCCCCGTGGGCATCCTGCGCGTGTTCAAGGAGCTCTACGAACTGTCGGCCCCCGCCTCATGGGATGAGTAAACTGGAGTGGAGTTCAGGGAAAAGAACAACTATGTATCAATGATTAGCAAAAAAAGAAACGAAAACATGAAAACAAAGAAAAACATCTGGCGATTCATGACCATGATGGCGATCGCACTGACCACCGTGTTCACCTTCAGCGCCTGCGGCGACGACGACGATGACAATGACAACCCACTGGTAGGCACTTGGCAAATCCTTGGCGGCTTCAACAGGACGAGCGGAAGAGGCGATGCCACTGAAACCTACACGTTCCGCAACAACGGCACCGCCACCTACGAGTACTACGAGAAGTACGAAGAAAGCGTGAGAGAATCCCGCTACACCGTCCAATATACTTATACCGTCAAAGGCAACAAGCTCACTATGGTTCCCGTGTCGAGCAAAGACTGGGAGCGCTTGGCCGACGGCACCGAAAGAACCAGCACTGAAATCTACGAGGAGCCTATCACCGTCGAGTTCCGCATTGAGGGCAACGAACTTATCATCACTTTCTACGACGAAGAGGAAGACGAGGAATGGGAATACACCACTTACAGGATAAAATAGAGGCTTCCCTACCCTTTCTGACACGTTCAAGAAAGATTTCCTCTAACCCTTCTGTCGCTCTCAACTCGGAAATGCAAAAGAAATGAGCGCTTTTCTTTCGCATTTCCGAGTTTTTTCGTACCTTTGCCACCAAATAATCCAAACCTACGTTGCAATCAACATTCAATAACCACGATGATGAATACACTGCTCTACATTCTCTGGAACCCCTCGATCGAGGCCTTTCACATAGGGCCGCTGACTTTTCGCTGGTACTCGCTGTGCTGGCTGGTGGGCCTGCTGCTGGCCTATCTGGTGGTGAAACGGCTGTTCAAGGAGCAGCACATACCCGACGAGAAGTTCGACCCGCTCTTCATCTACTGCTTCCTCGGCATCCTGATCGGTGCCCGCCTGGGCCACTGCATCTTCTACCAGCCCGACTACTTCCTCACGTCGTGGAAGGGCTTCGTCGAGATGCTGCTGCCCATACACATCGACCAGCAAGGCTCGTGGCACATGACGGGCTATCAGGGACTGGCCTCTCACGGCGGCACGGCCGGTCTCATCCTGGCCCTGCTGCTCTATGTCAGGCGCATCAAGGTGCCCCTGTGGCAGGTGCTCGACAACATCGCCATCGCCACCGGCACCACGGCCTGCTTCATTCGATTAGGCAACCTGATGAACTCGGAGATCATAGGCCGCGTGACCGACGTGCCCTGGGCCTTCATCTTCGAGCGGGTCGACATGCAGCCGCGCCATCCCGGTCAGCTCTACGAGGCCCTGGCCTACGCCCTGCTGTTCGTCATCATGTGGTGCCTGTACCGCAAGCGTCCGCAGCTGGTGGGCACGGGGTTCTACTTTGGCCTGTGCCTGTTCTACATCTTCCTGTTCCGCTTCTTCATCGAGTACACCAAGGAGGTGCAGGAAGCCTTCGAAGAGGGTCTGCTCTTCGATATGGGTCAGCTGCTGTCAGTGCCCTTCGTACTCGTGGGAGGCTACTATATGATCAGGGCACTCAAGAAAAAATAGGGCCTATAAGACTAATAGGGCCAATAAGTCCTATAAGACCTATAGGCCCCATAAGACCCCCCAAAAAAACCTCCACAATCATGAAAAAGCGCTTCACACCTATTGCCCTGCTGGTCCTGCTCTGCCTGACCAGCCCTAAAAGCGTGAGGGCGGCCGTCGACTTCGACAACGACCCTGTGCACAAACAGCTGTACCACCGCTTCCTGGAGCTATACAGCAGCACAGGGCGCGATGCCGAGTTCTACCGCGCCAGCGACTCACTGGCCCAGTGGTATCGCGACAACGACCTGCTGCTGCAGTACTACAAGATGCAGCTGAACATCTGCCTCTACGACACCGAGAGCGGACGGCCCTCGCAGGCTATGGAGCGCGCCAACCGCATGCTGCACGAGATGGAGGCCGAGCACTTCGATGCCTACAGCCAGGTGTACACCGCCCTGGGCACCATCTACGAGAGCCGCGGCAACCTGCGCATGGCCCGCTACTACTACGAGGAGAGCATCAACAGCCTCGATGCCAACGACCAGGGCACCAAGATGAGCACCTACTCGCGCCTGGCCTTCATGCTGATGCTGCGCGACCCCGTAGAGGCCGAGGTGTGGAACGAGAAGTACCGTCAGGAGAGCCTCACCTTCCCACCCTACCACCAGGTCTACCTGGCCGTCAAGGCAATGATCGCCTTCGCCGTGGGCAACCAGATCGACTTCGAGAATACCTACCAGGAGTACCACAGCTACCACGAGCAGCACCAGCTGGACAACTACGGCAAGGACATGCTCGAGACGGCCCGCCTGGCCTTCCAGCACCACTACGACGAGGCCCTGAGCCAGCTGGCGAAGAGTGGCGAAGAGGCCGACCTGAACACCTTGTCTGTCTACGACATGCGGGTGATTATCTACAAGATGATGGGGCGCCTGGACCTGGCCATGAAGACGCTGGAGCAGCGGGCCGAGTGCGTAGACTCGCTGAACAGCGACATGATCTTCGACAACCTGAACCAGATAAACGCCGCCACGGGCCTGAGCAGCACCAAGGCCAAGGCCGCTCAGCAGCGCGAGCAGATGCTCATCGTGGTGCTGCTCTTGGCCACCGTCATCATCATCCTCCTGGCCTGGGTCATCTGGCACATACGCCGCAGCCGTCTGCGCCTGAAGGAGAGGAACGAGCAGCTGCGCTCGGCACTGGCTATGGCCGAGGAGGGCGAGAAGATGAAGACCGAGTTCGTGCGCTCGGTGAGCCACGAGATACGCACCCCGCTGAACGCCATCAACGGCTTCAATAACATTCTGAACACGCCGGGCACCGAGCTGTCGCCCGACGAGCGGCAGGACCTGCTGAAGCGCATTGCCGACAACGTGAAGGCCATCACCAACATCGTCGACGACATGCTGCGCGTGGCCGACAAGGAAAGCAACGAGTTCTACCCCAAGTCGGGCAAGATCTACTGCAACCAGTTCTTCTCCGGCATCCTCTACGAGCACCGCGACCGCATCAGCTCGGCCATCGAGCTGAACTACACCACGAAGGTCATCAACCGCTTCCAGATCGAGACCAACATCGAGGGGCTGCGCAAGATTATGGACCAGCTCATACAGAACGCCATCAAGTTCACCAAGGAGGGCTTCATCCACATGCACTGCGAGCAGGACGGCAACCAGGTGCTGGTGAGCGTGGAGGACTCTGGCTGTGGCATCGACAAGGATCAGCAGGACAAGATCTTCGAAGGCTTCTACAAGGGCGACACCTTCGAGCAGGGCATGGGCCTGGGTCTCACCGTGAGCAAGAAGATTGCCCGGAAGCTGGGCGGCGACCTGGTGCTCGACACCCAGTACACCGGCGGTGCCCGCTTCGTGCTCCACCTGCCAGTGGAGTAAAAAAAGTTGGGGGGTTCGTGCAAGATTCGCGGGGGCTCTCAGTTTATAGAGTGTATGGCAAAAAGTATGAGAACCCTTCTGCTGGGCTGCGCGAGCCTGCTGCTCAGTTCGTGCATGACCATCTTCACGGGCACCACCGAGACCATCCTGGTGAACCGCGACACGACCGAACCCGTGACCATCGTGACGGCCGACGATACCATCGTGAGCAGCGACCAGCCCATCAGCCTCACGCTGAAGAAGAAACACCTGAACCAGCCCATCCACTTCTCCTCCCCGCACTACCGCTACCAGTCGCTCATTCCGGGGCGAAAGGCCGACTGGCTGGGGGCCTACTTCGACCTGTACAGCTGCGGCATCGGACTGGCTGTCGACGCCGGCACGGGGGCCCTCTACCATCCCGCCGAACATACCTACTACATTGCAGCGGTCAGTAAGGACTCAACGGAGGCTCAGTTGCCCGTGAACGACCGCCGCGTTCCGTCGCCATTGAAGCCCCGTTGCAGCACTTTCTACCACCACGAGCTGCGCCTGCAAGGCGGTCTGGGCATGGACTTCAACAACACTTCCTACAACGATATGCGCGACCGTGTATGCACAGAGCTGAAGATGCAGAATAACCTTTTACTGGATTTAGGCCTGAACGCTGCCATCGGCCTGGCCTACTTCTATCACTTCGACGAGCGGTGGGCGGCAGGACTCTCCGTGGGCACCAGCAGGCGGGAGGCCGACGACCTGGTTCACTACTCGGAAAAGGATGCCAATGGCGAGCGTCACAATGAGGGCGGCATGATGCACTGCACGGCGTGGTATCTGCTTCCTGCGGCCAAATGTCACTGGCTTTTCTTCTCCGGCTGCCGCCTCTACACAAAGGTCTCGGCAGGGCTGCTGTGGCAACACAACTGGTTCAGCGATTCTGCCAACACGCCTCCCCCACCCCATCAGCGCTACAACGAGCGCGGCTGTCACCTGGCCTACCAGTTCTCGCCGCTCTGCATAGAGGTTGGCAAGACCCACCTGCACGCCTTCGCCGAACTGGGCTACGGCATGGAGGGCATCTTCAGCGCCGGCATCAGCTACCACTTCTAATCATCAGAATACGCAGGGCGTCGCTTCAAAATATACGCAGAGCGTCGCTTCAAAAAACCGAAAAAAACAAGAAAAACAAGATAAAACCATCACATTTTTTTATCTTGTTTTTCCTTGTTTTTTATGTTTTTATTTGTTTTTTGAAGCGACGCTCTGCGTATTTCGACGCTCTGCGTATTACTTACCCGCCACGATTTTCTTGATGTCGTTCAGCTTGTTCAGGGCCTCCATAGGCGTGAGGTTGTTGATGTCGAGACCCAGGATCTCGTCGCGCACCTGAATGAGTACCGGGTCGTCGAGCTGGAAGAACGAGAGCTGCATGCCCTCGCGGCTGTCGGCAATCTGCGCCGTGGGCTTGCCGGCCTTCCCTACCCCACTGTTGTCGGCCTCCAACTGCTTCAGGATGACGCCCGCCCGCTTCACGATGCTGCGCGGCATGCCCGCTATGTCGGCCACGTGGATGCCGAACGAGTGCTCTGAGCCACCCCGCTCCAGCTTGCGCAGGAAGATTACCTTGCCGTCGACCTCCTTCACGCTCACATTATAGTTCTTGATGCGGCTGAAGTTCTTCTCCATCTCGTTCAGCTCGTGGTAGTGCGTGGCGAAGAGCGTGCGGGCGCGGGCCTTGGGCTGCTCGTGCAGATACTCCACGATGGCCCAGGCTATCGAGATGCCGTCGTAGGTCGACGTGCCGCGGCCCAGCTCGTCGAAGAGCACCAGGCTCTTGGGCGACACGTTGTTCAGGATGTTCGAGGCCTCGGTCATCTCGACCATAAACGTCGATTCGCCCAGTGAAATATTGTCCGACGCCCCCACACGGGTGAAAATCTTGTCCACCAAGCCTATTTTCGCGGCCTCTGCGGGCACAAAACAGCCCACCTGGGCCAGTAGCACAATCAAGGCCGTCTGGCGCAGCAGCGCCGATTTACCGGCCATATTCGGGCCCGTGATGATGACGATCTGCTGCCGCTCCTGATCCAGCACGATGTCGTTGGGCACGTATGGCTCGCCCACGGGCAGCTCGGTCTCGATGACCGGATGGCGGCCCTGGCGTATGTCGATGGTCTCGCTGTTGTCGATGACCGGGCGCACGTAGCGGTGCTCCTCGGCCGTCTTCGCAAAGCCTAAGAGGCAGTCCAGGTGGGCCAGCAGCGAGGCGTTCTGCTGAATCTGCGGAATGAACTGCTGAATGGCCACCACCAGTTCGCCGAAGAGCCGCGCCTCGAGGCTCAGGATCTTGTCCTCGGCACCCAGAATCTTCTCCTCATACTCCTTCAGCTCCTGGGTGATGTAGCGTTCGGCCTGGGCCAGCGTCTGCTTGCGCACCCACTCCTGTGGCACGCGGTCCTTATAGGTATTGCGCACCTCTAAATAGTAGCCGAAAACGTTGTTATAGCCTATCTTCAGCGACTGGATGCCCGTCTGCTGGGCCTCGCGCTCCTGAATCTGCAGCAGGTAGTCCTTGCCGCTGTAGGCTATGTGGCGCAGCTCGTCGAGCTCCTGGCTGACGCCCTGGCGCATCACCCCACCCTTCTGCACCTGCTGCGGCGGGTCGGGCACCACTTCGCGGTCTATGCGGTCGCGTATGTCCTGGCACAGGTTCAGCCGCTCCCCTACCCTCTTCAGCACCTCGTTCTGGGCTTCCAGGCAGGCCTGCTTCAGCGGCTCCACGGCCTGCAGGGCCACCTTCAGCTGCACCACCTCGCGCGGCGTCACGCGGCCCACGGCCACCTTCGAGATGATGCGCTCCAGGTCGCCCACGCGGCGCAGCTGCTCGTCGGTGGTCATGCGGAAGTCGGGCTCGCGGAAGAAGTAGTCCACGATGTCCAGCCGCTCCTCGATGGGCTTCTGGTCTTTCAGGGGGAACACCAGCCAGCGGCGCAGCAGTCGGCTGCCCATAGGGCTCACGGTGCGGTCGATCACGTCCAGAAGGCTCCGTCCGTCTTCCTGCATGGGCTGCACCAGTTCCAGCGAGCGAATGGTGAACTTGTCTAATCGCACGTACTTCTCTTCCTCTATGCGCGAAATATGGGTGATGTGGGCTATCTGCGTGTGCTGCGTCAGCTCTAAGTACTGCAGGATGGCCCCGGCGGCGGTCACGCCACTGCGCAGCGCTTCTACGCCAAAGCCCTTCAGGCTCTTCACGCCGAAGTGGCGCAGCAGTCGCTGGCGCGAGGTGTCCTCGGTGTAGACCCAGTCGTCGAGCTCGAACACGCAGAAGCGCGTGCCGAAGTGCTGCTCGAAGTCCTTCCGGCGGCTGCGCTCAAAGAGCACCTCCTTGGGCTGGAAGTTGCCCAGCAGCTTCTCTACGTAGTCGTAGGTGCCCTCGCCACAGAGGAACTCGCCCGTCGAGATGTCGAGAAAAGCCACGCCGCAGGCCGCCTTGCCGAAGTTCACCGATGCCAGGAAGTTGTTCTCCTTGTAGTTCAGCACGGTGTCGCTCATGGCCACGCCGGGCGTCACCAGCTCGGTGATGCCGCGCTTCACCAGCTTCTTCGTCAGCTTGGGGTCTTCCAGCTGGTCGCAGATGGCCACCCGCTTGCCGGCCCTGATGAGCCGTGGCAGGTAGGTATCGAGCGCATGGTGCGGAAAGCCGGCCATCTCGTCGCCCTTGACGCCCGCGCCGTTGTTGCGCTTGGTCAGGGTGATGCCCAGTATGCGTGCCGCCTCCACGGCGTCGTCGCAGTAAGTTTCGTAGAAGTCGCCGCAGCGAAACAGCATCAGTGCCTCGGGGTGCTTCTTCTTCAGGTCGAAGAACTGCTGCATCATCGGTGTCAGCTGTCCGTCTTTCTTTGCCATAACTTTTATCTGATTATATTTTAACGCTGCAAAGATACAAACTTTTTTCGTAAGAATGCTTAAATCTAATACTGAATTGTTGGCGGTTTCGAAAAGTTTGCTTAGTTTTGCAATCTTAAAATCAGTTACTATGACTTTTACAGAACAAGCCAACAGAATTTTCCGCCAGGTCATCGACGATTATCACCTTACCAACAACGTCGACACACCCATGCGCAACCCCTACAGCCGCGAAAGCATCGAGTTCAGCCTGTACCAGAAGTGCTGGATAGACACCGTGCAGTGGCACTACGAGGACATCATACGCGACCCGCACATAGACCCCACCGAGGCACTGGCCCTGAAGCGGCGCATAGACCGCTCGAACCAGGACCGCACCGACCTGGTGGAGCAGATAGACACCTGGTTCCGTCAGCAGTACAGCGACGTGGTTCCGCAGCCCGACGCTCGGCTGAACACCGAGAGCCCCGCCTGGGCCGTAGACCGCCTGAGCATCCTGGCGCTGAAGATATACCACATGCAGGAGCAGGCCCAGCGCACCGATGCCTCGGCCGAGCACCAGCAGCGCTGTCAGCAGAAGCTGGCCGTGCTCCTGGAGCAGCAGAAGGACTTGTCGCTGGCCATCGACCAGCTGCTCGATGACTATCAGCAGGGCCGCAAGGTGATGAAGGTCTACCGCCAGATGAAAATGTATAACGACCCGAGCACCAACCCGGTGCTCTATGGGAAAAAATGAAGCACACCCACATCCTCATCATTCGCTTCTCGGCCCTCGGCGACGTGGCCATGACGGTGCCCATCGTGTGGGCACTGGCACAACAGTACCCCGACGTGCGCATCACCGTGCTCTCAAGACCCGTGTCGCGCACCCTCTTCGAAGACCTGGCCCCCAACGTGAACTTCATGGAGGCCGACCTCAAGGGCGAATATCACGGGGTGAAGGGCCTGAACGCCCTCTTCCGCCGACTGGTGGCCAAGCGGTTCACGCACATTGCCGACCTGCACTCGGTGCTGCGGTCGGAGTATCTGCGCATGCGCTTCAACCTGGGGCTCTATCGCGTGGAGCATATCAACAAGCACCGTCACCAGCGCCGACAGCTGGTGGCCCCGCAGCCCAGGAAGGTGCTGCAGCAGCTGCCCACGTCGTTCCAGAACTACCTCGATGTGTTCAGCCGGCTGGGCTTCCCCATCGACACCAGCCGCTACTGCTTCAGAAGTATTTTTGAGCCTATAGGGCCAATAGGGCCCATAAGTCCTATAGGTCCCATAAGACCCATAGGCCCTACCCCACCCTCGCGCGGCAACCTGAACCTCCTGCCCAAGGCCATCGGCCCCAAGCGGTCGTGGGAGCAGTGGATAGGCATCGCCCCCTTCGCCGCCCACAAGGGAAAGGTCTACCCCCAGGAGAAGATGGAGCAGGTCATCGAACGGCTCACCCAGCAATACCCCAAGGCCCGCCTGTTCCTCTTCGGACGCGGGAAGGACGAGGACCTGACCTTCCCCCACTGGGCCGAGCGGTGGCCGCAGTGCACCATCGTCTCCTGGCACACCGAGACGCTCTACCAGGAGCTGATTCTCATGAGCCACCTCGACGTGATGCTCTCTATGGACTCGGCCAACCAGCACCTGGCCTCGCTCACGGCCACGCCCGTGGTCTCCATTTGGGGAGCCACCCATCCCTACGCCGGCTTCATGGGCTGGCGACAGGATCCGCAGAACGCCATCCAGCTCAGCGATCTGTCGTGCCGTCCGTGCAGCATCTACGGCCAGAAGCCCTGTCAGCGCGGCGACTACGCCTGCCTGCATGGCATCGCCCCCGAAATGATTCTCGAGAGAATGAACCAAATATTAACTAAAAACCAGCAAGAAGTATGAAGAAGTATGTATGCGACGTATGCGGCTACGTGTACGACCCCGAAGTAGGCGACCCCGACGGCGGCATCGCCCCCGGCACCGCCTTTGAAGACATTCCCGAAGACTGGGTGTGCCCCATCTGCGGCGTAGGCAAGAGCGATTTCTCTGAGGAGTAGGGGCTTTTAAGCCGCGATGAATCGCGACCCACAATGACCAATCGCGACCCACAAGAACCAGCGACCCACAAAGAGCGGCAGCGGGTTCCTGTGGGCTGCGATTTATCGCAGCTACAGCACCAGCTCGCGGGCGAAGGAATAGATGATGATGCCCGCCGTCACCGAGACGTTCATGGAGTGCTTGGTGCCCAGCTGGGGAATCTCTAAGCAGCCGTGGCTGGCATCGATGACCTCCTGATGAACACCCTTCACCTCATTGCCCAGGACCACGGCATACTTCCGGCCCTGCTCGGGCACGAAAGAGGGTAGGGCGGTGGAGCCTTCGGCCTGCTCTACGCTGAGCACCGTGTAGCCCTCCTGACGCAGCTGCTGCACGGCCTCCAAGGCCGACGGGCAGTACTGCCACGCCACGCTGTCCTCGGCACCCAGGGCCGTCTTGTGAATCTCGGGGTGGGGTGGGGTAGAGGTGATGCCGCACAGGCAGATGCGCTCCACGCGGAAGGCATCGGCGGTGCGAAACACCGACCCTACGTTATACATCGACCGCACATCGTCGAGCACCACGACGAGCGGTAACTTAAGCGCCTCACGAAATTCTTCAATCGTGAGGCGCTTCATTTCAATGGTTCTCAGCTTACGCATCTTACTTCACCAGGAACTTCTTTCC
>JAFVEE010000032.1 GCA_017478085.1 Prevotella sp. | reverse complement strand
CGTTCTGGATGGTGGCCTTGGTCATGGGGTAGAAGTAGGTCTTGTTGGCCGAGCCGCCGCCCTTGGCCACCATGACGAAGCGATACTCGGCGCCCTCGGTGGCCTCGATGTCGATCTGTGCGGGCAGGTTGCAACGGGTGTTCACCTCGTCGTACATATTGAGCGGTGCGTTCTGCGAGTAGCGCAGGTTGTCCTGGGTGAAGGTGTTGTAGACACCACGGCTCAGGGCCTCCTCGTCCTCGAAGCCCGTCCACACCTGCTGGCCCTTCTCGCCGTGGATGATGGCGGTGCCGGTGTCCTGGCAGAAGGGCAGGATGCCCTTGGCGGCCACGTCGGCATTGCGCAGGAACTGCAGGGCCACGTACTTGTCGTTCTCCGAGGCCTCAGGGTCGCTCAGGATGGCGGCCACCTGCAGGTTGTGCTCGCGGCGCAGCATAATCTCCACGTCGTGGAAGGCCTGCTGGGCCAGCAGCGTGAGTGCCTCGGGTGTCACTTTCACTATTTCCTTGCCTTCGAACTCGGCGGTGCTCACGCCCTCCTTCGTCAGCAGTCTATACTCGGTCTTGTCTTCGCCCAGCTGGAACATAGGGGCGTACTTGAATTCTGGTGTTGTTGCCATAGGATTAACTTATTTTTGGGGTTAGAAAGATTTCGGCTTTTACTTCTTCAGCATCTTCATCGTTTCACCGTCGATACGGATGAGGTAGACTCCGGCAGGCCACGACTGCATGGGCAGCGTGAGCGAGCCCTCGGCAGCGGTACGGGCGGTGACCACCCTGCGGCCATCGGTCGTGAACACATCGACGGGAGCCGAGGCCCTGAAGCCCGACAGGCGCAGCATACCGTCGTAGCCAACGACCTGGCCGCCCAGCAGCGGACTGCTGATGGCCGAGACATCGCTCTCGGTGATGGAGCTGAGCATATAGAGCGCATTGTAGACGGTGGTACCCATCTGCTCGGTGCCATAGATGCCCGTCACGTCGAAGAGCTTGCCACTGGTGCTGGCGGGCATCTTAATGGTGCTCAGGCCGAAGCGGTTGCGCAGCAGGGCCATCTGGTCGCCGTCGCGTGCCACGGTAGCGTTTTTATTTCCATCGACAGGCTCTATGGTGAGCGTCACGCCACGAAGGGTGACGTAGCTGGCATAGTCGGCAGCTGTGAGGCTGCGCAGGTAGGCATCGGCAGGAGCGGGCCGGTCACCGCTCTCAATGGTCAGTGCCTTGTAGTCGGTACGCTCGGTGGCCTCGGCCACGGGCATCAGCTTGTCCTCGTTGTAGCGCACAAAGATGCTGCCGCTGATCACGTCGCCCGCAGCCAGGGTGCTTCCCATATTGGTGAAGGTGATGTTGCCAGAAGCGTCGCTCACGTAGACCGTGCCCTTGTAAGCATAGTTCACCACGGCGTTCTCAAGCTTCAGCAGGCGCTCGGTGCCCACGGCCAGCTGGCGCAGCTCTGAAATGTTCCCGGCCTGCTCGGCCTGAACCACACTCACGGTGCAGGTGGCGGTGAGCGTGTCGTTGGCCGTCACGGTGATGTTGGCCGTGCCCTCGGCAACAGCCGTCACATAGCCGTCCTGGCCCACGATGGCCACATCGGGATTGTCGGTATGCCAGGAGAGCGTGTAGGGAGCATAGTCGGGGTTGCGCACGGGCTGTAGCTGTCGGCGGGTTCCCAGCCACACGGTGATGGCGGGATCGGTGAAGGCAATGCTCTTCAGCACGTTGACATCGACCACGTCGAAGGTGATGATGCCGCCGCTCTCGGCAATATGCTCCAGGCCCCAGTGGCAGTTCTGGCCCGACCAGGTACGCAGATGGGCAGGCGAGGTAGAGTTGTTGAGCTCGGTGACGCGAAGGGTGCCGGGGAAGGGGTCGGAAGTCTGGCCTGCAGCTCCGTCGCTCCCACCCTTATAGCCACCGGCAAAGAGCATCTCGTAGTAAAGGTGGCTGGGGTTGTTGTTGACCATATTCCACTCCCATACTTGCAAATTGGAGCGGTCTACACGGTGCACCAGCATGCCATGGCCGGGAAGAGAGGCATCCCAGCCCTTCTGCTGCCGGTTTTCAAACAGGAAATACTCGTTGGGCAGCGGCGAGTTGATGCGGAAGCCGGCCCCGGCTGTCTTCAGGTCTTCCAGTGTATAGGTGCCCTCGGCATCGATGACCTCTGGCTCAGGGCAGAAGCCCAGGAACGCCTTCTCGTAGAGCGAATAGCCCACCGGGGTGCGGCAGTAGTTGCCATAGTTGCCACCGGCCATCAGCGACCAGTTGCCGGGATGATGGGCCTGGCCGCCAGACTTCTCATAGTCGGCATCGTAGAAATCGGGCAGGCCCAGCACGTGGCTGAACTCATGGCATATGGTGCCGATGCCGTCGAGCAGTCCCAGGTTAATGGGGCCCAACAGCTCAGTGCCGCAGGCATAGCGGCCCAGCTGTACGCCATCCTTGTAGAGGGGGGTAACCGTCCACCAGTTGTAGCTGTCGTAGATCTCGCTGGCATGGGGCCACAGCAGGTCCTGGTCGTTGGTGCTGTCGTGGGAACCGCCTCCGGCAAAGATGAAGTAGATCATGTCGACTACCCCGTCGCCGTCGGTATCGTAGTTGCGGAAGTCCACGTCGGCATCCACCAGACTGAGCACGTCCTTCAGCAGCTGGTTAATGTTCTCGTTCTGCTTCACGTAGGTAGAGGTGCGATTGACCTTCACCGGGCCCACGATGTCGAACTTGGGCGAGAAGATGCCGTTGGAGTTCTGCTTGTAGTAGTCGTGCAAGCTGCCGTAGCACTGGGCATTGATGCCATAGAGCACATTGCGGAAGTTGGTCTTCGAGGTTCCCTTGTAGTTCTCCTGGTTCACCATTCCCTCCATCACGTCCTTCATGTCGCTGTACTTGAACGAACGGTCGCTATACTCTACGAGGATAATCAGGCCGTGGAACTTGGAGTAGTCGTAGCCATTGGCGCGGCGGGCCTGCACCGTGCGGGCACGGCGGGCCTGCTCGGCCTGCATCTCGAGCTGCACGCGCTCCTCCACATCGGGCTTCAGCCGCAGGGGCACGTCGGCCAGGAAGGACAGCTCGCGCTCGGTGCGGGCTTCGGCGTCATGGGCAATGACCGAGGTGGGGCCCAGCGTGCCGTCGCCCAGCTTCTGGGCATAGACGAAATAGCCCTGCCGGTCGCGCACCACGGTATAGCCGTCGGTAGTGGTGGTGAAATGAAGATACTCGTCGCCATTCTGCCTGACGGTCACGGTAGAGCCATCGGGCTGCTTCACCTTGCTGGGATAGGGATAGGCGGGCACGCCATAAGCAGTAATCGTTAGTAGTAGAAGGGCGATTACACTGAAAAAGAATCGTTTCATTGTCTCAACAATTTGTATTTACTGCTGCAAAGATACAACAATTATTTCAAAACGGAGCATCAATTAACAGATGTTAGTATCCGAAAATCTCCTTGGTGGTGAGCCTCTTCACGGGGCCGTACTGCTGCAGGGCCTGCATGTCGAGGTCTTTCTCGTCGCCCAGGATTATGTAGCGGTAGGGCTTGCGGGCCATCTGCTTCTGCTCGAAGTCCACGATGTCTTGCAGCGTGACCGAAGGCAGGGCCTGGTAGATGCGCTCGTTCTCGTCGTAGTCGATGCCCTTCTGCTGGGCGGTCAGCCAGGCGTTGATCAGTCCGAACTTCGTGGTGCGCTGGCTGGCCAGTCGCTTGGTCAGTGCGTCCTTAGCTATCTGGAACGAAGGCTCGCTCTGCGGAATGCTGTCAAGAATCTGGTGGAACTGGCGCACGCAGTCCATCATCTTGTCGTTCTGGGTGATGATGTGGGTGAAGTAGTACTCCGGCTCGCCCTTGTAGCGCGGCGACATATAGGCGGCATAGGCGTTGTAGGCCAGGCCGCGGGCCTCGCGCAGCTCCTGGAACACGATGGTGTTCATGCCGCCGCCGTAGTACTCATTGAAGAGGGCCTGCACCGGAGCCTCGTCGGCATTCCACTCGCGCAGCTCGTTGTGGTACATGCGCATGTAGATGTTCTTGGCATCGAAGGGAGCTATCAGGATCTCGTTCTCGGGCGTGGCCTGCTGGGTGTAGTGCTTGCCCTCGGGCACGGGCTGATAGGCATTGGCGAGTGCCGGGTGGCTGGCCGTCACGGCCTCGGCCAGTTCCTGCTCGCTCATCGGGCCATAGTACAGCACGGTGTGCTCATACTTCGACAGGTTCTTCAGCAGGTCGAGCAGCTCCTGCGGATCGGTCTGGGCCAGCTGCTCATCGCTCAGCATGTTGCGATAGGGGTTGTAGGGGCCGTAGATGCCATACTGCACGAGGAAGTTGAAGTTCGTGCGCTGGTCCAGCTTGTTGTCGGCACGCTGCTTGGCGGTCAGGGCGCAGTACATCTGGTAGGCCTCCTGGTCTACCTGGGCGCGCTGCAGCAGGTGCTCCAGCAGGGCCAGTGCCTCGGGCATGTTCTCGCTCAGGCCGTTCAGGCTCACGGTGATGGTGCGCGAGCCTACGTTGATGTTGTAGGAGCAGGCCAGCTTGTAGAACTGCTGCTTCAGCTGCTCGTTGGTCAGCGAGTCGGTGCCTAAGTAGTCAATGTAAGCGGCGGCATAGTTGTACTTCAGTTCCGACTCCTCGCCGAAGTCGTAGTAGAACGACATCTGGAAGCGTCCGTTCTCCTTGTTCTTCACATAGATGTAGGGCAGGCCCTCGTGAACAGAGCCAAAGGCCAGGTCTTTCTTGAAGTCGACGAAGCGGGGCTCGATGGGCTTCACCTGCGACTCCTGTATCTCCTTCACGAAGTCGCTCACCTGCTCGCGGTTGGTGGGAATGGGGGTTATCTGCGGCTTGTCGATCTTCTTCTGCGTGGTGTCCTCGCCCTGACGTTTGTAGACGGCCACGTAGTTCTGGCCGAAGTGCTCGCGGGCGAAGCTGACGATCTGCTCCTTGGTCATACCCTCCAGACGATCCAGGGCCTGCACCTCCTGCTCCCAGGGCGTGCCCAGGATGAAGGCGTTCATATACATACGCACACGGGCACGGTTCAGCTCCAGGGCGTTGTAGTACTGCAGCTTCAGGTTGTTCTTCACCGAGGGCAGCAGGTCGTCGCTGAACTCGCCTTGCTTCAGCTTGTCGATCTCGGCGAGCAGCAGCTGGCGCACCTCGTCGAGCGACTGCCCTTCCTTGGGCGAGCCGCCCAGGATGAAGAGCGAGTGGTCCATCATGGTCTCTGCCCCACCCCACGCACTGAGCATCTTCATCTGCTGGTTGATGTCGAGGTCGAAGAGACCGGCGGTGCCGTTGCTCAGCATCTGACCGATGACCTGCAGCGTGTCGGCCTGCAGCGAGGCACCACGGTCGAAGCGGTAGCCTATCCACAAGGTCTCGGCCTCAACGCCCACCACGGTGGTGTCTACAGGAGCCGTGAGCTCAGGCAGTGCCGGAAACTCCGGCTGTGCCACGTCCTCGCCCGGCTGCCACTCGCCGAAGTACTTGTCGATGGTGGCAATGACCTCATCGGGGTCGAAGTCGCCCGCCATGCAGATGGCCACGTTGTTGGGCACGTACCACTTCTTGAAGTACTCCTTGATGTTGGTAATCGAGGGGTTCTTCAGGTGCTCCTGCGTACCAATGGTGGTCTGCGTGCCATAGGGATGGTTGGGAAACAGCTTGGCCAGCAGGGCATTGAACAGCTTGTCGGTGTCATCGGTCAGGTGAATGTTGTACTCCTCGTAGACGGCCTCCAGCTCGGTGTGGAAGCCACGGATGACCATGTTCTGGAAGCGGTCACTCTGAATCTTGGCCCAGTTCTCCACCTCGTTCGAGGGAATGTCCTCGGTGTAGCAGGTCACGTCGTTCGAAGTGAAGGCATTCGTGCCCTCGGCGCCGATGGCGGCCATCAGCTTGTCGTATTCGTTGGGGATGAAGTAGCGGGCGGCGAGCTGCGACACAGAGTCAATCTCGTGGTAGGCCTGACGGCGTGCCTCGGGGTCGGTGAGCGTGCGATACTTCTCGTAGCGGGCCTCGATTTCGTCGAGCAGCGGCTGCTCGGCAGCGGGGTTGTTGGTGCCGAAGAGCTTAGTGCCCTTAAACATCAGGTGCTCCAGATAGTGAGCCAGACCGGTGGTCTCGGCGGGGTCGTTCTTCGAACCCGTGCGCACAGCGATGTAGGTCTGTATGCGCGGCTTCTCAGTGTTCACGGAAAGATAGACCTTCAGACCATTGTCGAGGGTGTAGATGCGGGTCTGCATCTGGTCGCCGGCGACAGTCGTGTACTTGTAGTCCTTGGCCACAGCCTGGCCAACGACAGCGCAAAGCATGATGATTGCGCTCAGGATGGTTTTCTTCATATTGTTGTTTTATTTAGTAATTTCTAGATGCTCTAGATGATTTAGATATTCTGGATTTTTCTTGACTACATATATAGTTTCTGATTCTCAAAGTCCACCTCGCTGTCGAGCAACTCCAGGAAGTCGTCGAACACGCCTTCCTCGACGTCGCCCAGCGTGAATTCCTTCTCGGCATCCTTGCGTATCTCGGCAATCCAGGCACGGCGGGCCGTGATGTAGTCTTGACGCACGTGCTCGGCATCGGCCTCGGTGATCTCGGTCAGTCCGTAGTACTGGCAGATCATGTCGTAGGTCCATGTCCAGCGGTATTCCGAGTAGTTGCGGTCAATCTCGTTGAAGCGATCGATGACGTCCTCGATGGTCTCCAGCGTGCCGTCCTCGATGTCGTTGATGAGGCGTTTCTCTTCCGACTCTGGCAGCAGCAGTCCCGACAGGTCGTTCCAGTTGCCCAGTCCGACGTTGGTGATGGGCTTCTCCAGCGCATGGCGCTTCAGCACGGCACCCATGTAGATGCGCAGCGCAATGTCGTAGTACTTGATGCCCTTGCGCAGCGACGAGGCGTTGATGACGTACTCGTGGTAGTTGTAGGTCGACACGTTGTCGCCCGAGGCTGAGCGCAGCCGCTCAAGGATTTTCTTGCCTCGCAGGATTTCGCCGACGGAGTAGGGCGACAGCCAGTCGAAGTTGACGATGCTCTTCCGTCCGTCGTGCGGACGCTTGTCGCGCTTCGGCCATTTGCGGATGTCGCGGTAGAGTCCCACCGTGGTGAGGTTGCGGCCGGGTGAGAGATACATCGTGTCGCCGTAGGCAATCAGGTACGAGAACGGCAGGTCGCGTGTGTCGGGGTGGTACATCAGTTTGCCGAAGCACACCGAGAACGTGCCTATCGTGGCCGGCATAAGCAGGTAGGCGCCCGAGGCGGTCTTCGTGCCGCGCTCCAGTGTACCGTAGTGCATGGGCCCCATCTTGTAGGCATGGTTTGAGAAGTTGGTGGCCGAGCCGGCGTTGTAGAACGAGAACATACCGCCGATGAGCAGGCTCGACTTGTGGTGGGAGGCCGAGAAGGGACCGCAGAACGCGGCACAAGCCTCACCGTTCGACATGTACGAGTTGGCGAAGAACACGCTGGCCGACGCCGTGAAGCCATTGCTCACGTGGCAGGCCTCACCCACGAAGCAGTCTTCCATCTTCACCGAGTTGATGATGGAGCAGCCGTCAGAGATAATGGAGTTCTCGCAGATGACGCCCGTGCCGATGAACACCGTGTTCGTGGGCGACGAGCTGATGGTGCAGTCGCTCAGTCGGGCGGCTCCGCTGATCTCGCAGCAGTCGTAGATCACGGTGTTGGTGATCTCCTTCGTGTTCACAATCTTCACGTTGCTGCCAATCGTGCCGCAATCAGGCACCGTTCGCTGTATCTGTTCGTTAATCATGCGGCGAATGGCATCCTTCAGCGGCTTGTTGTGGAAGTGCTTCACCATGAAGGCCGCAAACTGGCTGTTCAGGTCGCGGAACAGCACGAGGTTGCCGTCGCCCACCTCGTTGAGCACCGAGATGAGGTGGCCTTCGCCGTAGGTGGCTCCCTCGGTGGTCTCCATCGTGCAGACGTTCGAGATATAGGTGTCGTCGCCGATGGTATAGTTATTGATGTAGTTGCCGATGTTCTCGATGAGGCAGTTGTCGCCCACGGTGACGTTGCGCAGCGTGGCATTGTTGATGCCCGAATGCTTCACGAAACCTTTCGACACCTCCACGTTCTTTTCAAAATTGCCCAAGCGTATGTCGCCATAGAACATCACGCGGTGGAAGTAGTTCGGCTTGAAAAACTCAGCCACCTCCACGCGTGTCCAGTCCTCTGCCCAACAACTGTTGGCCTCGAGGATGTCGATTTCTTGCTCTGTCAGTTGTCTGTATTGGTTCATATATCTTCTACGTTATAAAGAAAATCGTTGTATGGATACTTCTGCACGTGCAGTTCGCGCACCTTCTTGTAGACCACCTCGCGGAACTCGTCGATGTTCTGTTTCTCGAGGGCCGAGATGAACAGGCAGTTCTCGTTCAGGCGAGCCATCCACGTGCGCTTCAGTTCGTCGAGCGAGATGTTCTCTTTCGTGGGTGGCGTCAGGTCGTCGGCTTCCTTCTCGGTCCACTTGTAGTTGTCGATTTTGTTGAACACAATCATCGACGGCTTGTCGGCGCAGCCCAGGTCGGCGAGTGTCTTCTCCACCACCTTGATCTGTTCCTCAAAGTCGGGATGCGAAATGTCGACGATGTGCAGCAGCAGGTCGGCCTCGCGCGTTTCGTCGAGGGTCGACTTGAACGAGTCCACCAGGTCGGTGGGCAGTTTGCGGATGAAGCCCACCGTGTCGGCCAGCAGGAAGGGCAGGTTGTCAATCACCATCTTACGCACGGTGGTGTCAAGGGTGGCGAAGAGTGTGTTCTCGGCAAAGACATAACTCTTGGCAAGCAGGTTCATCATCGTCGATTTGCCCACGTTCGTATAGCCTACGAGGGCTACACGGATCAATCGGCCACGGTTCTTG
>JAFVEE010000031.1 GCA_017478085.1 Prevotella sp. | reverse complement strand
CTCTATCTCGGCCTTGATGCGGGCCATCAGCTCGTCGGCCTTGTCCTTGTTGAACTTCAGAATGTGCTGCATCTTGATTTCCAGCAGCTTCAGAATGTCGTCCTTCGTCACCTCGCGCACCAGCTGCGGGTAGAAGGGCGTCAGTCGGTTGTCAATGTGCTCGCACACCTTGTCCACGTTGGGCGCCTCCTCGAACTTCTTGTCCTTGTAGATGCGCTCTTCGATGAAGATTTTTTCCAGCGAACAGAAGTGATACTGCTCCAGCAGCTCGTTCTTGCGAATCTCCAGCTCCTGGCGGATGAGGTCCTTGGTGCGCTCGGTGCTGTGTATGAGCACGTCGCTCACGGTGAGGAACTGCGGCTTCTCGTCCTTGATGACGCAGCAGTTGGGCGAGATGTTGATCTCGCAGTCGGTGAAGGCATAAAGTGCATCGAGCGTCTTGTCGCTGCTGACGCCCGGCGCCAGGTGCACCAGAATCTCCACCTGTGCCGACGTGAGGTCGTCCACACGGCGGGCCTTTATCTTGCCTTTCTCGATGGCCTTGGTGATGCTCTCGCACACGGTCGAGACGGTCTTCGAGAAGGGCAGGTCGCGAATGACGAGCGTCTTCTGGTCCAGCTTCTCTATCTTGGCGCGCACCTTCAGCACGCCGCCGCGCTGGCCGTCGTTATACTTCGACACGTCGATCGAGCCGCCCGTCTGGAAGTCGGGGTACAGGTGGAACTCCTCGCCGTGCAGGTAGCTGATGGCGGCATCGCAAATCTCGTTGAAGTTATGGGGCAGGATCTTTGACGAAAGGCCCACGGCAATGCCTTCGGCACCCTGTGCCAGCAGCAGGGGATACTTCACGGGCAGCGTGATGGGCTCCTTGTTGCGCCCGTCGTAGCTGAGCTGCCACTCGGTGGTCTTGGGGTTGAACACCGTGTCGAGCGCAAACTTCGACAGGCGGGCCTCGATGTATCGCGGGGCGGCGGCGCGGTCGCCGGTCAGTATGTTGCCCCAGTTGCCCTGCGTGACTACGAGCAGGTCCTTTTGTCCCAGCTGCACCAGTGCGTCGCCAATGGAGGCATCGCCGTGGGGGTGGAACTGCATGGTGTGGCCCACGATGTTGGCCACCTTGTTGTAGCGGCCGTCGTCCATGCGCTTCATGGAGTGCAGAATGCGGCGCTGCACGGGCTTCAGGCCGTCCTCGATGTGGGGCACGGCACGCTCCAGGATCACGTAGCTGGCATAGTCGAGGAACCAGTTCTGGTACATGCCGCTCAGGTGGTGAACGGCTGCAGCGTCGAAGCGGTTCACGGGCTTGTAGTCAGAATGGCCCTCCTCCAGCAGGGAGTCCGCGGCGTCCTGATTCTCCGGGTTCTCCAGGTTCTCGGGGTCTTGTATATCTTTTATTTCGTCGTCCATAGGTTAATAGTTCATTTCTCTTGTGGTAAAGTTAATGCAGATACTCCGTGGCGGGCACCCTGCGAATGGTGCCCTTTGCATCGCACACGATCACGCTCTCGCCACGTATGGCTTTCTCAACCAGCATCTCGTGCTCGGCCACTTCCAGGCCATAGACAAT
>JAFVEE010000178.1 GCA_017478085.1 Prevotella sp. | reverse complement strand
GGCCGGTGAGGAACATATACGACGTATTCTCCATCATCAGCGTGAAGTCAGTCAGTGCAGGGCTATACACGGCACCACCGGCGCAGGGGCCGAAGATACCGCTGATCTGGGGAATGACACCCGATGCCAGAATGTTGCGCTCGAAGATCTCGGCATAGCCAGCCAGGGCGTTAATGCCTTCCTGAATGCGGGCACCACCCGAGTCGTTGATACCAATGACGGGTGCACCCATCTTCATGGCCATGTCCATCACCTTGCAAATCTTCTGGCTCATGGTCTCGCTGAGCGAACCTGCATGAACCGTGAAGTCCTGTGCAAAGACGAACACCAGGCGGCCATCGATAGTACCGCTACCAGCTACCACGCCATCGCCGGGGAACTGCTTCTTCTCCATGCCGAAGTTGTGGCAACGGTGCTCCTTAAACATATCATATTCCTCGAACGAACCCTCGTCGAGGAGCATCTCAATACGCTCGCGTGCCGTGTACTTACCACGCTCATGCTGCTTCTGAATGGCTTTCTCACCACCACCGAGACGGGCTTTTTCGCGGTTCTCGATGAGCTGCTTGATCTTTTCTAATTGCTTACTCATTGCTTTATTTGACTAATTGACAATTTACTATTTGACGATTTACTCCGGGTGTTCGCAAAGTTCAGTCAGTACACCGGCAGTCGACTTCGGGTGCAGGAAGGCAATGTTCAGCTGCTCGGCACCCTTGCGCGGAGCCTGGTCAATGAGGCGCACGCCCTTCTCGCTCACCTCGGCCAGTGCGTTGGCCACGCCGTCCTCAATGCAGAATGCTACGTGATGCACACCCTTATTGCCCTTGTCCAGCCATTTCTGGATGGTGCTCTCGGGGCTTGTGGGCTCCAGCAGTTCCAGCTTCACTTCGCCACACTTCAGGAAGGCGGTCTTCACTTTCTGGTCTTCAACAACCTCGGTTGCATAACATTCCAGGCCCAGTACGTCGGTAAAGAACGGCAGGCTCTCTTCAATGCTCTGAACGGCAATGCCCAGATGCTCAATGTGTGAAATCTTCATAATCTTTTCTTTAAAGTTGAATATTCAAAAAAGTTGCCGCAAAGTTACAAATTATTTCTCTCCCTACCAAGCATTTCTTCATTTCATTTGTGAAACAAACCTAAAAGCCTTGGTCATTTCTGTGGATTGTTGTCGGTGAATTGAATATTTTGCTTACCTTTGCCTAAACAATACGATTGTAGCATGGCCAATGACTATTTCCAGTTCAGACAGTTCACGGTGTGGCAGGATCGCTGTGCCATGAAGGTTGGCACCGACGGCACCCTGCTTGGTGCATGGGCCTGCGGGGGGCGCACCATCCTGGACATAGGCACGGGCACGGGGCTGATAGCCCTGATGATGGCACAGCGTTTCCCTACGGCAAGAGTGGTGGGAGTCGACATCGATGAAATGGCTTGCCAGCAGGCTCGTCAGAATGTGGATGCTTCACCGTTTGCCGTTGAAATTCTGCACCGTAGCGTGGCCGATGTTGAGGGGCGGTACGATTGCATTGTTTCAAATCCACCCTATTTTGAACATTCATTAGAGAGTCCCGACGAGGGACGCACGCGTGCCCGTCATACCAGCTCGCTCAGCTACAGACTGCTCGTGACCTGTGCCTGGCGGCTGCTTAGCGATGATGGGGAGTTCTCGGTCGTGATTCCAGCCGATTGCAGGGCCCATTTGGAGGCTGAGGCCATGCTGGCCGGTTTCTCGAAAAGTCGCGAATGTGCCGTGAAGACCACCCCTCGCAAGCCTCCGCGCCGCTATCTACTGGCTTTCAGGAAGCACCCTTCTCCCAATATGGAACAGACGGTGGGAATCATAGAAACGAGTCCCAGCGTGCGGTCGGAATGGTATCAGGAACTAACCAAAGACTTTTATCTATGAATATTGTGCTTTTGCAACTTGACATTCAGTGGGGCCAGCCCCAGGAGAACATTCAGCGGGCCGAGCGATTAATCGCCCAGACGACTGAAGCAGACCTCATTGTGCTGCCCGAGATGTGGGCCACTGGCTTTGCCACAGAGCCGGAGGGCATTGCCGAGGACGAAGATACGTCAGTAGCCCTGGCATGGATGCAGCAGAAGGCCGCTGAGCGCCAGTGCGCAGTGTGTGGCAGTCTGGCCATACGGACGGCTGACGGTACCTATCGCAACCGTCACTATTTTGTCACCCCTCAGCAGACCGACTATTACGACAAACACCACTTGTTTACTCACGGCGGTGAACACCAGCACTACACCGCAGGCTCTGTCACGAAGATTGTGGAGTGGCAGGGTGTTCGTTTCCTGCTGCTCACGTGCTACGACCTGCGCTTCCCTGTGTGGGCACGCTATGGCAGGGCGGGGCAGTACGATGCAATTATTTATGTGGCCAACTGGCCTCAGTCGCGTCAGCCTGCGTGGGAGGTGCTTACTCATGCGCGAGCCATCGAGAACCAGTGTTATGTGGTGGCCGTGAATCGTGTAGGCGACGACCCGCAGACGCATTATGCCGGGGGCAGCATGCTGATTGACCCCATTGGGCGCACGGTGGCTGAAAGTAAAAAAAATACTGAGCAGCCGCTCGAGGCAGTGCTCAGTACCGAATTGTTGCAAAAAGCGCGTTCGCGATTCCGTGTGCTTGCCGATCGTGATGCCTAACCGATGGTGTAGGCTGCCAGAGTGACAATGCCCATAATGATGGCAATGGCTACGAGAATTCTGAAGGCCCATTTGGCAATCTTCTTGCGACGCTCAATGGCCAACAGGCTTTTGCGCTTGAATTTGCTTGCACCATCCATCTTGTGGTGATGGTGGTGGTGATGTTCATGTGTTTCAGACATTACTATTACATTTTAATAAGTTTTACTTCTGTGTTCAGTCCGCTGGGCATAGGCTCCCACTGGTCGTAGAGAGTCTTCTTATAGTTGATGTCCACGACGTTTATCTCTTCCATCTTGCGCCACTTCACGCCCTGACGGTCCAGCTGGCTGATGCGGTTGGCAGGCAGGTTCGTCACTTCGATGCGCACCTCGTTCTCGCCCACGCGGAGCGTACCCTTGGTGTCGAGGATGAAGGGCACCGACCAGGCGCAGCCAATGAACTGCCCATTGATGTAGACGCGGGCCGATTCGCGCACGTCGCCCAGGTCAATGAACCACCTTCCCTGCGGATCTTCTTTCTTCGAGAGCTTAAACTTGGTCGTATAGACACCCGTTCCCATGGTCACGCGGGTCTGCTCGTCAAGTCCTTCCCACGTCTGCAGGCTCGGCAACTGGTAGGTCTTTTCCACCTTGGGAGCCTCTTCGGTGAAGGTGAGCGTCCAGGGACCTTCCAGGATGATGTCGTTCCATTTCACCTTGTCGTCCTCCTTCGGAGCAGAGCCTACACCTTCCTCAAGCACCTGCAAGATCATCGACTCACCACTACGCAGGCAGATGTCAATACCATTGGCATCGAAGCGGGCATCGGTGATGTCGCCGTTGAGCGGGTTGAACCACTTGGCTACCTTGAAGGGCACGGCCAGCCTGACCTGTTGGTGAATGTCGTTGGGCGAGAGGTTGGCCATAAAGTAGTGGTAGCCATTGGCATTTCTGCGGCGAATGGCCTTCAGGCCCAGCTTCGTCTTCATTTCTTCTGGCTTGGCGGCACGCATCATCTCGCCCTCGCTGATGCCGTAGATAATCTGGGCACCCTGCTGCTTCAGCTTCTCTATGTGCTGCTTTACGGCCTCGGGCATCTCGCCACTGCCGGGAACGATCAGTCCCTTGTAGCGTGTGCCAGCCTCTGTCTGCAGCATGCCGTTCTGGAAAGAAGTCTGCATCAGCAGCCGCTCGCTGATGTAGTCGCAGTCGAACCCAGCCTTGTCAATGGCCAGAATGGCCTCGCGGAACTCAGGCATCAGCTTGCCCATAGCGTGAATAGAGAACTGCATGAGCAGCTTGCCTGCCGGCTTCTTCCACGCATCGCGCACAGGCAGCAGCACCAGGAAGT
>JAFVEE010000177.1 GCA_017478085.1 Prevotella sp. | reverse complement strand
TGGAGGCCATCGACGTGTTCCACCCCGATCGCATGGCCGACCGCAAACTCGGCATGGGCGACGTGGTATCGCTGGTAGAGCGTGCCCAGATGCAGTTCGACGAGGAGGAGGCCAAGAAACTGGAGAAGAAGATTCGCAAGAACAAGTTCGACTTCGACGACTTTATGGGCCAGATACAGCAGATCAAGAAGATGGGCAACATCAAGGAGCTGGCCGCCATGATTCCCGGCGTGGGCAAGGCCATCAAGGATGTAGACATCGACGACAACGCCTTCAAGCAGATCGAGGCCATCATCCAGTCCATGACGCCCAAGGAGCGCCAGAACCCCGACATCATCAACCAGAGCCGCCGCTTGCGCATTGCCAAGGGCAGCGGCACGAAGATTGAGGACGTGAACCGCCTGATGAAGCAGTTCGACCAGACGCGCAAGATGATGAAGATGGTGAGCGGTATGGGCTCGAACCCCAAGATGATGCAGATGGCCCAGGCCATGAAGAATATGAAAGGAGGAATACCCAAGCTATGACACTGATCGACGGAAAAGCAACGGCAGCGGCCATCAAGGCCGAGATTGCCCAAGAAGTGAAGGACATCATGGCCCGTGGCGGCAAGCAGCCCCATCTGGCCGCCGTGCTCGTGGGCCACGACGGTGGCTCCGAGACCTACGTGAAGAACAAGGTGCTGGCCTGCGAGGCCTGCGGCTTCAAGAGCACCCTCATTCGCTATGAGGCCGACGTCACCGAGCAGGAGCTGCTCGACTGCGTGGCGCGGCTGAACAGCGACGACGACGTGGATGGCTTCATCGTGCAGCTGCCCCTGCCCAGGCACATCGACGAGCAGAAGATCATCGAGGCCATCGACTACCGCAAGGACGTAGACGGCTTCCACCCCATCAACGTGGGGCGCATGGCCATCGGCCTGCCCTGCTTCATCTCGGCCACGCCCTTAGGCATCATCACGCTGCTCAGGCGCTACGGCATCGAGACCTCGGGCAAGAAGTGCGTCATCCTGGGCCGATCGAACATCGTGGGCAAGCCTATGGCCCAGCTCATGATGCAGAAGCAGTATGGCGACTCGACTGTCACCGTGTGCCACTCGCGCTCGAAGACGCTCAAGGAGGAGTGCCGCCAGGCCGACATCATCATCTCGGCCATCGGCCAGCCCGAGTTCGTCACCGCCGATATGGTGAAGCCCGGTGCCGTCATCATCGACGTGGGCACCACCCGCGTGCCCGATGCCACCCGCAAGAGCGGCTTCCGCCTCTGTGGCGACGTGAAGTTCCAGGAGGTGGCCCCCCTGTGCAGCTACATCACCCCCGTGCCGGGCGGCGTGGGCCCCATGACCATCTGTTCGCTCATGAAGAACACCCTGGCCGCCGGCAAAAAGGAGTACTACCCGGAGGAAAGAGGTGAGAGGTAAGAGGTGAGATGTGAGAGGTGAGAGGTGAGAGGTGAGAACTGAGAGGTGAGAGGTGAGAACTGAGAGATGAGAACTGAGCTATGACAGCACAGGAGTATTACCAGCAAGGCAATGCCTTCCGCAAGGCGGGCAGCTTCCATGAAGCCATCAACTGCTACATAGAAGCTGCCCGGCTCGACCCCGACAGCCCTGCAGTAGAAGCGAAGCGCATGCTCGACGACATTATGAACTTCTACTGCAAGGATCTTTACAACCCTTAAACCGCGTGTCCCCCACCCTTTCGGTGGGGGGTGGGCGTCACCGCCTGCCCTACGCGTGGCACTATCCCAGCATGCTGTCTACATTCGGCTTCCAGAGGTAGTGCCTCAGGTCTACATTGCCATTGGGCTTGAAGCCCACGCCTTCCTCTTGCAGCAGCTCGTGCTGGCGACCCCAGCCGGGGGCCGTGCGACCGGCTATGTTCACCACCCGGTGGCACGGCAGCTGGTCGGCGCCCGGCGTGTAGCGCAGCGTGCGCCCCACCATGCGCGAATGGCTGGGCCACCCCGCCCAGGCGGCAATGATGCCGTAGGTAGTAACGCGGCCACGGGGTATCTGGCTTACTATGTTCAGCACATCGTCGCGGAATGTGCGGGCCTGCTCGGGGGTCATTTGGTCTGGATAGTCTCTCATCTCGTCTCAATCTGTTCGTTTCTGGATTGCAGGGTGCAAAGTTAACGATTATCTGCAACTTTTCGTCATATTTGCTCCTATATTTAGCGTAGTTTATGAAGTCGGCCCTCTTCCGTGCCATCAGTACGGAGGCTTCGTACCATCTGTTCGGAGGCTCCGAACTAATTGTACGGAGCCTCCGTTCTATCAGTTCCAGGGCTCCGTACTGACGCAACGGAGGCCCCGCCAAAGGTTAATCTACCTAAATTCTATGGCCGTATCAGCCTTTTTTCGTACCTTTGCACCGCATTTTTTAATCAACGACGGCATTGACAGAGAAACATATCGTACTCGAAGACATTGATCCCGTAGTGTTCTACGGCGTGGGAAACACCCATCTGCAAATGATCAGGGCCCTCTTCCCCAAGCTGCGCATCGTGGCCCGGGGCAACGTGATACGCATCCTGGGCGACGAAGAGCAGATGGCCGCTTTCGAGGAGTATGCCGAAAAAATCAGACAGCACGTGCTCAAGTTCAACTCGCTCAGCGAGGAGGACATCCTGGACATCGTGAAGGGCAGGCGCACCCGCGACGACGTGCCCGACGGCGTGGTGTGCTACACCATGTCGGGCCGCCCCATCAAGGCCCGCTCGGCCAATCAGCAGCGGCTCATCGATGCCTACGAACAGAACGATATGGTGTTCGCTGTCGGGCCTGCAGGAACGGGTAAGACCTATCTGTCTATCGCGCTGGCAGTCAAGGCGTTAAAGGAGAAGACGGCAAAGAAGATTATCCTCTCGCGGCCAGCCGTCGAGGCGGGCGAGAAACTGGGCTTCCTGCCCGGCGACATGAAGGACAAGATAGACCCCTACTTGCAGCCCCTCTACGACGCGCTCGAGGATATGATTCCGCAGGTGAAGCTGCAGGACATGATGGAGAAGCACCAGATACAGATTGCCCCGCTGGCCTTCATGCGCGGCCGCACGCTCAGCGATGCCGTGGTCATACTTGACGAGGCGCAGAACACCACGCCCGCGCAGCTGCGCATGTTCCTCACCCGCATGGGCTGGAACACGAAGATGATCATCACCGGCGACACGTCGCAGATCGACCTGCCCCACTCGCAGAAGAGCGGACTCATCGAGGCCCTGCACATTCTCACGGGCGTCGAGGGCATTGGCGTGGTGCGGCTCGACCAGGCCGACATCGTTCGCCACAAGCTGGTCACCCGCATCGTGAAGGCCTACGAGCAGTTGGACAGCGAGCGACAGGGTTAAGATTGTCAAAATGTGACGAAAGGAATACCACAATCTTGCCTAAAAATGTCACAAAACCAACTACAGTGTGCAATTTGAGCGCGTATTGCGTTAAAGTATGTTAACCCCCCCCCCATTTCGATACAACTTGTATAGAAAATATGTACCTTTGTATTTCGAATCAGCGCTTGTATCGCGTAGGCGCATAAAATGATAATAGACCTACCATCGATAATAAGGTAATTAGGGTTGTATGGTTTTTCATAACAAGGTAGCTAAACATATTAGGACATTACTATGTCTGCTTGCGGGGGTGGTCTTGCCTCTGCAGGCACGACCGCTACCCGCCAGCGTGCGCGCCTTCTACGACACCTACCCCTACATCATCCTGCTGAACGAGGGCGACACCCTTCAGCTTGACAACGACCTCTTCTTCGACCGCGCCGCAAGCGTGGTCTTCCCGGTTTCGCAGACGCGCCTGCCCGCGCACGATAAGCTGCTCGACGAGCTGAGCCAGGTCGTCATCCCGCAGATGAACAGCGACAGCCTGCAGCTGCTGCGCCTCGTCATCCGCGGTGCCGCCTCGCCCGAGGGCTCGGTCGAGCACAACAACTACCTGGGCCGCGAGCGCATGAAGGCCCTCTACGACTTCTTCCTGCAGCACTCTGCCTTCCCCCCTGCCGAGGAAGTGCAGAACGTGAGCTACGACATCGAGGACTACCAGTCGCTGTGCATGATGATGAAGCGGGCTGCCGACCCCGACTACGAGCTGGTGCAGCAGCTGGTAGACCGCTACCTGGCCATGGGCCTGCCCCTGCTGAAGCAGATGCTGAAGCGCGAGCGCCAGGGCCGCCTGTGGAACCGCCTGCTGCTCACTTATTTCCCCCAGCTGCGTGCCGCACGCATCATGCTGGTGCTGCGCAAGGTGCCCGCCCCTGAGGTACTGGTGCCCGAAGACATCGAGGCCGTGGCCGTGGCCGACAGCGTGCCCACGGTGGTCATCGCCCAGCCTGCCGACACGGTGGCTCCCGTCCTCCTGCCCACGCCTGCCGACGATGAGCAGCCCCTGCGCCTGCCGCGCCGCGAGATGCTGTCGGTCAAGACCAACCTGCTGTTCTACGGGGCCTACATTCCCGGCTACGACCGCTGGTGTCCCATACCCAACGTGGCCATCGAGTTCTACCCCCTGCGCGGCCACTTCACCTACGGTGCCTCGTTCGACATGCCCTGGTGGCAGGACTACGATGCCCACAAGTACTTCCAGCTGCGCAACTACCAGGTAGAGACCCGCTACTACCTGAAAGGGGCCAAAAGGCCCAATAAGCCCAATGAGCCCTATGAGCCCTATGGGACCCATAAGACCTATTCGCCCTATTCCCCCTACCACGCCCCCGCCTATGGCGGCTTCTACCTGCAGGCCTACGCCCATGTGGGCCTCTTCGGCATCTGCTTCGATGCCGACCGCGGCTGGGTGGGCGAAGGAGCCGGAGCCGGTGTAGGTGCCGGCTACGTGATGCCCATCAGCAGGAATGGCCACTGGCGCTTAGAGCTGGGCCTGCAGGCCGGCTTCTTCCGCTGCAAGTACGACCCCTACCAGTACGAGAACCCCGTGAACCCCGCCTACCGCGACCACCTGTACTACTACAAGTGGACGCAGAAGCCCGAGCTCTTCCGCAAGCGCCAGTACCGCTGGAACTGGCTGGGCCCCACCCGCATAGGCATCACCCTGACCTACGACCTATTATATTATAGGGCCAATAAGTCCTATAAGGCCCATAGGCCCTATGAGACCTATGAGCCCCATGAGACCTATGAGCCCCATAAGACCTATGAGCCCCATAAGACCTATGAGCCCTATTCGCCCTATTCCCAAGAAAGGAGGACCGCCCCATGAAGCAGCTGGCACTCCTCCTTCTCACCCTGCTGGCCATGGCCTGCTCGCCCGAGCCGCCCCTCCACCTCTACGACGCACACGAGGTTGAGCTGGAGCAGCCCGTCATCGACATCGACCTGCAGGTGTACTGGAACTACGAGATGGCCTTCGGCATCGACTACGACTGGCAGGCCGAGTGGTACTACGGCTGGGACGACGAAGACCGCCGCCTGTTCGGCGAGCTGGGCTACACCATGCCCGGCACCTTCAGCCTGCGCCGCTACTACACGGGCAACACCCCCTACGCCCCACACACCAGCGTGCTGGCTAACACCGTGGTGGGCAACCACTTCACCGGCCGCTACGACTGGGGCTTCTGGGACATACTCGTGTGGAACCAGATCAGCACCCTCGACGGCGTGCAGAGCCTCATCTTCGACGAAGAGACCTCGCTCGATAGCGTGGTGGCCTTCACCAACCAGAGCATGCGCCCCTCGCGCTACCACGCACCGAAGTTCACCCACGCCTTCTACGAGCCCGAACAGCTGTTCTCGGCCTACGACCAGGCCATCGACATCAATGCCGACCTGGAGGGCTTCGTCTACAACGAGGAGCGCAACGTGTGGGTGAAGAAGCTTGACATGCTGCTGCACCCCATCACCTACATCTACCTCACGCAGATCATCCTGCACAACAACCGGGGGCGTATAGCCGCCGTCGACGGCATGAGCAACCTGTCGGGACTGGCGCGCACCACCAACGTGAACACCGGCCAGGCCGGCGAAGACGCCATCAGCGTGGGCTACAGCGTGAGGCTGAAGAACAACTGTCAGAAGCAGGGCGAAAGCGTCGACATTGTGGGGGGCCGACTCATGACCTTCGGCATCTGCAACCACCGGGCCAACAGCATCACCCGGGCCGACGAGGTAAGCGACCCCTACCCTCACTACATGGACGTGACGATGCAGTTCAACAACGGCATGGACTCTACCTTCGTGTTCGACGTCACCCGTCAGGTGCGCCAGCGCTACAAAGGCGGCGTCATCACCGTGGAACTCGACCTCGACACCGTCCCTATACCCCGCCGTCCTGGCGGCTCTGGCTTCAATGCTGTGGTCAAAGACTATGAGGACGGCGGAACCCACGAATTTGAAATGTAAAACAGAAACAGAACAAGAACAAGACAACCAATTTTTGAAACAATTTAATTCTCTATTATTTATTCATTAATTTTTAAGCATTATGAAAACAAAGCAATTTTTCTTCGCAGCCCTGGCGGCCACAGCGCTCGCCAGCTGCTCCAGCGATGACTACATCGCCGAAGCTCCTCCTGTGAACGCCGACGATGGCCTCTCGCCCATCGTGTTCAGCTCGCTTGGCAGGGGCATGACCCGCGCCGACTTCGAGGGTGCCGAGGCAGCTGGGAAGCTGGGCAAAAAGTTCGTGGTGTTCGGCTACAAGGGTGCTACAACTGGTACTCCAGGAAGCACGGTGTTCGACAACTACCTCGTGGAGTATGGCGAGAACACCGCCAACACCACCGAGTCGAACACCAACAACTGGGAGTATGTAGGCAAAACTCCCATTGACCACGCCACTGCCAATGGTATTACCAAGCAGACCATCAAGTACTGGGACTACAGCCAGGCTCAGTATGACTTCATCGCATGGTCAACAGGATCGAAGGAAGCTATTTACTCTGGCACGCCCACTACTGGGCAGGTGCTGGTTTCGGCCATTGAGGCTACCGCAGCTACAGCCCCCGCTACAGGTCTGGCCAAGGGCTACACCTTCGAAGGTGCTGCTGCCGACCTCGCAGAGTGCTACATCTCAGATCTCGTAACGGTGAACAAGACTGGTACTGCGGGTGTTGGTGAGGTTACTGGCTACAACCAGCCTGTCACGCTCAAGTTCCGTCAGTTGGGAACGAAAGTGCGTCTTGGTATTTATGAGACTGTACCTGGCTACTCTGTGAAGGATGTGAAGTTCTATCGTGCTGCAGCAACAAATCTGCCTTCCAGCTCACCGCAGAGAGCCACCCTGTTCACCACCACTCCCAGAGCCATTCGCACCGCTGGTACATATACCGTGTACTTCCCCACAGTAGATGAACCAAGTAACGCCGACAACAACCAGGCTCATATCACGTTTGCTGCCGCTGCAAGCTCTGGTGTTACAATCCTTTCCAATGGCACACTTAATTACACCATAGCCGAGAGTGGTGAAAAAACCACTGGTGCCAGATTCCTGGGCCGCTCGTCGAACACTGCAACCTTCGCTGGCAACGAAGAAGATAATTTCTACACAATTCTTCTGCCCAACGAGGATGGCGTGAACCTGAACCTCCGCGTAGACTACACCCTCGAGTCAATCGACGGATCTGGCGAAACTATCGAGGTGAAAGGTGCTACTGCACAGGTGCCCAGCATCTACACCAAGTGGCTCCCCGGCTACGCTTATACTTACCTTTTCAAGATTAGCGACAAGACCAATGGCTACACAGGAGCTTACGACCCTACCAAGCCTGATGACATCACCACAAACAGCGACCCCGCAGGTCTCTATCCCATCACCTTCGATGCTTGCGTAGTGAATGCCGAGGATGGCGACAAGACTCAGGAGACCATCACCACTGTGTCTGCCCCCAGTATTACAACTTATCAGAGTGGTTCGAATGTTGTGAACAACAACGAGTACACCGTACTTACAGCTGATGCATCTAAGGGAATCTCTGGCGACATTTATGTGACCGTAAACGATGGTAATACCGACAACACTCCCGACCTGGCAAACGGCGCATTGCAGGATCTGACAGGTAAAGCAGCCCTGTACACCATCCCTGCTGGCAAGACGGAGGCAGAAGTTATCGATGCACTACAGCTGCAAGATGATGATGCCACTGCTGGAACCATTAAAGGCCGTAATGGTGTGGTGCTGACTACAGCAACAGGTGACAACGCCCTTTCATTGACAAATGAAGTGCAGTATGGTGTCGATGTCAATGTTATCACTATCCCAGAAGATGGAACGAAAAAGAAGGCCGCTAAGTTCACCCCGGCTGCCAGCACAACCTACGCATTCGTCTACACAAAGACTGCCCAAACGAGCACAACTGATAAATTTGAGGCAAAGACCTTTGCTGCTGAGGCTGCTGTGAAAGGATACTATCGCTATGCTCTGACGAGCGCTGGTACTGGTGATGCCCAGAAAGATGTTCTGTACTTTGCTAACAGCGATGCCTCTACTGGCAAGCTGACCCCGTTCATCGGTCAGGGTGTAAGCAACCTGTATCTTGACAACACAGGTACGACCATCGCCACTGGCAATGCCAAGACTGGTACGACTTATTACTATACCACTAATGGAGGCCAGACCTATAAGGAAGCACACAACGTGACATACGTTGACTTTGCATCAGCAACTCTTTACACAGATGCTGAAGCAACTGTGCCAAAGACTGAGACAACGCCTACTGATGGAACTGCCTATTATTGGAAGGATGGAGATGGAAAAATTTTCTACTGCGTCATTCTCCCCCAGCAGGTTGATAGCTGGTACATCATTGACGATACAGCCAATAAAGTGGCTTGCGGTGACAGTGACAAGGCCGTCACTGGTATGACCTACTTCGACAAGTACACCCAGAACGATGGTGTGTACTACGCCAAGGTCATCAAGGTGCAGTAATCCTATTTATTCAAGCTCGTCGGGGTTCGACTCCCCGACGGGCTTCAAAGAAAAGAAAACAAGAAAACAAGACACGCTCGCAACGAGGCCGGGCCTCGGAGCGTTGACAACAAAAGAACATAACATAAACAATAAAAACAAAACGACAATGAAAAAGATTCTATTCTTTGCAACAGCCGCCCTCGCACTTGGCGCATGCACAAGCGAGGAGTACACAGGCGACGAGACCCTTCGCCAGGCTAATGAGAATGGGCCTGCCATCAGCTTCAACAGCGGCTCCAACGCCATCACCCGTGCTTCCATAACGGGTGCCGAGGCCGCAGCCCTGCTGAACAAAAACTTTGTGGTGGAAGGCATCAAGACGGTTGGCACTGATAAGGTTGAGGTGTTTGACAACTACAACGTGAACTACACGGAAAACACTGCCGACAAGACCGCCTCGAACACCGCCAACTGGGAGTATGTCGCTCAGACTATCATTGATAATGAACTAGAAGCTGCGAACAGAAGAACCGCCGTCAGCGAGCAGTCCATCAAATACTGGGACTTCGCTGCCTCGCAGTATGATTTCTGGGCATACTCGCTCGGTGGTGGCAATGCCACGGTGTCGTCACTTGCCCACGATGCCGCACTCGGCAACAGTGCCTACACCATTACGGGTGACAAGACAGCCCTCAGCAAGGTGTATGTGTCAAACCTCGTGACGGCCTATAACCCTACCGTTACAGGTCAACCAGAACTCGGAAATGAAGTGAACCTCACTTTCCGCTCGCTGGTATCGAAGGTGCGTGTGGGCCTCTATGAGACCATTCCTGGCTACTCCATTAAGGGTGTGCAGTTCTATCCCTCAAGTGCCAATGATGCTGTTGCCACGACTACTGCCACACTCTATGCCTCGGAGGGTGTCTTTGCTCCTGCAAGCGGCTCTTCTACATACACCGTAACCTTCCCTAAAACTGGTAGTAGCAATGTTACAGACCCTGACTACAACAAAGCACACGTAAGCTATACAACGACAGAGACGAAAGATGCAACTGTGACTTTCGGCACGCTGTCTTATGGTGCAAAGCACAAGTATGAGAAGACCTCTGGCGATATTTGGCTTCGCATTAACTCCGCACAGCCCACATGGGCCGTGGAGAGTGGTGCCAGTGCTGGCGACTATAGCATCGTACTTCCCAACGAATCGGGCGCCGTGCTGACCCTGAAAGTTGACTACACACTGGAATCTACTGACGGTACTGGCGAGACGATCACCGTGCATGGTGCCACCGCCCTTGTGCCCTCACAGTTCACCCAGTGGAAGCCGAACTACGCCTACACCTACCTCTTCAAGATTTCGGACAATGGCAACGGCTATACCAACCCCTCAGTAACAGACAAGGAGGGCCTCTACCCTATCACCCTCGATGCAATAGTTGAAAGTTCCACCGATGGTACACAAGAGACCATTACCACCTTGGCTACACCTACCATCACCACCTACAGCATCACTTCAGATGTGACCACCAACAACGAGTATAAAACCACCGACGAAATCTATGTGACCGCCAGCACCAACGGCACATTGGAAGATATGAGTGGTAAGGCTACGCTCTACACGGTAACAAAGGATGGTGTCACCTCTTTCACTGAGGCCGAAGTTCTCGACGCACTCACCGCATATTCGTCCGAAACAAGCGGCACCTATACAGGCCGTAATGACATCACGCTGACACCTGTCAGCGGTGGTCTTGACTTGACCAAGACTGAAATTCCTTTGGTCGATGGAAACAAAATCACAGGTCTCACCGCTGGTCAAGTAGCCTTGATTGACAACACGAAGCTTTCGGCAGGCACATACGCCTTTGTCTATGAAACTACTGAGGGTACAGGCACTCCTGAAGTTAAATTTCAGGCAGTCAAACCTGCTTCTGGGACTGACGTAACGAGCTATTACACAGATAACAATGGCACAACTCAGGCTACTGGCACGGCAGATGGTAACACGACTTATTATGCAAAGTACACCACTACCACCAACACCTACGCCATCAAGGTAATCAAAGTGGTAGCTGGCTCCTAACCACCCGCACTGCTCTCCGGGGCTCGCGCAGCGAGCAAGCTCGAGCGCGACTCCCGGTGAGCTATTATTAATTCAAGTTTCGCAAGTTATGAAAACAACGCGTAGCAACGGCCTGAAAGGCCAGGAAGCACTCAGCCCAGGGCATCGCCCTGGGTACACGGAGGTGGGTAAATACGCCCTGAAAGGGCAAAAGCGCACCTACCGTCTTG
>JAFVEE010000176.1 GCA_017478085.1 Prevotella sp. | reverse complement strand
GCCTACTTCAGCCGCGTGCTGAGCGAAGGGCCCGGCCGCCGCTCGAAGAAGAAGGAGGAAGCCTTCCTCGAGACCCTGCAACAGGAGGTGGACAAGCTGGCCGCCGAGGCCGGGGGCACCGTGTTCTGGGACCAGCCCCTTATCGAAGCCCGACGGGGGTAGTCTTCGGCCCTGATGCAACGGAGGCTCCGTTAGCCAGCAGTCGAGGCTCCGTTGGCTTGCAACGAAGGCTCCGTTGTTTTTCAACGAAGGCCCCGTTGCAGGCTAATGGAGCTTTCGTTGTGACATAGAGAAAAATCATTGAGACAACAGACCTCGCCGGTGTCACATTTTTTTGCTACTTTTGCAGCCTAAAACCATACGACGATGAAGAAAACCATCCTACTCTCGCTTCTCCTTGCCGTGCTCACGCTTTCGGCGCAGGCCCAGCAGCGGGCCACGATGAAACTCAATGCCCAGCAGACGCACCAGCGCATCACGGGCTTTGGCGGCTTCGTGTGCTCGCCCCAGTTCCAGTATAACCACATGACGACGTCCGACATCAAGAAGGTGTGGGGCGCCTCGAGCACCGTGGGCTGCAACATCATGCGCCTCTACATCCCCATAGGCAAAGGCAGCTGGAGCCAGTCGCTGGCCACGGCCAAGGCAGCCAAGCAGATGGGCCTCATCGTGTTCGCCTCGCCCTGGGGGCAGCCCGCCGAGTGGAAGACCAACGGCACCAGCAACGCCAAGAACAGCGACGGCACCACCGGCTCGCTGAAGCGCGAGAACTGGCCCGACTATGCGCAGTATCTGGAGGACTACGTGCAGTATCTGCGACAGAACGGCGTGGAGCTCGACGCCATCTCCATACAGAACGAGCCCGACTGGCCCGCCACCTACGCCGGATGCCTGTGGAGCGCCAGCGAGATGGCCGAGTTCGTGAAGACCTACGGACGGCAGATCAGCTGCAAGGTGATGGCCCCCGAGACGCTGGCCGTGAGCGACTCGTATGCCAACGCGCTGAACAAGAGCGACGTGCTGGACTGCTTCGACATCTACGGCGGCCACCAGTACGGCGGCATTCAGAACGCCTACAAGCAGCTGGGACAGAAGGGCAAGGAGCTGTGGATGACGGAGTACCTCATCAACTGGAACGAGGCCGAGAACAACACCCGCAACTTCGACTTCTCGAAAGACTTCTTCAACTTCTTCACCGCCATCAACACCTGCATGCTGGGCGACTTCAACGCCTGGATACACTACGCCGCCAAGCGCTACTACGGTCCGCTGGGCGACGGGCAGCGCGGCACCACCAGCGGCGTGGTGACCAAGCGCGGCTATGTGATGGCCCACTTCGCACGCTTCGTCACGGGCATGACCCGCATCGACGGCACCTTCAGCGGCACCTCGCTCGAGGGATCGGCCTACCTGTCGGCATCGGGCGACACGGTGGTGGCCGTAGTGGCCAACACCAGCGACGAGGCCGTGAGCCTGGCGCTCGACCTGCCCTTCTACACCCAGCAGGGCAAGCTCTACGCCACTACGAAGTCGAAGAACTTCGGACTGACCACCCTTGCGCCCGAGGCTGAGACCTGCCGCCCCGTGGCCGAGCTGCCCGCACAGAGCGTGAGCACGGTGCTCTTCACCCGCAGTCGCGACCGTCAGCCCTCAAATATGAAGGGCGCGATGGCACGCTTCGACCGCCTGGACGATATGACGACCACCAAGGCGGGCTTCGGCACCAACTATAAGATAAGCGGCAAGACCAAGACCTTCGACCACTCGAACCCGCTCATCTCCTCGCGCACCAATGCCACCTATGGCTACGTGGAGCTGAAAGACCGCTTCAGCCAGCTGGTCATGGAGGTGAAGAAGGTCACGTCGACACTCAACTACACCTCGGCCCAGACCACGCTCTACTATGTAAACGCCAAGGGCACCGTGTCGACCCACGACTACGGCGAGCTGGACCTGAACCGCCGCGAGAATTTCTCGATCGTGCTCGACCTGTCGCCCCAGACGCTTGCCGACGGCTGCCGGGGCCTCATCGGGCTGACCAACAACAACTGGTCGTCTACGCTCAGCATCACCTTCGGCGATGTCTACTTGAGCAGCGGCTCGCCCACCTACGCCGCCACGCTGAGCGGTGCCTACGTAGCTGATGATGGCTACGTGCTGGACTACAGCACCGATGCCGCCTGCACCAGCCTCGACCTCACCGCCACCACGGCCCTGCCCGCCACGCTGCCGTGGCTCGACGGTCGTAACTGCGTGGTCTATGCCGGCGAGGGCAGTGCCCTGGCGGGGCCCAACATCGTGGTGGGCTCGGCCTGCGGCTCGCTCGTGCTGAGCGATGAGGCCGGTGCCTTCCGTCCTGCCCGCCCGTTTGCGGCCGATGCCATCACGCTGACCTGCCACATAGAGGGTGCCCGGTTGATGATGCTGCCCTTCGTAGCCCAGATTCCCGAAGGGGCGAAGGCCTACGTGGTGAACGACGATATGACGCTGGAGCAGATGCGCTCCATTCCCGCCAACCGCCCCGTGCTCGTTGAGGCTATGGGCGAAGCGACGTTCACGGGGCAGGGCGACGTGGCCTACGCCACCAGTCCGCTCACCGACCGTCTGCGCGGCACCTACACCGGCACCCAGGCCTATGCGGGCGACTATGTGCTGGGCCGTCAGGGTGAGGAGTGGGGGCTGGTGCGCCTCACTGAAGGCACCATGCTCGTCCCCTTCGATGTCTATGCCACCCCGGCCTCAGCCGCTGCCGACTTCATCCCCCTGGGCCTCTCGGCCTCTGGCATCGCCACTATTACGGCAAGTCCCTCGGCAGCCACCACCGCCTACAACCTGATGGGCCAGCGCATCAGCCCGCGCCAGCGTGGCATCGTCATCAGGAACGGCCGGAAATACCTGAACCGGTAGCAGCCTTCGCAGCCGTGCACCACAATCCGTGCTGAATTGTCCCGCGTAGCTATCTGAAATTGCACCTTTTCCTTTGTTTATGCTTATGCCAGTTTGCACTATGACGAGGTAAAGAATCCCCCTGTGAGCGAAGAGCAGTTAAGCCCTCTAAAGGCTAAAAGTTATTAATTCTCGTACAGAAAATAAACTTTTTCTTTGTTTTCTGTACGAGAATTGTTATATTTGCAACCAATATGACTCAGGTGAATCCATACGAAGAACTGAAGCGAATGGGCAACGTCCCCATAGATATGGGGGTGCTGAAAAGCTTCTATGGCGATTATCAGTCGCCTAATATGCGAGTTGCGCTGCTTGAGAAGAAAGGCATATTGATACGATTGAAGCGAGGGCTGTTTGTCGTTTCGCCAGAGATTAGCGGAAAGCAATTGTCGCTGGAACTGATAGCCAACCATATCTATGGTCCTTCCTACGTGTCCCTTCATTATGCCCTTCGCTATTACGGGCTGATACCAGAGCATGTGTTTTCGCTGACGTCGGTGACCACACGGCATACAAGGACGTTTTACAACCAGCTGGCCCGTTTCTATTATTATGGTGTGTCGAAAGATTATTTCCCCATCGGCATTACGATGAAGGAAGAAGAGGGAGTGACTTTTTTGATGGCGACGCCGGAAAAGGCGGTCTGCGATATGCTGATGGTTGAGAGGTTCGTGCCCGACCAGTCGCTAACCCGTCTTGAGATATTCTTTGAGGAGGACATGCGCATTGAGCTTGACGACCTGCGGCAACTGAATCCTGACATCATCAAAGCTTGTATGGAGGTGAGCAAGAAGAAGAAGAAGATATTGGCAAACTTATTAAAGCTAATGGGACGATGACGATATTTGACGAAATGGTGGCGGCGTTTAATCCGCAGAATCCGACGGAAAAGAGCAATGCCCAGCACGAAGTGATGCAGCGCATCGCGTTGTCTGGTCTGTATCGGGCGGGCTTCTTTGAACATGCCGCCTTCTATGGAGGCACTTGCCTCAGAATTTTCCACGACTTGCGGCGTTTTTCTGAGGACATAGACTTTACTTTGGTAGAAAAGAACTCTAACGTTCATCTGGAGGACTGCTTACCCCAGATCATCGAGGCCTTCAAACTGACTGGACGGGATGTGACCATCAAGAAGAAGGATAAGAAAACCTTTGGAAAGGTAGAGTCGGCTTTCCTCAAGGACAATACCGATGTCTACGACATTGCCTTTCAGACGGAGAAGACCATCAAGGTCAAGATAGAACTGGATACCAACCCGCCTTTAGGGTTTGATACGGAGCAGCGGCCGCTGTTCAAGCCTTTTGCCTTCATGACACGGTGCGTGACGCTTCCCTGCCTCTATGCCGGGAAGATGCATGCACTGGTCTTCCGTAACTGGAAAACCCGTGTGAAGGGGCGCGACTGGTACGACTTCGAGTGGTATGTCGGTAACAAAATACCACTCGACTTCGCCCACTTACAGCATCGCATCTTCGAGTTCAACGGCATTATGATGTCCAAGGACGACTTTATGACTGTTCTGAAGGAACGACTGGCTTCTACCGATATGGAAGTCGTCAAGGATGATGTCTTGCGGTTCTTGCGCACAGACCCTCACGAACTCGACATCTGGTCGAACAACTATTTCCTGCAACTGGCAGATTTGATTGTGTTTAAGGAATAAGGGAGGAGGATTGGAAAGAATGAAGGACTTCATTACCAACGAGCAGCGCCGCTACCTGGGCCTTGAGCCTGTGGGGGCCGACTGGGAGGTCGTGGCGTACAGGAATAGGCAGTTCGATGGGGAAGTAGCCTATCTGCTGTTCGATGGCGACACCATCAGGCGACTGATACGCACTGATGAACACCGATACGAAGAGGTGCAACTGGAAGAGCAGACGGCTGAGGGGCGCACGCTGCTGCTGCCCAAGACTAAACGCGGCAAGCCCAAGACGCTGAACTTTGCTGCCACGCAGGCTTTGCGGGGCGTGGGCTGCTACTTCTACGCGTGGTATGGGGGAAAAGACGGGAAACTGTGTACGGTAGGCATCGCTAACTTTACCACGCAGCAGACCTACATCCAGGAAGACTTTCAAGGCACAGGCACCATGGGCGACGATGTGCAGGGCTGGCTGCAACGATGGATTGCCGACACCACGGAGCAGGACCTGGCCGAGCTGGACCGTTTCAAAAGTGCCAAGCGCGTGCACCAGGCTTATCGGGCTGGCGACTTCTTTGCCTTCCGCCTGAGTCGCCGCGAGTGGGGCTTTGGCCGCATACTGATGGTGGTGAGCGAGCTGAGGAAAGACCCGCAGTTTGTGGCAAACAAGAATTACGGTCTTACCAACCTTATGGGGCAGGCACTCATCGTTCAGCTTTATCACAAGACAGCCTCTTCGCCCACGGTCGCACCAGAGGTGTTGAAGAATCTGCCTGCCTTACCCCCACAGGCCATCATGGATAATCATTTCTTTTATGGTGAGCACCCCATCATTGGCCATCTGCCAGTATCGCCAGAGGAATACGACCCGCTCATCTCGTTGGGACGCGGGCTAAGCCCCGACAATAACCAGACAGTTTATCTGCAATACGGCCTTATCTTCAGGGAAACGACGATTGATGCATTTGCCAAGGCATTCCCCAATGTAGATTTTGAGCGTTATCGCTATGAGAGAATCGGCTTTAAACTTGATTTCGATTACTTGCGCGAATGCATAGCCGAAGGCTCAAACGAGCCTTTCTGGAGAGAAAGCCAAGGTTCGCTTGCCGATTATGACCTGCGCAATCCCCGCAATGCCGCCATCAAGCACCGCCTCTTCGCCTTCTTCGGCCTCGATGCCTCGAAGAGCTATGCGGAGAACCTCCACGCGGTGGGTTAGGGGCGGCTTATTCTGTCGGCAGACCTTCTACGAGGCCCAGGGATTGCAGGATGGGGAGGATAACCTCGGGCGAATAGCGTTGCTTCTTATTGACATTCTTGAGTCTTGCCTGCAAGTCCGGGCGGTGGGCCAGCAGGCGCTGCATCATCTGCTTGTCGACCGCCTCCACGGTCTCTGTGCTGGGGTTGAGAATGTAGCACAGGTAGTCGTCCTTGGCTTTCGATGCTGCGATGGAACCGCCTATCAATCCAAAAGCAAACGCCATACCGCCGACATGTTGCGCTGCCTTGTAGCTGGGCGCAATGAAGAGGAAATAGTCGCGCTCGTAGATGAAGGCCGGTGCATACCAGTTGCCCAGACTCGTGCCGTGGCAGGACAGCTCGTGGCAGTTGACGTAGAGCGAGTCGCGGTATTTGATGAGCTTTGCCTCGTTCTTCAGCATTTTGTCTATCTGCTTGTTGCCGGTAGTAGGCTTGATACTTGCACCGCCGTTCCAGAATTTCTGACTGCCGGAACGGTGTTCTGTACGTAACTTGTCGAGTGGCTGCCACTTATTGATGAGATAATCGGCAAACGACAGACAATAGTAGCCCTGCTGGGCGTGGCTGCTCAGCGACAGGAGCAGCAGGCAGCAAATGATGGTGATCGTTTTTTTCATAACATTTTAAAGATAGAACCTCAGACCGATATTGATTGCGAGGCGCTTAAAGCCGTTTACGTAGTTGTCGGGGTAAAAGGCCTTGCGGTTGTAAGCATAAGGGCTTGCGGCTACAAGCAAAATCCACGTTTTTTTCTAAAAATAGAGGCCGAAGGAGAGGGAACGGAACTTGACGCCGCCGTCTTTCAGCACGTTGTCGTCGCTGTACTTGGCATAGAGCGGAATACCGCAGATGCCCAGCCGTAGCATCCAGTCGATGGTGATGGGACGCTGGTGGATATTCTTTTCCTTCTTTCTGATGTCATCGCCATACATCGAATACTCTGTCAGGACGCTGCCGTAGACGTTGAAGTTAACCACGGGGCCGAAACCAATCCAGAAGTCATCGTCGAAGCTATGCTCGAATCCCAGAATGGCGGTGAGCGAGAAGACTTTGATACGCGAGAAGTCGGGCGACACCTGCAAGGGGTACTTCTCTACGACCACGTTGCCATCGGGGGCCTTCGTGAAGCGCGTGTCACCCGTCATGCGGTAGTTCTTCCAGTCGAGGCCGAAGCCCAGCGACACGGTGTTGCGCTCCCGACGGTCGAAGTGATGTTTTGCGCAGCTGCGCTGCTAAATGCTAAAAGACAAATGATAAATGATATACTTAACAGCAGTTGTTTCATAGCTTTCAATGTACGCAGAAGTTGCGTACCAGCACCGTGGCCAGTGCGTCGATGGGCCTGTGGAGCTGGTCGACCATCTGCCACAGGCGCAGCAGCACGTCCTGCACCGTATCCTCGGCATCGTCCTCACACAGGTATCGCCGAGCCGTCAGTAGCAGTCGTGGCCTCAGCCGTCGCACCTCTTCCTTGTATTCTTCTTGCGTCATTCAGACCGTCTCTTTACACATATAATACGCAGAAATTCCCATTTTGTGACATTTCATAAGAAAAGAATTTGTAATTTTGCACAAAATTTCAAAACGCGTATGGAAGAGAACAAGATTGTCATTTATCAGACTGAGGATGGACAGACGCAGATTGATGTGCGGTTAGAGAATGAGACGGTATGGTTGACTACTGCCCAAATGGCTATGCTGTTCGACAAAGAAGAGTCGAATATTAGACGGCATGTGATTAATGTATTTAAGGAAGGAGAACTCGAACGAGAGAATAACGTGCAAAAAATACACGTTAATGGCGTGAAGAAGCCTGTACCTTTTATAATCTTGATTTCATCATCTCCGTTGGCTATCGCGTTAAAAGCAAGCGCGGTACAGCTTTCCGCATTTGAGCACGTAAGGTTCTGAAGGAGTACCTCGTCAAAGGCTATGCCGTTAATGAGCGGATTCGTAAGGAGCATATACCAGAGCTGCGCCAACTGGTGCAGATGGTGGGGCGTACCATCCAAAGCAGCAGATGACGGCTCAAAGCGCCTGGCCGACAACACGCTCGTAGCCCTGACCCTGATGATTGCCGAGAGCCGGACGGAGGAGAAGGACGTGATGGTGAAGGTGGTGGTGAACCTTATCAATCAGAAGAATTGAAATTTGGATTTTACCAACTAAGAATGCACTGTCTGCAAACTAAACATAAACGTTAAGATAAGAGGGCGGGATTTGTGCCCCGCCCTCTTATCTTAATAGTGCTATTTTTTTCGTTTGATGGTCACCTTTTGTCCATGGTGGATATAGATGCCTGGCTGCATAGGCTTGCGGCCAATCTTGAAGCCCTGCAGCGTCCACCAGTCACCATCGTCGGCATCATCGAGGCCGATGGCGCGGATGCCACTCGCCAGGTTTTCCAGATTGATGACGTAGGGTTCCCATGACGTGCCTATATTGTCGTCGCTGACAAACTGCTGCGTTTCGTCGATGGTGACAATCTTACCGTTGAGACAGGTGCGTAGCGTCATGGCCTGGCCGGAACCCTCGCCAGCGATGACGAGATAGTAGAGACCATTACGTTCTGCACGTGCAGCCCCTCGACACTCATCACCTACAAAAGCAGCTACTTCGCAGGTGTCAACGACTGCGTCGCCATCCTTCAACTGGATGACCATCGTCATATTGTTGGGATAGAGCGACGGGTCAATAGGCGTGAAGATGGAATGTTGTTCCTCCTGGCTGTCAGCCGGGGCAAGGGGCGAAAGGACGCGGGCAGAGGCCGACGAGGCAGCGGGATAGACAAATTGCTTCTCTTCGCTGTCCGTGCTATAGTACAGATAGCCGCGTCCGCTCTCCAACGACTGCAGACTGCCTTCCCAATTGCTGGTGCCGTAGATGGCTATGCCGGTCTGCGACTTCACGATGTCGCCCTTCTGCGGGTTGGCAGCGGCCAGAGCCTCGCCGACGGTCATCGTGGTCAGCGGTGTGTAGGCTATCCAGTTCCAGCCCTTCTTCAGGGTGACGGGCATCTCATTCTGTGCTGGCTGACGGCCAGACACTGAAAGTTGAGAATTGAGAGTTGAGAATTGAGAGTTCGGCAGGCGCGATACCTTCAGCTTATACATCGCATTGACGGTGGGCACGAGCGTGCCGTTCCATTCTGCGCCATTGTAATCGCTGAAGGCCTCACGGCTCTTGATGAGCAGCATCCAGTTGGCATAGCTGCTGAAGATATGGTCGAGATACTGGCTCTCCGGCTCCACGCCGAAGGCTATCCAGTTCCAGTTCTCATGGACGGGAATGAGCTGCTCTACCTTGTCGGTCTTTGTCCAAATGGCAGGCGTGTCGAAGTTGCCGATCAGCTGGTCTTGCTGGAAGGTGATGTCGACGGCAAAACCGTCGACCACAGTTTGTGCATCGGTGTAGGCCACGCCCTTCGAGGCATCCCAGATGCGGAAGGTGACTGCCTTCTGCTGGTCTTTCGTCTTGTAGTCGTCGCCATAGATGGTCATCGTGACATAGGCAGCACCGCGCACCTTCTGCGGCGAAGCCACGCCACGGCACTCACCACCGATGAAGGCGGCGACCATGCTCTCCTGGTTCTCCATCAGGATGCCGTTGATATACACCTGGCCGATGATGGTCATCTGGTGGTCATACTTTGTCGGGTCTACGGTCCATTGGGGCTTCTCGCCGTTCACCTTCATCACGATGCGCAGGGGTTCGAGAATCTCGTTGTTGCCCTGCAGGCCGATGGTCACGTCGTAGTTGCCCACGGGCACCAGCGGGTTTATCTGGAAGCGGAGGGTCTTGGTCTTTAATGGGGGGAGGTTGTCGGCGGCAGAACCGCCGACCACAGTGAGCCAGTGAGGAAGGTTACTGAGGGTGTAGTATTCCGTCTGTCCGCTCTTGTTCTCGATGTCCACGTCGAAGGTGTAGGGGTCGCCGTACTGCTTGATGACGTTCACCGAGTCGCGGGTCCACTACAGCGTGTTCTGCTGCACGTAGGCCGTCCACTTGATGGGGTTCGACGTATTGCCGTGCAGGTCGTGGATGTCGGCCAGCGTGATGTTGAGCGTGGTGCCCTCGATGTCGCGGGGCGAGATGCCGGCACCAGTGAGGTTGATGACCACCTTGCGCTCTGAGGCAACGGGCGAGGCGATGAGCCGCGTCTCGTCAGGGGCGTTCTTGATGGGCGGGGCAGCAGTGACGAGCATGGAGGCGGGGCTGACAATCTCAGCGGGGGAACCGCTGAGCACACTAACAGGGGCCATGTTCTCAAACGTCTCGACTTTGGTAGAGACGCCGTTCACAGTGCCTGTCTTTTCGAAGGGATAATAAGCCACGAGGCCGCGGCTGTAGACGTCGGCGGTATCGATGGCGTTGTAGATGTTGCTGAGCAGGCGGCTCTCGCTGAGCGTGGCCTTCCAGATGCGCAGTTCGTCGACAAAGGACATGGTGCTGTTTCGGCCAACAGTTAGCGTGGTGCCTTCAAGGTTAGGCACGTCGGCCTCGGCGATGACGGCGGTGCGCTGACCGTCGAGATAGAACGAGGTGGCCTGTCCGCGAACCACGTTCAGGGCCATGTGGTGCCAGCCTGACGAGAGGTCGGGGAAGTCGGCCCGCGAGGCCACGGTCTGCTGCTTCGTGCCGTAGGCTAGCGTCAGGTTGCGCTGCTCGTCGAAGCCGAGGCGCAACTTGGCACTTTGTGGCAGCAGGTCGCCGTCTACGGTGGGCGTGGCGGTCTCGAACACCACCTCGTCGTTGCTCAACGAGGGCGAGTACCACAGCTCGACGGCGTAACTGTCGCCCCGGCTGGTGTTGATGCGCGTGATGTCGGCCTGGGCACCCTCGGGCGAGTCGATGCGCAGGGCATAGTTCAGGTTCTGCAGCTGCCATGAGTCGTTCACGCTGAAATCGTGGGTGTGGCGGCTGTCCGCAGCCGTCGTACCATGACCTTCGTTCATGGGCCAGTAGTTGGCCAGGCCATAGACGTAACTGTCCTTCGACTGATACTTCGTGGCGGCGGCCTCGTGCACGTCGCGGCAGATGTTGTAGAGGCTCAGGTCGTGCATGTCGGCAGAGATGCCACCCAGGTAGAGG
>JAFVEE010000175.1 GCA_017478085.1 Prevotella sp. | reverse complement strand
GGTGGCGGTTCGAACTTCGGCGGCATTGCCTTCCCCTTCATGCGCCACAACCTGAAGGACGGCAAGAAGACCGAGTTTATGGCTGCCGAGCCTGAGAGCTGCCCGAAGCTGACGCGCGGCAAGTTCCAGTACGACTTCGGCGACGAGGCTGGCTACACGCCCCTGCTGCCTATGTTCACCCTTGGTCACCAGTTCAAGCCCGCCAATATTCATGCCGGTGGTCTGCGCTACCACGGTGCCGGTATGATCGTGTCGCAGCTCATCAAGGACGGCCTGATGCACGGTGTTGACATTCCTCAATTGGAAACCTTCCAGTCGGGCATGCTCTTCGCCCGCACCGAGGGCATCATTCCCGCTCCCGAGAGCTGCCACGCCATTGCGGCTACCATCCGCGAGGCCAAGAAGTGCATCGAGACGGGCGAGGAGAAGGTCATTCTCTTCAACCTCTCGGGCCACGGTCTCATCGATATGCCCAGCTACGACCTCTTCGTGAATGGTGACCTGCAGAACTACAGCATCACCGATGACGAGATCGAGAAGAACGTCGCTGCTCTGGAGAAAATCATTTGAAATTAAGAGAATGAGAAAATAAGAAAATGAGAGATTGCTACCGCTTGCGGCCAATCTCTCATTTTCTCATTCTCTCAATTTCTCTTTCTCAGACTATCCGATTTCAATCTGTCTTGAAACCTTCACCTGCTCCTGTACCTGCTTGGGCAGCTGTACGGTGAGCACGCCGTGTTCCACCTTGGCCGAGATGTTCTCCTTCTGTACGTCGTCGGGCAGAATGAGCGTCTGTTCGTACTTCGAGTACGAGAACTCGCGGCGCAGGTAGCGGGCGCTCTTGTCCTCATCCTTCTTCTCCTGCTTGCTCTCCATCTTGATGATGAGGTTACCCTCGTCGTTGATGTGCACGTTGAAGTCCTCCTTCGTCATTCCCGGTGCGGCCAGTTCTACGATGTAGGCCTTGTCGGTCTCCTTCACGTTGATGGCCGGTGCCGTGGCGCTTGCCTTCGGCATAAAGTCGGTGTTGAACAGATCGTTGAATACTTCAGGCAGCCAGGCTGCGTTACGTCTCATCATTGGTGTCATAGTTTTGTCCTCCTAATGTTTTTATTTGTTTGTTATACTTTTTGTTCTTGAGTTCCTTTCGTTGCTCACTCTATCTTATGCAAAGCCAATGCCAGCTCACTCCAACAAGACAAAATGACAGAAACGGCAGACAAAATGACAGAAAACGAGGTTGTGTAACAACGAAGCCTCCGTTAATGCTCAACGGAGCCTCCGCTGATGTTCAACGGAGCCTCCGTTAATGCTCAACGAAGCCTCCGTTAATGTTCAACGAAGCCTCCGCTGATGCGCAACGAAGCCTCCGCTGCAACTGAGACAATTTTAGAGAAAAGGTTGGGGGAATGAGAAAAGTTTTGTAATTTTGCAGCAAATTTGCAAAACGAGCCATGATCGACCAACAAACACGAGAGCGCATCATTGCGCTGATACAGCGTGAGGTGGTGCCTGCCATAGGCTGCACCGAACCTATGTGCGTAGCCCTTTGTACCGCACGGGCCACAGAGAAACTGGGCTGCAAGCCAGAGCATATCACCGCCCTGCTAAGCCCCAACATACTGAAGAACGCCATGGGCGTGGGCATACCCGGCACGGGCATGATAGGCCTGCCTATTGCCATCGCCCTGGGTGCCCTCATTGGTAAGAGTGAATACAAGCTGGAGGTGCTGAAAGACCTCACCCCCCAGGCGCTGCAGACCGGCAAGAAGTTCATTGCCGACGACCGCATCGACATCAGGCTGAAGGAGAACATCAATGAGAAACTGTATGTGGAAATCATTTGCCAGGCGGGCCAGCAGCAGGCTTCGGCCATCATTGCCGGCAGCCATACCAACTTTGTTGAGAGCGAAGAGTGGGCAACCACTTCGCAACAAGCGAAGCAGCAAGACCACACGCCCTCCTCTCCTACCCTCTCCCTCCGTCTGGTCTACGATTTCGCCACCACGGCCCCACTCGACGAGATACGCTTCATCGAGGACACGCGTAAATATAATATGAACGCCGCGCGCGAGGCGCTGAAGGGCAACTACGGCCACAACCTGGGCAAGACCATCGACCGTCCGCTGTCGAAAGGCATCTTCGGCAACACCATCTTCTCCCACATCATCTCGCGCACGGCCTCGGCCTGCGATGCCCGTATGGGCGGGGCTATGATTCCCGTGATGTCGAACTCGGGTTCGGGCAATCAGGGCATCTGCGCCACCAACCCCGTGTGCGTCTATGCCAAGGAGAACGAGAACACCCACGAAGAACTTATACGCGCCCTGACGCTGAGCCACCTCACGGCTATCTACATCAAGCAGTCGCTTGGCACGCTCTCGGCCCTCTGCGGCTGCGTGGTGGCCTCCATAGGCAGCAGCGTGGGCATCACCTACCTGATGGGGGGCGACTACAGCCGCGTATGCGCCAGCGTGAAGAACATGATTGCCAACCTTACAGGCATGATCTGCGACGGTGCCAAGCCCTCATGCTCGCTGAAGATCACCAGCGGCGTCTCTACCGCCATCCTCTCGGCCCTGCTCTCAATGGAGGGCAAGTGCGTCACTTCCGAGGAGGGCATCGTCGACGACTGCGTCGACCGCTCCATCCACAACCTGACCTCGATAGGTGCCGACGGTATGGGCGTCACCGACGACCTGGTGCTGCACATCATGACCTCGAAAGGCTGCTGACCACAAATCATCACTAAATAAAGACAACATCGACATTGAAAGGCGAGAAGATTATACTGGGCATTGACCCCGGCACCAACATTATGGGATATGGCGTGCTGAAGGTGGTCGACAACAAGGCACAGATGATGACGATGGGCGTCATAGACCTGCGCAAGTTCAGCGACGGCTACCTGAAGCTGGGCCACATCTTCGAGCGCGTAACGGGCATCATCGACTCGTTCCTGCCCGACGAGATGGCCATCGAGGCCCCCTTCTTCGGCAAGAACGTGCAGTCCATGCTGAAGCTGGGGCGCGCACAGGGCGTGGCCATCGCTGCCGCCATACGCCACAGTGTGCCCATACACGAGTATGCCCCTATGAAAATCAAGATGGCCCTCACGGGCAATGGCTCGGCCTCGAAGGAACAGGTGGCAGGCATGCTGCAACGGCTACTGAAGATCAAGGACGAGGAGATGGGCAAGTTTATGGATGCCACCGATGCCCTGGCCGCCGCCTACTGCCACTACCTGCAGATGGGGCGTCCCGACAGCGATGCCCCCCACTACCGGGGATGGAAGGATTTCGTCAATAAAAACCAAGACAAGGTATGGAAGAACAACAAGCCAAAATAACCGTCATCATAGGCCCCAACGGCTGCGGCAAGACGCAGTGGGTGGAGCAGTTGCGCCGAAGGCTGGCCAGCGACCGCGTGCGCTACGTGGCCTTCAGCGATGCCTACGGACCCGCCACCGACAAGGCCTACTACCTGCAGCTGCGCTGGAACCAGCACGACATCGACCAGGATACGCCCCTCGTGGGCCAGCTGCTCGATCGTGCCTACCAGCTGGCAGGCGGCGACAGCCCTGAGCGCCAGCGGCTGCGCGACCACCTGTATCAACTGTTCGACATCGGGCCGCTGCTCGACAAGTACGTCATCCTGCTCTCCAGCGGCGAGCTGCGCAAGTTCCAGCTCATCAAGACGCTGCTCAGCAACCCGCTGACGCTTATCCTCGACAACCCCTTCATAGGCCTCGACGCCGAGACGCGTGCCAGCCTGAGGCAACTGCTCCTGCAGCTGGCCCGCGAGCAGCGGCTGAGCCTGTATCTGGTTCTGGCCAAGGACGACGAGCTGCCCGACTATGCCGACGAAGTGGTGCGACTGGGGCACTACGCCCCCACCCCATCGTGGGGACTCAACGACGGGCAGCGCCAGCAGCTGCTCAGCCTCCCCTCGCCGTCAGTAGGCAACTCATCGCAGGCAGCTCCCATCGTCATCGATATGCACCAGGTGGCTATTCGCTATGGCGAGCGCACCATTCTGAGCAACCTGGACTGGCAGGTGCGCCAGGGCGAGCGCTGGGCCCTGAGCGGACAGAACGGCAGCGGCAAGTCGACACTGCTGTCGCTGGTCTGTGCCGACAATCCGCAGAGCTATGCCTGCGACATTGCCCTCTTTGGCCACCGGCGCGGTTCGGGCGAGAGCATCTGGGAAATCAAGCGGCGCATAGGCTATGTGTCGCCCGAGATGCACCGCTCCTACCAGCGCGACCTGCCCGCCATCAACGTGGTGGCCAGCGGACTGAAGGACACCGTGGGCCTGTACGTGCGCCCCTCGCAGACCGACCTCGAGCAGTCGCGCTGGTGGATGCGGCTCTTCTGCGTCGAGCAGCTGGCCAGCAGGTCGTTCCTGCACCTGTCGAGTGGCGAACAGCGGTTGGTACTCGTGGCCCGTGCTTTTGTGAAAGACCCCGAACTGCTCATCCTCGACGAACCCCTCCACGGTCTCGACGACCAGAACCGCCACCTGGTGCGCAACATCATCGAGACTTTCTGCCAGCGACCGGGCAAGACGCTCATTATGGTGACCCACTATGAAGAGGAGCTGCCCCCATGCATTAACAAACGACTTTATCTGAAACGACAATGAAAAGACTACTCCTCCTACTGCTGCTCGTCGCAGGCACGACGGGCGGTGCCTACGCACAAGAGGTGTACACGCAGATACGCCAGAAGGCCGTGGTCCAGCGCGACGACCAGTTTGGCAGCGACGTGGTGCGCCAGATAGGCCACTTCAAGGTGAACGCCCTTGACTATATGGCCATGAAGATGAAAGAGCAGATGCCCGACTCTACGGCCAGCTTCCTCGACAAGCAGGCCCTGGCCATGAACAGCTACGTGAGCCTGTACGTGCAGACGCTCATCGAGATGAAAGCCCAGCCCGCCAACTACCAGGTGAAGGTGATGAAGCTCTTCATCGATGCATCGGTGTCGAACCCGCTCTTCAACGACCGCGACCAGGAACTGGTGATGGGCTATGTGGCCGACGGCAACAGCCTGACACGCTTTTCGCTCGACACCGACTGGCAAAGAGCCCTGCTGGCCGTCGATTCGGAGCTGAAAAAGATGGCCAAACAGTAAAAAACAGCAAAATATGTTGTACAACATACCAGGATATTTGCTGCTTTGACATAAATCAAGTACCTTTGCAGCTGTTATCCTGAATACAATCTTTTTACCTTAAAAAGACTAATACCTATTGAGATAAATGGCCTACGCTGGGAAGCGCGGGCCATTTTTTTTGTGTACGCTCGGCATGAGCAATGTCTAACGGGTGTAAGTCCCGAGTGAACCCTAATAGCGGGAATCACATAGCCAAGAGCAAGGGTGTCCATCGCGAGGTGGAATCTGAAGGAAGCTGGCGGCAAACATCTGGCC
>JAFVEE010000030.1 GCA_017478085.1 Prevotella sp. | reverse complement strand
TCCGTCAGGCCAGATGTTTGCCGCCAGCTTCCTTCAGATTCCACCTCGCGATGGACACCCTTGCTCTTGGCTATGTGATTCCCGCTATTAGGGTTCACTCGGGACTTACACCCGTTAGACATTGCTCATGCCGAGCGTACACAAGAACGGAGGCCTCGTTGATGGTCAACGGGACCTCCGTGTCGTAAGCACTCAGGCAGCGGTGGGATTAGTTCTCCTTGAACAGCTCCTTGATGCCACCGATGGACCCCAGCAGATTGGTGGCCTCGTAGGGCAGGTAGACAGTCTTGGTCTTGTCGCCCTCGGCCAGTTCCTGCATCATCTGTATGTACTTCTGGGCCAGCAGGTAGTTGGCGGGATTGGTGCTCCCGGCCACGGCCTGGGTGATGAGCTCGATGGCCTTGGCCTCGGCCTCAGCCTTGCGTATGCGGGCCTGAGCCTCGCCCTCGGCATGGAGCACGGCCTGCTGCTTGGCAGCCTCGGCTCGGTTCACCATGGCAGTGCGCTCGCCCTCTGATGCCAGGATCTCGGCAGCCTTTTCGCCCTCAGACTTCAGGATCTGTGCACGCTTGTTGCGCTCGGCTTGCATCTGCTTCTCCATGGCAGTAAGCACCGAGTCGGGAGGCGTGATGTCCTGCAGCTCTACGCGGTTCACCTTGACGCCCCACTTGTCGGTGGCATCGTCGAGCACGGCACGCAGCTTGGTGTTGATGGTATCGCGCGAGGTGAGCGTCTCGTCGAGCTCCAGCTCGCCAATGATGTTGCGCAGGGTGGTCTGCGTGAGCTTCTCGATGGCGTTGGGCAGGTTGTTGATCTCGTAGGTAGCCTTGAAGGGGTCTACAATCTGGAAGTAGAGCAGGGCGTTGATCTCGGTCTGCACATTGTCCTTGGTGATAACGTTCTGCTTGGGGAAGTCGTAGACCTGCTCGCGAAGGTCGATGGTCGACGAGTAGACGTAGCGTCCGTGGCTGAGCACCACCACGCTCTTGGCCTTGTCGATGAAGGGCACGATGACGTTGATGCCAGGATTGAGCGTGGCGTGGTAGCGGCCCAGGCGCTCAATGATCTTGGTCTCAGACTGGGGAATGATGACCAGCGCCATCTTGGCAAAGACGATGACGCACAGCACGATGGCTAACAAGAAATAAAGTGTCATAAGCTTTTGGTTATTAATTGGTTAAACGTTCTACGGTGATGATGATGCTCTCGCGGCCCACCACGCGGACGGCAGTGCCCACGGGCAGCTCCTCGGCATCGGTAGCCACGGCCTTCCAGTCGTCGCCACTCAGGGCCACGCGACCGAAGCCCCCGGCAGGTATGGTCTGGCTGACGCGCCCCGTCTGGCCGATGATGGCATCGGCATTGCTGACGCGGTTCTCCTCGCCCCGGTGCAGATAGCGCAGGGCAAAGGGGCGCACCTGGAAGATGCTGAAGGCAGTGACCACGGCAAAGACGGCCAACTGCCAGTAGAAGCCCACGAAGGGCGAAACGAGGGCGGCCCCACAGGCTCCGATGGCGAAGCACATGATGAAGAAATCGCCCGACGACAGTTCGAGCAGCAGGCCCAGCACGGCGAGCACTGCCCACATTTGCCACAGATTGGCTGAAAGATATTCTATCATACTCTTCTCTATATATTAATGGTTCATCTATGTTTTACAACGAAAGCACGAAGTCGTCCCACTCCTTGGTAGAGCCTTTCTTGCCGAAGATTTTCTGGTAGAGGCGGCTGCGGGTAGAGGCCACGCTCTCCTTGGAGTGGGCGGTGAGCAGGGCAATGTCCTTCGGGGCAATGCGAATCTTGGTGAGCAGGCACACGTGATAGTCCTGAGAGGTGAGCCGGTAGAGGCTGTAGAGCTTGTCGGTGAAGCCCGTGTAGAGGCTGTCGACCAGCACTGCCAGCTGCTGCCAGTCTTCCTCGCCCATGCTCTTGCCTTCCTGCATCAGCTTGTTTATTTTCAGGTAAATATCAGAAGTGAAAATATCGGTCTCAGCACGCTCGCGCTTCCGGCTCTCCAGACTGGCTATGGTGTTGGCATAGTCCAGATGGGCCTTCTTCTCTTCCAGCTCCAGGCGCAGCGCCGAGTTCTCGTCGCCCAGCCGGCGAATAAGACCCTCGAGCTCGGCAATCTTGCGGCGGTTGGCCTCGACATCGTGCTCCTGCTGCATGGCGCGCACCTTCTCCAAGCGCTCCTGCATGAGCAGCATCTTGCGACGGCTGTTCTGGGCAGTCACCACAAACAGGGCCACGTAGGTGATGGCACCGATGACGAGCAGGAACAGCTCGCGCTGGGTCAGTATGGTAAGCATCTCGTTCATATTGTGGTTGCAAAGATACGCCAAAAAAGCGAACCCTGCAAGCATTTTCGTTTGCAAAAGTTCGCAATGGAGTATTTAGTTCGCAAAAGTGTGCTACCGGCTTCCTATGTACAGGAAAACCATGCCCAGGAGCACCAGTGCCAGGTCGAATGCCTTGGCCCGCAGGTTCTTCTCGTGGAAGAACAGGGCGCCGAAGAGGAAGCTCACCACCACCGAGCCCCGGCGAATCATTGACACGATGCTGATCATGGCCGACGGCAGCGACAGGGAGTAGAAGTAGAGGAAGTCGGCCGTGCTGAGAAACAGGCTCACGCCGATGATGGCCCAGTCCCAGTGGAAGGGGGTGGTCTGCTTGTGCTTGGGCCACCACAGCAGCATGAGCATGGCCAGCATCATGAAGCACTGGTAGATGTTGTACCACGACTGCACCATCATGCGGTCCAGCCCTACCCCACCCTCGCTCACGGGTGCCATGAGGTACTTGTCGTAGAGGCCGCTCACGGCTCCCAGGGCGGCAGCGCCCACAATCATATAGATCCAGTGGTCGTGCTTGAAGTCGATGCCCTCTTTCTTGCCGCTACGGCTGAGCAGCAGAAACGAGGCCACGGCCAGCAGCACGCCCACCCACTGCCAGCCATTGAGGCGCTCGCCAAACACGAGGAGCGCGCCCACCAGCACCATGACCGGGCGGGTGGCATTGATGGGCCCCACGATGGTGAGCGGCAGATGCTTCATGCCGAAATAGCCCAGCACCCACGAAGAGAGCACGATGAGGGCCTTGAGCACGATGTAGCGATGGGCCTCCCATCCGCCCGACGCCACATGGAAGATGGTGCCGTCGAGCACGTGGCCCGAGGCACTGAGCACAATGAAGGGCAGGAAGATGAGCGACGAGAACAGCGTATTGAGCAACAGAATGGGAATGACGGCGTTATCTTTCAACGCCTTTTTCTTCAGCGAGTCGTACACGCCCAGAAAGGCTGCCGACAGGAATGCAAGTATCAGCCACACAGCTATTTAATGTTTTTATTTGATTAAAGTTTCTGATATTCTATATTCTCCAGGAACAGGGCGTTGCCGGGCATCGACTCGCCCGCATCGCTGCGGCACTTACCCTCGACCACGCGGCGAAAGTCGTCGAGCGTCATGCGGCCACGCCCCACCTCGACCAGCGTGCCCACCACGGCACGCACCATGTTGCGCAGAAAGCGGTTGGCCGTGATCACGAAGTACCAGGTGCAGGGGTCAGTCTGCACCCACTCTGCCCGCGTCACGCGGCACAGCGTGGTCTTCACGTCGGTATGGCTCTTGCAGAAGGCGCCAAAGTCGTCGTACTGCAACAGCAAGGCGGCAGCACGGTTCATGGCATCGAAGTCGAGCTGATAGGGCACCTGCCACGAGTAGTGGCGGTGGAAGGGGCTCTTGCGCGTGTGTATATAATAATGGTACGTGCGCGAGAGGGCCGAGAAACGGGCGTGCATATCGGGAGCCACGGGCTCTAACTGCTGAATGGCGATGTCTTGCGGCAGCAGGCGGTTCAGCTTGTAGCACAGCTGCCTGGCGTCGACGGGTGCCTCTACATCGAAGTGGGCCACCATCATCCGCGCATGCACGCCGGCATCGGTACGCCCGGCCCCGGTCACGGCCACCTCCTGGCGCAGCAGCAGCGACAGGGCCCGCTGCAGCTCGCCCTGCACCGAGATGCCGTTGGGCTGCACCTGCCACCCATGGTAGCGCGTGCCGTCGTAGCTCAAGGTAATGAAGTATCGCATTGTTGTTCTATCTGTGTAAAAAAAGGAATCCTACCTGACAACGAACTTCTTGACCTGGATGATGTAGATGCCGGGCTTCAGGCTGGCAGCCGACACACGGCGGCCATGCAGGTCGTAGACGGCGGTGCTGCGCAGGAAGTCGTCGGTGAAAGTAACCTCGTCTATGCCACTGGCATCGGGCTCCACGTCGATGCAGTCCATGCGGCAGCGCATCTTGCTCTGGGTGTAGAAGTCCACGCGCAGCTGGTCGCCCCGGCGCAGCGGCAGGCTCTTGTCCACGCGGTGCGTGGTCATGGCATACTGCTTGTTGCCCCGCCAGGAGTCCACGAGCACGTCGTTGACCGAGAGGCCCATCCAGGCCTGTCCCGCCTTCTCGTCGTAGAAGTCTATGCTCACCTTGTAGAGCCCGTCATCGCCCATCCAGATGCCCGTCATGGCGCCAGGGCCTGCCTCGCCCACGGTCACCGAGTCGTTGCTGGCCTTGAACCACGAGCCGTCCTCGCGCTCCAAGTAGGCGTAGGCACTACGGGCCAGATGCTCCATCTCGGTGCGCCCCGGCAGAATGGCACGGGCAGGCGACGAGAAGGTCCACACATCGCCCCGCACGGTCTTGCGGTCGCTCGTCACGGCGTCAACGCGCCAGTAGTAGGTCTGGCCATAGAGCAGGGTGCCAGGATTGCAGGTGGTGGTGCTGACGGTCTCGATCAAGTGGCTGTCGAGATCGTCGGCAGCGGTCGAGAGGTAGACGTTGTATTTCTGCGCATCGGCAGCGGGGTGCCAGCTCAGGCTCATCGGGCCGGTCTTGGCCTCGGCAGCCAGGGCCGTGCGCAAGCGGGCCTGCTGCTCGCCATCGGCGGGCGTGGGCTTGGCCGCCTTCTCGCTGGCCGTAGTGAAGTGGTAGATGGGGGAGGAGTGCACGCCACGGTCGTTGGTGGCCTTGACGTACCAGTAATAGGTGGTGGCGGGCTGCAGCTGCAGGGTGGTCAGGTCGATGGGCTGCAACTGGTCGGGCGAAGTGCCCCAGAACACCTCGGCCTGCGTCATGTTCTCAATGTTGCTGTAGCGGGGATAGATGCTCGTAGGCACGTCGGTGGCACCATTGCCGGGCCATAGGATGGGCTCATGCTCCAGGCCCTCCTGCGGCCCCGTCAGTGCGGGATAGAGCGTGGCCACGGCAGAGGTGTTGTCGAGGGCAAAGTCGTAGTCGTACCACTGGGCGGGCGCAAACATGGTGCCCGTGGGCTGGTACTTGAAGCCCGAGGGCAGCGGCTTGGCAAAGTAGCTGCCGTGGTCGTCGAAGTAGGCACACGAGGCATCGTCGAGGCCCGAGGCATACATCTGCTCGAAGGGATGGTTGACGCCGGTGCCGAAGTAGTTGTTCTCGGAGAGCACCTGTGCCTGGGTGTGCATGCCAATGGCGTAGGAGCCAATGTTCTGGTAGTAGTTGCAGAACACGTGGCCCAGCCCGTAGCCTATGCGCGGATTGCGCTGGTCGGTGCGCAGGAAGGCGTTGTGGTGGTAGGTGGCGCGGTTCTTGCCGTTGTCCTCATAGTGCATAGTGCCAGAGTTCAGCAAGCAGGCCTTGTGGTGGTCGTGAATGTAGCAGTAGCTCACGGTGAGGTAGCTGCTGCCCACGGTCAGGTCAATCAGTCCGTCCCAGTCCTCCTTGTCGGCCTCGTCCTGGCTGAACACCTCGCAATGGTCCACCCAGATGTGGTGGCTGTTGCGGGCGGCAATGCCGTCGGGATCGGCATGGTGGATGATGAGGTTGCGAATGATGATGTTCTGCCGCCCATTGATGTTGAGCCCGATGCCGGCCAGCTCGGCACCCTTCACGCCGACGATGGTCTTGTCGCTGCCCACCTCGATCACGTCCTTCTGGCGGTTCAGGCCGTTGCCCTCGAGCCTGCCCTCGACGATGATGGTATAGGGCGTGGCCGACTGGGCGTAGGTGGCCAGATCCTGACGGTTCGTAACGCGCACCACCTGGCCGGCCCCGCCGCCCGTAATGCCATTGATGCCGTCGTTGTAGTTGACGAAGCCTACAGGGCCGTACTGGGCTGCTGCCGTGAGCGTGCAGACGAGCAAAAGTAAGAATGCGAGTGGTCTGATGTGTCTCATATTGCAAATCTATTTCTATAAAACGACTGCAAAGGTAAGAAAAAATCTGAAAACCGACCGTTATTTCGGCTTCTTTTCGTAATTTTGCAGCATGATATTCTACTTCTCAGGTACCGGCAACACCCGATGGGCTGCCGAAAAGATAGCACAGAAGACGGGAGAAGAGCTGATCTTCATACCCCAGGTGACGAACTTCGACTTTACGCTGAAGGAGGGCGAGCGCATAGGCTTCTGCTTTCCCACCCACGGCTGGCAGCCGCCACGCATCGTAAGGAGGTTCATTGCCCGGCTGCACATAGCCAACGCCGAGGGGCACTACTGCTTCGCGCTGACCACCTGCGGCGACAGCATAGGGCGCACGATGCAGATGCTATGCGCCGACCTGCGGCGGGCGGGGCTGCCCAAGGCCGACAGCGTGTTCTCGCTCACCATGCCCGAGAGCTACGTGTGCCTGCCGTTCATGTACACCGACAAGCCCGAGCGCGAACAGGAAAAAATCTATATTTCTGGTAAGGAACTGGAAATATATGCCGAAATGATTCGCCAACGCATCACCCAGCAGGTGCACACAACGCCCGGCATAGCCCCCTGGCTGATGAGCCACGTGGTGGGCAGCTACTTCAACGGGCACATGGTGAGCGACCGCAAGTTCACGGTCGATGCCGACCGCTGCATTCACTGCGGGCGGTGCCAGCAGGCGTGCCCCACGGGCGACCTGCACTTCGACGGCCAACTGCCCACGTGGCAGCACGACGGCTCGTGCACCAGCTGTCTGGCCTGCTACCACCACTGTCCGCAGCACGCCATCAACTACGGCAGCATCACCCGCAAGCGCGGACAATACTACTTCGGCCACAAAGAGACTAAGTGAAGAGCTGGTCTATCTCGGTGATCTCGTCCTCGTCGAACCACTCGCTCAGCTTGCTATAGGCACGGTCCTTGATTTCGGGGTCAATGTCGGTCCACACCGTCTTCAGCACATAGATAAGCACGGCCAGGTCGTCGCTCAGGCCCGCAATGGGAATGGCATCGGGCACCACGTCGAGCGGACTGATGAGATAGCCCAGCGCACCGATGATGATGGCCTTGTCCTTCACGCTAATCTTGTCGCTCTGCAAGGTGTAGAACAGAATGAGTGCGGCATAGACCAGCTTGGCACCGGCCCTCTTGGCCACTCTTGCTATTTTCTCGATGAACTCGCTCTGCGAAAAGCGGTTCGCATAGTTCATAAAATCAGGTAGTTCCATCGTTATTTCGTATTGATTCGTATGATTCTTATTCCTGTGTGCGAGGGGTGCTTGCTGAGGTACTCGCCCAGCGTCATCGGTTCCTCGACCACTTTCTTGTGTATTTGCGAGGCATTCAGCAGGTGCAGCCCGTCCTTGCGCCACACGGCAAAGCCCAGGTGGGCTATGTCGAGCCCTTTCTTATTGCAGGTGATGGCAATGATGTCGCCATCCTTCACGGCACTGCGCAGCTCGGCCGTGTTGCGCACATTCTTCTTAGGTATGTAGCGATAGCGCTTGCCGGTGAGCGCACGCTCCTGTGCGGCAATGTCCTTCACGAGCTCCGGGTGCGCCTTCAGGGCCTTATAGGAGCTGGGGTGCTGACTCATGAAGTTCAGGCTGATCTGCTGCACGGCAGTGAAGGGCGACTGCCGTTGTTGCACCTCAGTGACGATGCCCATCTGGGCGTTGTCCTCAATCCAGTCGGTGAAGTAGTGCAACCGCGAGGGGTAGCCATTGATGCGGCCCTGGCGGTAGCGCAGCTGTTGCAGCACTTGGCAATAGTCGCCGAACGACTTGCGGTGCTGCCGGGCGCAAAGGGCCAGGGCGGTGGCCATCTCTACCAGCGTGGTGCAGTCCAGCTGGCGGGTGTTCACCACCAGGCGCTCATCGTCGTTCACCTCCAGGGTATGGGCCACGTAGGGCACATCCACGAACTGGCGGGCGTAGTGGAGCACCGACGTAGCGCCACCTGCCAGCAGCCGCTCGATGGCGATGCTGTCGGCCTTGCTGTAGGTGACGGCACGCTGGCCCCAAATAGCGATGGCCGGAAAGAGCGCAAGTAATAGGATGAGCAGTCTATGTTTCATCTTTTTTCTTTCTGTATTTCTTTTTGAGTCCGAAGTTATAGCCCACGTACATATTGAAATTGCCATAGGTGTTGGTGGCCGAGAAGCGGGGCTCGCGGGAATTGAGCGACCGAACGATGGCACTGAAGCCAGCATACCACCGCATATTATTATAGACCACGGCGAAACGGCCTATGAAGGTGGCACTGAACCTGTCGATGGAGAAATTGCCCAGAAGACCTGCACCTGACGAGTTGGCCGCATCGCGGTCGCCCTGGCTGTTCTTATAGCCTATGGCCATCTGCCCACTGCCACAGAGCAGCCACTGGGGGGCAAACACCCAGTTGTAGGCGTAGCCGCCGGAAAGGCTGAAGTCATGATAGCGCAGGGAGTTGAACATAAGCCCGGAGTCGAGTTTCACCTGCTGGGGGGCCAGCCGCTCGCTTACCAGGGCCTGCAGTTTCTGGTGGTCGAAGTCGAGCGAGTTTCTCGTATAGCCCACGCCCGCCAGCCACGAGCCGCAGCTTATCTTCTGGCAGGTGCTCTGGGCAAAGGCTGCCGGATAGGAGAACCGCCCGTGATTGAAAATGTAATAGACGTTGAAGCCGGTGATGCCCGCCTTCACCCCGTCGAACGAAATATCTTCAAGCGCACTCGCATCAATGCCCTTGCCAAAGTCGGCATCGCGCAGCTTGTAGTCTACACCCGTGCGACGATAGAACAGGTCGAGCCCTATCTGCGAGCTGTACATACTCAGGTCCCACTCGGTCTTGTTCTTGCTGAAGTCGGAATGGCCGAAAGAGAAGGCATAGCCTCCGAAAATCCACTTCCAGCCGAAGTAGGGACCGGCCTTCAGGATGCCGTCGGGGGCAAAGCTGATGCGCTGGGTACCGCCGTTGGAGCTGCGCAGAGTATAAAGGTCGTAGTTGTAGAGCGCCTGCACCATGGCCGTGAAGACATAATGCTGCGGCTCAATGTAGCGTTCGTCGAGCCGGTCGAAGCCACGAATCACCCGGCGAATCAGGCTCAGCTTGCGCGGCTGCTCCTGAACCGTGGCCACAGTATCGGTGGTCAGGGTGTCGGTGGTCAGGGTGTCGGCCGTCGTCGGCTCTTGGGCAAGGAGTGGCAGGATGGTCATCAGCAGTATGGCTACTATCAGCAGTTTCTTCATTGCATCAAATAACTATTAGAACTTACCCAACACACGGTCGAGCACCCAGTTGACGGGGGTGGCCGACTCGCTAGTACAGGTGCAGACGGCGAGCCCTTGCAGGTGCTCGATGACATTCTTGATGATGGGGTACTGCACGTAAGGGGGATTGGGCACGCTGATCAGTTCGCGGCCCGCGCTGGTGTTCAGCTCGATGGGGGCGTAGTCGAACACCGAGAAGCGCAGCGAGCCTCGGTTGCCCACCAGCTGTATGCTGTCTTCGCGAGCCGACTCGTGGGCCACGAAGCACCAGGAGCCCGAGCCCGGCAGGCCATTTTCAAAACGGAAGATGGCACTTACCGAATCTTCAGCGGTGTAAAGCTGTCCACGGTTGGCACAGATGCCACGGGCTTCAATAATAACACCGAACATATCTTGCAGCAGGTCGAGCTGATGGGGGGCCAGGTCGTAGAAGTAGCCTCCACCGGCAATGTCGGGCTGCAAGCGCCAGGGAAGGCTCTCGGGGTGGGTGTAGTCCAGCTCGCGGGGCGGCACGGCGAAGCGCACCTGCACATTGACCACCTGGCCAATAGCCCCTTGCTCAACAATTTGCCTGACCCGCTGGAAGTAGGGCAGGTAGCGACGATAGTAGGCCACGAAGCAGGGCACGCCCGTCTGCTCACTGATGCGGTTGATGCGGGCGCAGTCGTCGTAGCTGGCTGCCAGGGGCTTCTCCACGTAGACGGGCTTGCCTGCCTTCATGGCCATGATGGCAAAGGTGGCATGGCTCGAGGGCGGCGTGGCTACATAGACGGCATTCACCTCGGGGTCGTCAATCAGCTCCTGGGCATCGGTATACCAACGGGGCACGCCATGGCGCTCGGCATAGGAACGGGCCTTGCGCTCGGTGCGGCTCATCACGGCCACCACGCTCGACCCCTCGACCTCGCTGAAAGCGGGACCGCTTTTCTTCTCGGCCACCTCGCCACAGCCTATGAATCCCCATTTCAGTATCTTCATAATACAAAAAACTTGGTTTTGCGTGCAAAGGTACAAAAAAAATTCGTACCTTTGCACCTGCAAACAAAAAAATGCATTCGTTATTAGTTGATTATGGACAAAAGCAAAAACAACTTGCAAATATTCCTGCCACGCAGCAGCAGTGCAGCCATACGCGACGGCTACCGCCTGTTTATGGGCAACTTCCGCAAGATTTTCCGCGCTTCGTGGATAGCCGCCCTTGCCTATGCCATTACTGCTGGCATTCTCACCAGCATCTACATTAGCCAAATGCCCCAGCTCGTCATTCTGAGCATAATGGGGCAGTCGGCACCGCAGCAGATGATCATGCAGTCGGCCTTCACCAGCCTGGTGCTGTGCGGGGGCGGCCTGCTGTTTGCCATGATCGTGGCCGTTTTGCTGTCATACGCCATTGCAGCATTCACAGAACACCAGGCCACGGGAGCCATCAGCCCAGTGAAGCGCTGGTACGGACAGCTGAACACCAATGCCCTGTGGAGCACGGTGAAGCTACTGCTCTGGATGCTGCTCATTGACATAGTGCTCAGTCTGCTGCTCACAGGAGTGATCTTCGTGGCAAAGCGCTATCTGGGCAACATAGCAGGCCTGTCGCTCATTGGCCTCACGACGCTCGCCTTGCTGGCCCTGATGCTGCCACTGGCCTATACCAACATGAAGTATTTACTCACGCCAAAGGCCCACTTCGTGCCCACCCAGCTGAAAAGCTATGCCACTGGCATGCGCCACTGGGGCGGGCTGTTTATCGTGGCCCTCATCGTAGGGCTGGTCACGCTGCTGCTCGTCCTGATCACCGAACTGCCTGCCACCATTCTCATGGCCGCCAACGTGCAGTCGCAGATGGGCATGCTGCAAGGCGACCCCGTGGGCATGCCATCCTATATGAGCGTGCTGAACCTCGTGGTGTTTGCCATTGCAGGCTTCATACAGGCCTATATTCACCTGTCCATGCTGTTCCCCCTCTATTATTTCTATGGCTCGATCGAAGCCCAGGAGAAGGAACGTAAGGCCCCAACCCTTATCCACGACGACTTATGAAAAAACGCATTCTCTTCATTGACCGCGACGGTACACTCGTAGAGGAACCGCACGACGAGCAGGTTGATGCCCTGTCGAAGATACGCTTCACCCCTGGTGTGTTCCGCAACCTGGCATTCCTGCGTCAGAAGACCGACTTCATGTTCGTTATGGTGTCGAACCAGGACGGACTGGGTACACCTTCGTTTCCCGAGGACACCTTCTGGCCCGCCCACAACTTCATCATGCAGACGCTGGAGGGCGAGGGCATCACCTTCGACGAGGTGCTCATAGACCCCCACTTCCCCGAGGACAATGCCCCCACACGCAAGCCCCAGACTGGCCTGGTGCGCAAGTATATGGAAGACCCCGAATATGACATAGCCCATAGCTACGTTATTGGCGACCGCGAGACTGATGCGCAGTTTGCCCGCAACATAGGCTGCCAGGCGTTGATTCTGGGACGCGACGGGCTGACGTGGGACAAGATAGCCGAGCTGGTCTTTGCCGGGGAGCGCACGGCACAGGTGCGACGAACCACCAAGGAGACCGACATTGAGGTGCGCCTCTCGCTCGACGGTACAGGCAAATGCGACATCAGCACGGGACTGGGGTTCTTTGACCACATGCTGGAGCAGATAGGCAAGCACGGCGGCATAGACTTATATATAAGATGTAAGGGTGACCTTCAGGTTGATGAGCACCACACCATTGAGGACACGGCCCTGGCACTGGGCGACTGCCTCTACCAGGCACTGGGCTCGAAACGCGGCATTGAGCGCTATGGCTACTCGCTGCCTATGGACGATTGTCAGGCCCACGTGTGCCTCGACTTCGGCGGGCGTCCCTGGCTGGTATGGCAGGCCGACTTCCATCGTGAACATGTAGGCGACATGCCCACCGAGATGTTCCTGCATTTCTTCAAGAGCCTTTCTGATGCCGCACGCATGAACCTCTACATTCACGCTGGGGGGCAGAACGAACATCATAAGATAGAGGGCATCTTCAAGGCACTGGCCCGCTCGCTGAAGATGGCCGTGAGGCGCGACATTTTCCACTACGAACTGCCATCAACCAAAGGAACGCTATGAACCACGAACAGGGAAGGCCGCGCATGGCCATTATTGACCCTAACACGCTGGCCGTGCTGGGACTGAAGCAGATCCTGCAGCAGGTGATGCCAATTGTGAGTGTAGACACCTTCGGCTCGATGGCCGAACTGCAGGCCAACCATCCCGAGCGCTATGCCCACTTCTTCGTGGCGATGAACATCGTGCTGGAAAACCGCCAGTTCTTCACAGAGCACCGCCGACAGACCATCGTGCTCACGCTCTCGCTCGACGGCGGCTCGCAGTTTTCCGAGTTTCATTCGCTCTGCATCAATGTGCCCGAACAGGAACTAATACGCGCGCTGCTCACCCTGCAACAGCACGCCCATCCTGGCGGCAAGAACCTGCCCACCCTACCCCAGGTGTTAAGACAAAAAATACTGAGCGACCGTGAGATTGAAGTCATGTCGCTCATTGTGCAAGGTTATATCAACAAGGAAATTGCCGACCGTCTGAACATTGGTCTCTCGACCGTGGTGACCCACCGCAAGAACATAATGGACAAGCTGGGCGTGCGCAGTGTGTCGGCACTCACCATCTACGCCGTGATGCACGGCTATGTAGACATCAACAAGATTTAATCAGAAGACTGACTTAAAGCAACTCTCGCGGCATGAGCTCCTGAGCCCGTTGGAAATCTTCGGGCGTATCAAGCTCATAGGAGAAGTAATGGGTCGTATCGACCACGCGGAACGTGTGTCCCTGCGGAATGAGCCGCTCGAAAGCCCGCTCATAGAAGATGTCGATGAGCTTCTCCTGAAGAATCATCTGGTCGAGTTCATCATAGAGCGCACGGCTATAGCAGGCAGTGATGTGCTCAATGCCCACCGACTCGCCCATGGCAGCATCGGGCCTGCAAGTCTTGCTGATCTCCGTAATACGCCCCTCGGCATCCACCACAACCTTCATTTCCTCCTCACCCAGCTCATGGCGATTCACGGCTAAGGCAGCATCGGGCTCCTGGGCAATGCGCACCACGGCAGCAGGGTCGCACAAGATGTCGCTATCCATCAACAAGAAATCGCGGCCTCGCACCACCTGTCCCGCCATCCATAGCGAATAGATGTTGTTGTTGTGCTCATAGTCGGCATTATGCAGGAAGTGGAACACATAATCGGGATAATGTAAAGTAAGAAAGTCACGAATCATGGTATTCAGATAGCCAGTGACCACCACAAACTCGCTGATGCCAGCCTGCACCATCGCATCGACGGTGCGCTGCAACAGGGTGCGGCCCCCTACCTGCAACAGGCACTTAGGCCTGGTGTCGGTAAGGGGGCGCAAACGTTTGGCCATTCCTGCGGCCAGTATAACTCCTATCATTCCTTCACAATCTTTAAGATGGTATCGACAACGGTCTGCGTCTGCTCCTTACGGCCCAGCGTGATGCGCAGACAAGACTCAAGGCCCTTGTCGCCCATGAACTTGATCTTGTAGTTCTGGTCGGCCAATGCCTTCTGTAGCCGCTCCTTGATCTCCACGGGATACTTTATCAGAATGAAGTTGGCCACCGACTTATACACTTTGAAGCCAGGCAGATGGGCCAGCTCTTTCTTGTAAAGCTGACGTCCCCAATCCATATCGTCGGCCACACGGCGATAGTGCTCATCGCTATCGAGCGCTGCCAGCGCCACGGCCTCAGAGAAGCGGTTGTAGCCCAGATACTTGTTGATGTAGCTAATGAACTGATCGTGGCCCTTACCGATAAAACCGAAGCCACAGCGCAGACCAGGCAGTCCGTAGAACTTGGACAGTGTGCGCGAGATAATCAGATTGGCATACTTGTTCACCAGCGGGGCAATATAGTCGGTGTCGCTCGTGATGAAGCTGGCGTAGGCCTCATCGACCAGCACCATGGTGTCGGCAGGTATATTCTCCATAATGCGGCCTATCTCTGCAGAAGTGAGGCTATTGCCCGTGGGATTGTTGGGCGATGCCAGCAACAACATACGCGGATGCACACGGTTGGTGTACTCGATGACCTCGTCAACATTGTAGGCAAAGGTGTCGTCCTGCTCATAGAGCGGATACATCTCGAACACGCCGCCACACTCGCTGGCTACCCTGTTGTAGTACCACCAGGAGAACTGGGGAATGAGGATGGTCTTATTGTCGCCATTCATCAGGAAATAATGAATGGCATTTTTCAGGATGTCCTCGCCGCCGTATGCCAGCAGCACCTGCTCCTCGGGCACGCCATAGATTTCGCTCAGGCGCACAGAGATGACGCTTTTCTTGCCCTGGTCGTAAATGCGGGTATAGAAGCACAGCTCCTTGGGGTCGAAGTTTCTGATGGCATCGACCACCTTCTGGCTGGGCTCAAAGTTAAACTCGTTTCTGTCGAGAAAATTCATTTGCTTTTCCATATTATATTTTATTTATTGTTTGTCTATTTTCATAAGTAATATGCCAATGAGAATCCATATAATCTCCCTGACGCGGCAGATGATACTCACGAAGATGCCCAGTGCCGCCGAAAGGCCCAGCGCTGCGATGGACAGCACGAAGCCGCCCTCCTGAACACCCAGCTGCATGGGCAGGAAGCCTATGAGATTGGCAAAAAGTGTGGTGAACGAGAGTATCAGCACGGAATGGAGGAAGGTGAGCAACAGGCCCGACATGCCACCACCGCAGTCGATGCCGAAGAGCAGCAGCATGAACATAATCTCCAAACTCTGCACGATACGTGAGAAGTACTCCAGCAGCAAGCTGGTATAGAACGTGCGCTTGTCTTCACTATGCAGGGCAGCGATCTGCTCGTCGACATTGTGAAGTGCCTCGGCATGCTTTTCCTGGAAGCGGGTGCTCCAGCCCTTCAGACCAGGTATCTTTCCTATCCAACGTATGGTCTTCACCACGAGTCCCTTGCGATAGCCTTTCGAAAACAGATAGAAAGCCAACAGGCAGAACAACACGATGATGCCCAGCACGGTGCCAATGGCCATGGTCATAGGCACATCGCCAATCACGGCAAGTGCCAGGTAGATGAAGATGGAAGAGAACCAGAGCCAGAAGTGGGCAAAGAAATGCATCATGGCATAGAGAATGACCGACGAGGTGGCCCGCTGGTTGTCCATATACTTCGACAGCTCCATGATGCGATAAGGCTCACCGCCCAGACCACCTACAGGAGTGGCATAGTTCAGGGCATAGCCCGTAATAGTCCACTGATAGATGCGCCAGAAGCCCACGTGCTCGCCCTCCTTCATCTTTGTCTTCACGATGCTTCGCCAGGCCAGTGCATTCATACCATAGATAAAAATCCAGATGCCCAGGATGGGGATGAGCCAATAGCCCGCATGGCACAGGTGCTGCCATAGCTCGACAAAACTGACGTCGAACGTGAGCAGCATCACTACCACAGCGGCCACGCCAATGAAGAAGAACAGGTTGTTCAACCGTTGTTTTGTCCACTTCATAGCCTACTGCAGCTTCTGGGCCATTTGGCGGCAGAACGTCTCGTGACGATGGTTAACATATTTGGCCAGCAGTCCCATGCAGATAATCTCGAACAGGAAGTTGCAGGCAGGAATGTCGAGCAGGCAGAACAGGAAGAGCCAGGCCGAACGGAAGTTGAAGGTGAGCAGGCCATTCCACGTCATCAACGGGAGTGAGTGGCTGCGAAACTCGTCGCGCACCTCCTGCGGCACATTGTCGGTGCTGCCATACTTCTGACGCAAAGTGGCCAGCAGGTTCTGGAACTGAGGCGTCACCCGTTCCTGCTTGCGCGTATAGTCGATGTAGGATTTCTGGAACACACGCTCCACAAGGCTGTTCTTCTCGGGTGTCATCTGGTCGTAAAGCTCTTTCTGCCGAACAGAGTTGTCGAGCTCGCTACCCTTTTCGCCCTTCAGGAAGAACAGATGCACCTGTATGTAGTAGTCTGCCAGACGCTGCTGGGCTGCCAGACCACCAAAGCCCGATATGAAGCCCAGACAGAGCACCACGGCGGTGGCAATGAGGGTGTTCTCGGTGGTGTTGCTGATACCCAGCCACCCAAACTCTATGTCATGGTGAACATAGAAGCGATAGACCAGTGCGATGTAGATGGGAGTGAACCAAGCGAAGCCGGCAACGCCATCAAGGATGCGCCCCAGACGGCTCTTCTGCCCAGTCATGCGGGCCAGCTGTCCGTCGGTGCAGTCAAGAATGTCGGCAATCATCAGCAGCAGGATGGCTATCAAATTATAGACCAGACCGGTAAAGCCATCGTAGTAATAGCAGCCATGGGCAAAAAACACACAGCTGACAGCACCTATGATCATCGAAAGGATGGTAACAGTGTTGGGATGAATGCCCAGATAGGCAAAACCTCGCGCCCAGAGATAGCAGAATGGGCGTATGACGTGTAAGTCGAGCCAGTCTTCAGTGTCGGAAGACTTCAAGGTCGCAGAAACATTTTCGTTCATGATTCTTATACTAAAAATTGAGTTTTCGAAAAACAACTGCAAAAGTAAGCATTTTTACTCAATAATCATTCGTTTTTTGGCAGAAAATGCATTCTTTGCCATTGAAAAACAACAATATAGGATAAAAAACGCGAAAATGCACCTCATATCTGCTACCTGCACAATACAAAAAAAGAGAACCAAAGGTTCTCCTTTCTGAGATTGAAGCGGAGGGAGAGGGATTTTGAACCCTGCACTTAAACCGCTGAGAGACATCCGTTTACGATTTTTCGGACACCCCGTTTTCGGGCTTTGGTAAAACAATGGTAAAACAGCTATTGGGGCAGGGATGCAGGGGAACGCGCCTGCCGCCGGATGCTGCCGCCCTGCGGCCAGGTGATGAGGTTACTGGATACCATGGGGATGTTTTCGATGGTCTGCGTGGTTGTTTTCTCGTTAGCGTCTGTTAACATCTGGCGGGGGCGACGGCCTGTGCGCTGGCCGCCCGCCCCACGTCAGTTTGCTCACTCATCATCATCTTCTTCTTCGTCATCGCCGTAGTAGCCAGACTCGCGGAGGAACTTCTCGTACTCGTCCCTCTCGCGCTGGTACTGCTCCTCAGCCAGCCGCTCCTCCTCGGTGGGCTCCAGCTCGGTGAGGCCGCTGAGAAGGACGGCCATA
>JAFVEE010000029.1 GCA_017478085.1 Prevotella sp. | reverse complement strand
TGCATCCAGGTGATGATACCCACGCACTTCTCCTCGTTGTTGGCGGCCTTCATCACAGCTTCGACTTCCTTCGAGCTGTTGGCCGTTCCCTTATAGACAATCTTAATGGGAATGATACCGCTGTTGTTCAGCCCTTCTACCATCTCCTACGAAAGTCCGACGACGGCTACCACTCCGTCACCACCATAGAGCAACTGTTCACCAGTCACCCACCAAATTTCCAAATTTTCAAATGCTTTCATTTCTTTTATTAGTTTTTAGTTAATATTGGGTTAATGTTTCTGACCTTTCTGTCCGTAGTAGGCGTTGGGGCCGTGCTTACGGTTGTAGTGCTTCTCGACGAGGAGCGGGTTCATTGTGGTGTTGGGGTTCACCGAGAACGACACGAAGGCCATCTTGGCGCACTGCTCCATCACCTTGGCATTATAGACGGCATTGTCGGGCGACGTGCCCCACGAGAACGGGCCGTGGTTCTTCACCAGCACGGCGGGCGTGTGGTCGGGGTTGATCTTGCGGATGTTCAGGATCTCGTCGACGATGAGGTTGCCCGTCTCCAGCTCGTACTGACCTTCCACCTCTTCCTTCGTCATATCGCGCGTGCAAGGGATGTCCTTGTAGAAGTAGTCGGCGTGTGTGGTGCCGATGTTGGGAATGTCGCGGCCAGCCTGTGCGAAGGCAGTGGCGTAGGTAGAGTGCGTATGCACCACACCCTGAATGTTGGGGAACGCCTTATATAATACAAGGTGTGTGGGCGTGTCGCTCGAGGGATTCAGATCGCCTTCGACGACCTTGCCCGTTTCCAAATCAACGACCACCATATCCTCGGCCTTCATATCGTCATAGCTGACGCCCGAGGGCTTAATCACCACGAGGCCCTTCTCGCGGTCGATACCCGAGACGTTGCCCCAGGTAAAGATGACCAGCCCCTGCTTCACCAGGTCGAGGTTAGCCTTGAATACTTTTTGTTTAAGTTCTTCTAACATAGTATCTTATAATTTAAAGTTAGGATCTTCTTTATAAATGTTCTTATTAAAACGATAGAGGTAGGCACCACGCTTGGAACTGGCTTTGTCGATGAGTTCCGTCTTCTCGATGAAGTCCATATCCTTGATACGCTTACGGAAGTTTCGCTTGTCTATCAGTTCGCCTCCCACCGCCTCGTAGAGCCGCTGTAGCTGGGTGAGCGTGAAGAGGTCGGGCAGCAGACGGAAGCCGATGGGCTCGGTGCGCATCTTCTGCTTCATCATGCGCCACGCCTTTTGCACCATCTCGTTGTGGTCGGAATAGAGCTGAGGCAGCTCGTTGATGCTCACCCACTCGGCCTTGTGCTCGGCACGCAGCTTCTCGCTGTAGTCCTTCACGTTGATCAGTGCATAGTAAGCAATAGAGATGACGCGTTCGCCCGGGTCGCGGTCTACCCGTCCGAAGGCTCCTACCTGACGCATGAAGATTTTCTTCATTCCAGTTAGATCTTGCAGGGTGCGCTCAGCAGCATCGTCGATACTCTCGTCAGCGGCGACGAAGCCTCCGTAGAGGCTCCACTCACCGCGTCCAGGATCCATCTGGCGTCGGCCGATGAGCACCTTCAGCTTGCCTTCATCGAAGCCGAAGATAATGCAGTCGACCGACACCCAGACTTTAGAGTGTTCGTTATAGTAGGTCATCTCCTGTGCTTAGAAGAAGTACCAGTAGAAGCAGCCGCAGAGGAAGAGGACACCCAGGGTACCCACGATGTCCCATACGCCCCAGCTCTGGGCAATCTGCTTGCGATATTCGGCAGTGAAGGTGATGGCATCCTTCTGCTCGGCTGTGGGAGCGGGCGTGAAGAAGCTCACTACCACCATCAGCAGCACGATGAACACGAGCAGCCAGCACTCGAAGATGAGCCAGTTGGTCTGCCAGAACCATGCGGTAGCATTCCAGAAGGCACCGTCCATCTGAGCCGAACCCGTATCGGTGATGACGTTGGTAACGAGGCGCAGCATACCAATGAGGAAGCCGCCAATGAGGCCCCATTCACCAGCCTTCGGCGTAATCTTCTTAGAGAGAATACCCAGCGTGAAGACGGCCACCATGGCCGGAGCCAGCAGCGACTGGATGCCCTGCAGATAGCTGTAGAGGTTGCCCATACCCATCATAACGGGGAGCCAGAGCAGACCCAGGATAACTACTACAACAGTAGCGATACGGCCAACGAGAACGTAGTGGGCCTCGCTCATACCTTTCTTCATAGGCTTGTAGAAGTCCTCGGTGAACAGCGTAGCGCAGCTATTGAAGAAGGCGGCCAGCGAAGTAACCAGGGCGCAGATGAAGCCGATGGTCACGAAGCCCTTGATACCTGCAGGCAGAATGCTCTTCACCATCATAGCGAAGGCACCGTCGGTGTCGTGCTGGTTGGCAATATCCATCTGGATGCCGAAGTCGCCATAGCCACCATTGGCCAGAGCCATAGCCACCATGCCAGGGATGAGGAACATAAACACGGGGAGCAGCTTGAAGTAGCCGGCGGCGATGGTACCACGACGGGCGCGCTTCATCACCTCGACGTTGCTCTCGCCCTTCTGCTGACCGAGCACACGCTGAACGATGTGCTGGTCGGTGCACCAGTACCAGAAGCCGATGATCGAAGCACCGATGAACACCACGAAGCCGGGATACTCATGGTAGAGGGGATCGGGATTGCCCGACTCGTTGATCTCGGCCCAGTGGAACATGTGGGTAGTGCCGTAGCCGTCGTGCAGCGTGCTGCAGAAGGCCATCATATTCTCCCAGCCCTGAACGATGCTGCCACCGCCCAGCGTAGACAGACCGAGGAAGAGCACCAGGAAGGCACCTATAATAAGAATAGGTGTCTGGATGCTCGACATGGTCATCACACCCTTCATGCCGCCGATGACGGTGAAGATGGCCGTAATGGCAATCAGGCCGAGGGCGCCCCACCAGAAGGGCAGGCCGATGAGATACTCGAAGAAGATACCACCAGTGAAGGCCGTCACCGACACCTTGGTCAGAATATAGGCAATCAGCGTGATGATCGAGAGCCACGAACCCGTGCGCTGGGTGTAGCGGAACTTCAGGAAGTCGGGCATGGTGATAATCTTGCCCATCTTGTTGTTGAGCAGCTGATAGAAGGGTACGAACAGCCAGCCGAGGATGAGGATCATCCAGCCCTGCATCTCCCAGTGGGCCATGCCCACGCCGTCCTTGGCACCCGTACCGGCCAGACCCACGAGGTGTTCCGAGCCAATGTTGGCGGCGAAGATGGCCATACCAATCACATACCAGGGTTCGCCCTTACCGAACAGATAGTCCTGCGAGTCGGCACCCTGCATTTTCTCCTTGTCCTTCTTGATGGCGCGATATACAAACCAGATGACACCCAAGATGCCAACACAAAGTACGAGCCAGTCAAGCCAGATAAATTCTTTTGCGTTCCAATCCATGATAATTGTTGCCTACCCCCCGCCCTCCCCAAGGGAGGGGAGCATGGTCAGTTTTTGTTAGTTAATAATACATTTAATTTTTTATTTACACCCCCCTCCCTTGGGGAGGGGACGGGGGTGGGCTGTTATTTTCTATTCTTCCACATTGCGGTCATATCCTCCAGCGTCTTGCCCTTGGTCTCGGGCACGAGCTTCCAAACGAAGAGGGCGGCCAGCAGGCAAATGATGCCATAGAGACCATAGGTGAACCAGTGGCCGAAGTCATCGCCTTCGGTGAGGTGCATATTGAACATGGGCACGAAGGTCGACGAGACAATGAAGTTGAAGATCCACTGGAAAGCCACGGCGATAGCCACGGCACCGCCACGAATGGTGTTGGGGAAGATTTCGGCGATGAGCACCCAGCAGATGGGGCCCCACGAGAACATAAACGATGCAGCGTAAACCATTATCGATGCGGCAGTTACGAACTCCATACCAGCGTGTCCGAACGTCAGGGCAACACCCAGTGCGCCAATGGCCATACCCAGCGAACCATAGATGAGCAGTGGCTTGCGGCCCCACTTCTCTACGGTGAAGATGGCAACGAGCGTAAACAGGATGTTGACCACGCCCATAAACACGGTGATGACCATCGGGTTCTCCATGCCCATATCGCCGAAGATGCGCGGAGCATAGTAAAGCACGGCGTTGATGCCAACGGCCTGCTGGAACACAGAGAGCATAATGCCCACGAAGATGCACATCCAACCGTAGGTGAGCAGTTTCTCGGTCTTCACGACCATCGTGTCCTTGATGTCTTGCAGAATCTGGGCGGCCTTGCTGCTGCCGTTGATCTTCGACAGGATGCCCAGGGCCTTCTGGTCCTGACCAATCGAGACGAGATAGCGCGGCGTCTCGGGCACGAAGCAGATGAGCAGGGCGAAGAGTCCTGCGGGCACGGCCTCACTTCCGAACATATAGCGCCAGCCCGTCATCACCGTCCACTGGGCGGCGGGGTTGATGGCGGCGATGCCCTTGCCCATCTCCTCCACGAGCGGCTGAATGTGGTCGCCCAGGATGAAGAAGTTGACGAAGTAGACCACCAGCTGGCCGAAGATAATGGCAAACTGGTTCCAGCTGACGAGCATACCTCTTATATTAGAGGGAGCCACCTCGCCAATATACATGGGGCAGATGGCCGAGGCCAGACCTACGCCGATACCACCGATGACGCGGTAGATGTTGAACATAATGAGCAGCGAGTAGGTGGGCTGACCATATTCAAAGAACAGGAACTCGGGATCCATTGAGCCCAATGCCGACACGAAGAACAGCAGGCCGGCAATGATGAGCGACTTCTTGCGGCCGAGGTTCGTGGCCAGGAAGCCCGACAGGGCCGAGCCGATGATGCAGCCAATCAAGGCGCTGGCAGATGTAAAGCCGTGCCAGCCGTCAGTGTAGGCAAAGTCCTTGGCTTCCATAAAGAAGGCCTGCAGTCCCTTCTCTGCACCCGAGATAACGGCAGTGTCATAGCCGAACAGAAGTCCGCCCAACACTGCCACCATCACAATACTAATAAGATATGAGCGTGAGCCTTCAAGCCCACCCCCTGCCCCTCCCGAAGGGAGAGGGGATTGGTTACTATTATTCATTTGCTTATTATTCATTAGCGTAGAGTCACTATCTAAGCCCCTCCCTTGGGGAGGGGTTGGGGTGGGCTATTATTTTACAGAGAACTTATAGGCAGCGTGGCTGTAGTAAGGCTTCTCGGGAGTCACCACGGGGCTGGCCCACTCAGGATGGTTGGGGCTGTCGGGGTACTTCTGGCTCTCTAAGCAGACAGAAACATGCTGCGGATACTTCTTGCCGAGCTTGCGCACGATGTTCTCCTCGCCGCCAACGCCCTGGAAGTTGCCGCTATACACCTGCACACCGGGCTCGTTGGTGAACATTTCCATAAAGATGCCGCTCTTGGGGCTGTAGAGCGAGGCAGCCACCTGCGTGTCATCGCCAGCGGTGTTCAGGCACCAGTTGTGGTCGTAGCCGTGAGCGTTCTTGGTCTGATAATATTCCGACTTGATCGAGTCGCCCACAGCGTGCGGGGTGCGGAAGTCCATCGGCGTGCCCTCAACGGGAAGGATTTTGCCCGTGGGCATATAGCTGAAGTCGGCCTCGGTGAACGAGTCGGCGTTCACGTAGAGCACCTGATCGTAGGCAGCATTCTCCAAATCGCCACTCAGGTTGTAGTAGTTGTGGTTGGTCTGGTTGACGATGGTGGGCTTGTCGGTGGTAGCCTCCCAAGTGATGTCGAGCACGTTGTCGGCGGTTACCTTATAGGTCGTGATGGCCGTTACGTTGCCGGGGAATCCGTTCTCACCGTCGGCAGCCTGAATCTGCAGCTTCAACACCGAGTCGTTGGCCTCGATCACGTCATATACCTGGTTCATCCACCCCGTGGCACCACCACCGTGCAGGCAGTGAATGCGGGTATCGCCGGGATGCGGGTCGTTCTGTCGCAGCTGGTAGGTCTCGCCATTCAGCGTGAACTTACCGTCGCAGATGCGGTTGGCATAGCGACCTACGCTCGAACCGTAGTCGGTGGGCGAGTTGAGCGTGTCGGCATACTGGGCAATGTTGTCGAAGCCCAGCACCACGTCGGTGGGCTTGCCATCGCGGTCGTTGACGACGAGCGAAACCACGCGGCCACCATAGTTGGTGATGCACACCTCCATGCCGTTGGCATTCTTCAGCGTGTAGAGTTTCACGGGTTTCTCATTGATAATGGTGTCGAACTTGGCGGCATCCAGCCCCGACAGGGTCAGCTCAGCTTCTTGCTGGGAGCCACCGGCACAGGCAGCGAGCATCAGCGCAGCAGCGCCAACGCCCCAAATAGAACCTTTAAGTGCTTTCATTTTTCTTAGTTTTAAATTTGAGTTTTAGTTATTGTTCGAAATTTGGGTGTAAATTTACAACATATTTTTGAAATAGCAACAGAAATAACATTATTTAATGTAGTTTTTCTTGCTTCAATGCAGCGAAGGCTCCGTTGATAGACAACGAAGCCTCCGTTGAATGTCAATGGAGGCTCCGTTGAAATACGATGAAGCCTCGGTTGACGATCAACGGAGGCTTCATTGTGATATAGACTAAGAATTGAGCTTTTCTTTCAGGTATTTGCCCGTAATGCTTTCAGCGCAGGCAGCTATCTGTTCTGGTGTTCCGCCAGCCACGAGCGAACCGCCGCGGTCGCCGCCATCGGGGCCCAGGTCTATCACGTGGTCGGCCATCTTGATTACGTCGAGGTTGTGCTCAATGACCAGGATGGTGTGGCCACGCTCTATGAGGGCGTCGAACGAGCGGAGCAACCGGCGAATGTCGTGGAAGTGCAGGCCCGTGGTGGGCTCGTCGAAGATGAAGAGCGTGGGTTCCTGTCGTTCTTGCCCGATGAAGTAGGCCAGCTTCACGCGCTGGTTCTCGCCGCCCGACAGGGTGGAGGAGCTCTGGCCCAGCTTGATGTAGCCCAGGCCCACGTCCTCGAGGGTCTTCAGGCGGCTCACGATGGTCTTCTGCTGGTGGGCTCCGAAGAACTCGATGGCCTCGCTGATGGTCATGTTGAGCACGTCGTCGATGTTCTTGCCCTCGTAGCGCACGTCGAGGATGTCGTGCTTGAAGCGGTGGCCGTGGCAGGCCTCGCACTCCAGCACCAGGTCGGCCATGAACTGCATCTCGACCGTGATGGTGCCGGCACCCTTGCACTCGTCGCAGCGGCCACCGTCGGCGTTGAACGAGAAGTACTGGCTGGTGAAGCCCATCTGCTGGGCCAGCGGCTGCTCGGCAAAGAGGTCGCGAATGGCATCGTAGGCCTTCACGTAGGTGGCGGGGTTGCTGCGCGTAGACTTGCCTATGGGGTTCTGGTCTACGAACTCCACGCGGCTGATGGCGTCGATGTCGCCTCCCAGTCCGCTATATTCGCCCGGCGCGTCGCACACCTCGCCCAGATGCCGCTTTAGGGCAGGGTAGAGGATGCCCTTGACGAGGCTCGACTTGCCTGAGCCGCTCACGCCCGTCACCACGGTCATTACGTTCAGTGGTATCTGCACGTCGATGCCCCGAAGGTTGTTCATGCGTGCTCCCTTGATGTCGATGTGGTGGTTCCAGGGGCGGCGGCTGGTGGGAATGGGTATCTCCTCCTGGTGCAGCAGGTATTTTACGGTGTAGCTTTGCGGATATTTCTTCTGCGACTCTTCGTTGACGTCGGATGCTTTGCCTTCAAACACGATCTCGCCACCCAGCCGTCCGGCATCGGGGCCCACGTCTATCAGGTAGTCGGCAGCACGCATGATCTCCTCGTCGTGCTCTACAACGACCACCGTGTTGCCCAGGGCCTGCAGCTCCTTGAGCACGTGGATGAGCCGGTCGGTATCGCGCGAGTGCAGGCCAATGCTGGGCTCGTCGAGAATGTAGAGCGAGCCTACGAGGCTGCTGCCCAGCGAGGTGCACAGGTTGATGCGCTGGCTCTCGCCGCCCGACAGCGAGTTCGACAGGCGGTTCAGCGTGAGGTAGCCCAGGCCCACGTCGAGCAGGAACTGCAGGCGCGAGCGAATCTCAGTGAGCAGTCGGCGCCCCACCTCGGCATCGTGCTCCGTCAGCTCCAGCTTCTGGAACCACTCGGCCAGCCGCACCACGGGCATCTGCACCAGGTCGGTGATGCTGCGGCCGCCCACCTTCACGTAGTTGGCCTCGGGCTTCAGCCGCGTGCCGTGGCACTTGGGGCAGGTGGTCTTGCCCCGGTAGCGGCTCATCATCACGCGGTACTGAATCTTGTACTGGTTCTCCTTCACCATCTGGAAGAAGCTGTCTATGCAGGGCTTCTCCTTCGTCTTGCGGTCGCTGGGCAGGCCGTGCCACAGCCAGTCTTTCTGCTTCTGCGTCAGGGCGTAGTAGGGTTCGAAGATGGGAAAGTCGTCCTTGGCGGCATGCTGGATGAACCAGTTCTTCCACTCGCCCATCTTCTCGCCGTGCCAGCACACCACGCAGCCGTCGTAGACGCTGAGGTTGGTGTCGGGGATGACCAGGTGCTCGTCGATGCCGATGATGCGGCCGAAGCCCTGACACTCGGGGCAGGCGCCAGCAGGCGAGTTGAAGGAGAAAAGCTGGTCGGAAGGCTCCTCGAAGGTCATGCCGTCGGCCTCGAAGCGCATCGAGAAGTCGTAGCAGATGTTCGAGGGCAGGAACATCAGGCGCATCTCGCCCTGGCCTTCGTAGAAAGCCGTCTCGGCAGAGTCAACCAGGCGGGCAATCACGTCCTTCGAGTCGTCGACCGAGAGGCGGTCGACGACGAGGTAGAGCAGTGAAGAGTCGGCAGTCTCTTGGTAGCCATCAATCCTGATGAAGTCCTCGCCCGTCCACAGCCTGCTGTAGCCTTGCAGAAGGCTGGCCTTCAGCTGCTGCTCAACGGTGCGCCCCTCGGGCACGTGCAGCGGGGCCATGACCACGAACTTCGTGCCCTTCGAGAACTCCAGCATCTTCTGCACCACATCCTCGGTAGAATGCTTCTTCACCTCCTCGCCGCTGATGGGCGAATAGGTGTGGCCGATGCGGGCAAAGAGCAGGCGCAGGTACTCGTAGATCTCGGTCGAGGTGCCCACGGTGCTTCGCGGGTTGCGGGCTATGACCTTCTGCTCGATGGCGATGGCGGGCGGTATGCCGCGAATGAAGTCGCACTCGGGCTTGTTCATGCGGCCCAGGAACTGGCGGGCATAGCTCGACAGGCTCTCCACATAGCGGCGCTGACCCTCAGCATAGAGCGTGTCGAAGGCCAGCGACGACTTGCCCGAGCCCGACACGCCGGCAATTACGACGAACTGGTTGCGGGGTATGCGCACGTCGACATTCTTCAGGTTGTTCACCCGTGCGCCTTTTATCTCGATATAGTCTTTACTCATGCTATTTCACGGCTACGACGTGCTCCAGCTGGTTGTCGATATAGAAGGTGTGGCTGAGCGTGTCGCCTTGGTGAACGAAACGCATACGGATATAGAAGAGCGTGTCGCCCTGCTGGTAGGCGGGATAGCTGATGCCCTGTCGGTAGAACTCGCTTGCACGCTCGCGCAGTGAGGCGATGATAGAGTCGTTCAGGCGGCTGGTGGTGCCCAGCTGGCTGAAGTCGCGCTGCTCCATTGCCTCGGGTGCCATGGCGTTCTGCTCGATGAAGTCCTCGGCCAGCGCAATGGCCGTATGCCTCTGGCTGCAAGAAGCCAGCAGGCATACGGTCATGGCTACACCTATTATAATATATAAGAAGTGCTTCATTTATTATTTCTGGGGAATGCGTTTCAAGACGAGCAGCAGGTGGTCCCACACCATCTGTACGGTGGGAATGTGCAGGCGCTCGTCGGGCGTGTGAACGAAGCGAAGGGTGGGGCCGAAGCTCACCATATCGAGGTCGGGATAGCGCTCAGAGAACAGGCCGCACTCCAGGCCGGCATGTATGCCGCGCACGATGGGATCCTTGCCAAACAGCTCCTTGTAGGTGTCGCGCACAATCTCGGTGAGCTTGCTGCCCGGACGCATCTTCCAGGCAGGATAGCCGTCGCTGCTCCAGGCCTCGGCACCGGCCTGCTCGAAGGTGGCAACGATGGTGGCGCACATGTTGTCGAGGTTCGACATCACGTTGGAACGCTGCGACGAAAGGATGTTGATGACGTTCTCTTCGGTGTGCACGCTGGCAATGTTCGACGAGGTCTCGACCATACCGCCCAGGGCCTCGTCCTGGCAGATGGCGTAGATGCCATTGTCAATGGCCTGCAGAGCGCGCACGAAGTTCTGTGCCACTCCGGCCTCGATCACGGGCTGGGCATCGGCGCTCTCCATCGTCCACACCATCGTGGTGTCGGTCACGTGGAACTCGTCCTCCACCTGTGCGGCAAAGACGTTCCAGTCGGCCTTCACATTCTCCTTCACAGCACTGGGCACGCCGATGACGAACTCGCCGTCGCGGGGAATGGCGTTGTGCAGCTTGCCCGAGTGGAACTGAGCCAGGCGCACGCCCTCGTAGCGCTTCATAGTCTGGTAGAGGAAGCGGCCCAGCAGCTTGATGGCGTTGGCGCGCTTCTTGTTGATGTCGTCGCCCGAGTGGCCACCTACCAGGCCCTTCAGCTGGCCGCGCAGGAAGAACAGCCCGTCGGCCTGCTCGCGCTGGAAGGTAAACTTGGCCGTGGTGTTGCGGCCGCCGGCACACGAGACGAAGATCTCGCCCTCGTCCTCAGAATCCAGGTTGATGAGATAGTCGCCCGTCATAAATCCGGCCTTCATACCCTCGGCACCGCTCAGCCCCGTCTCCTCGTCGCGGGTGAAGACGCATTCGATGGGGCCGTGCTCCACGTCGTTGCTGTCGAGGATGGCCAGCTCGATGGCGCAGCCAATGCCGTCGTCGGCACCTAAGGTGGTGCCTTCGGCAGTCAGCCATTCGCCATCGATGTAGGTGCGGATGGGGTCGCGGTCGAAGTCGAACTCCACGTCGACCAGCTTGTCGCACACCATATCCATATGGCTTTGCAGAATCACCGTCTTCCTGTTCTCGTAGCCCGGCGTGGCGGCCTTGCGTATGATGACGTTGCCCGTCTCGTCGACTTTCGTGTCGAGTCCACGGCTCTCGCCCCAGTTCTTTAAATACTCAATCATCTTCTCCTCGTGCTTCGAAGGACGGGGGATTTCGTTAATCTTTGCAAACTGCTCGAATACGGCAGCGGGTTTTAACTCTCTTTTATTCATTTTTCAGTATTATTTAATGTAAAATCTTTCGGCTTTCAGCTTTATTGCTTACCTTTGCACCGCAAAATTAGTAAAAAATGACGGAATTACTCCTATCGAGCGCGTTAATAATTGCTATCGCAATGGCATTTTTATGCGTGAAACTGATTTTTCGGAAGAATGGTCGCTTTGCTTCGCAGCATATCCATGACTCCGAGGCGATGAAGGAACGGGGCATACACTGCGTGATGGACCAAGACCGTGAGATGCGCACCCCCAGCCGCCATGCTGTGAGCGAAAGAAAAAAGTAACTTATATAAAATAATGAAAAAGAACATCGTTTTGGCACTTATGGCCGCCTGTGCAATGGCCTCGTGCAACAATCAGAGTCCTAAGATGGACGAACAGCCCGCCGAGGCAACTGGTACACAGGGTGGCCTGAAGGTAGCCTATGTGGAGGTAGACTCGCTGATGACGCAGTTCGAGTTTGCCAAGGAGAAGAGTGCAGAGCTCGAGAAGAAGAGCATCAACGCCCGCAACACGCTGACCCAGAAGGGCAACCAGCTGCAGGCTGCTGCCAACAACTTCCAGCAGAAGCTGCAGAACAATGGCTTCACCAGCCGCGAGCAGGCCGAAGGCGTTCAGGCTGCCTTGCAGCGTCAGCAGAACGACCTGGCCGCCCTGCAGGCCCGTTTAGAGAACGAGCTGGCCAATGAGACGCAGAAGTTCAACGTGGCCTTGCGCGACTCGCTGAACCACTTCCTCGACCAGTACAACAAGGACAAGAAGTACGATATGATTCTGGCCAAGAGCGGCGACAACATCCTGCTGGCCTCGAAGAGCCTCGACATTACGCAGGACGTGATCAACGGGCTGAACAAGCGCTACAAGAAGGGTGCTGCTACTGCCGAGAAGAAGGAAGAGAAGAAAGACGAAAAGAAGGAAGAGAAGAAGTGATTCGTTTCCCGATATCCAAGATTAATCTCGGTCTCAATGTTGTGGAACGTCGGCCCGACGGCTACCACAACCTTGAGACCGTTTTTTATCCCGTCGCCATTCAGGACGCGCTCGAGGTGCAGGTGATGGACGACGCTTTCCCCTCGGCCGTGGATTGCGACCTGAAGGTGAGCAACCTGCCCATAGAGGGCGACGAGCAGCGTAATCTTGTGGTGCGCGCCTACCAGCTACTGAAGCAGGAGTTTCCCCAACTGCCTCGCGTTCACGCACACCTCTTTAAGAACATACCCACACAGGCAGGTATGGGGGGCGGCAGCAGCGATTGTGCAGCGATGTTGCTGCTACTCAACGATTTGTTTGGCTTAGGACTGTCGCAACAACAGCTCATCGACCGTGCTGCACGCTTAGGAGCCGACTGCCCCTTCTTCATCCTGGGCAAGCCGGCTTACGCCGAGGGCATTGGCGAGCAGTTGCAGCCCATTGATCTGCAACTGCATGGATGGTATCTTGCTGTGGTTCGCCCCGACATTCCCGTTTCCACCAAGGAGGCTTTCTCGCTCATCAGCCCCCATCGCCCTGCCGTGAATTGCCGCGATGTGGTGATGCAGCCTGTAGAGACCTGGCGCGACGTGCTGATTAACGACTTCGAGCAGAGCGTCTTTGCCATCCATCCCGAAATAGGCAACATCAAAAAGCGGCTCTACCAGATGGGAGCCGCCTATGCCGCCATGAGCGGTAGCGGAAGTGCTGTGTTCGGACTCTTCCGCAAGTCCATTCAACTTGAGCAGGAGTTTCCCGGCATGTTCACAGCCCAGCTGGTGCTCTGACTAAAACTTTACGATTACTTCGCGCTTGGCATACGACTCGGTTACGGGCGTATAGCCATTCTTGATGGTGACGCGATCCCTCGGCTCGTCGCTGTCACTGCCATTGTCGCAGGCCCAGCTCTTATTGCACCGGGCATAGAAGGAACCACCGCTTAGAATAATGCCCGTGTCGCTCTTCACGGCCTTGGGTTTGCCATTGTCGTTGCCGCCTGTGGTAGTGGCCGAGAACGTGCCACCAGTCTGCTCAAAGTTTTCTGAGCAGTTGATGCCTTTGCCACCATCGCCGGAACTCAGCAACGTAAGCGTTCCTCCAGAGAGGGTAAAGAGGCTGTCGCACTTGATGGCGGCACACGAAGTGGTGTCGGTCACGCCGTTGGCCGTCTCTATCTTGCAGTCGCCCGTTGTCGTTATGCTCACGGTTCCGCCGCTCATCTGCATGCGGGCATCGTTCTTGATGCCGCGTGCACCGTCGGCAGCTACGCTCACGGTGAGCGTTCCGCTGCTGATGAACACCCCATCGTTGGCTTTCAGACCGTTGCTGCCCGTGGCGTCTACGTTTACCGTGATGGTTCCCGACTGCTCAAAGGTCAGATAGTCGTCGCTGGCAATGCCGTTCTTGGCATGGCCACTCACGCTGAGTGAGCCTGCACCACGGAAGTATATCTGTCCCTCGCTGAAGAGCGTTGCCTTCTGGTCGATGGTGTCGCCGGAGGCATTGAGCAGAGCCTCGGCATAGGCAGTGCCGTCGGTCAGCGTGTTGGTTGTTCCGCTGGCCATGGTGACGTAGAACGACTTGCCGCACTGGTTGTTGATGGCCGGGCCCTGCGGGTTCTCAATGCTCACGCCGTTGAGCACGGCCTCCCACTTCTTCTGACTATACACGAGCAGCGAACCGTCGGTGGTCTGCCCGCTCAGCGTAAGTTGCAGGAACTTGTTGGAAGCAGAGTTCACGGTGACGTGGGCACCATTGGTAGTGACCAGACCATAGTTGTCGCCAGTGACGCTGGCCGAATTGCCGCTATAGGCAATGGCAATCTCGATGGTATCGGTGTCTGTTTGGTCGCGGAAGTCGTCGATGGTGTACTTGTCGTCGTTCTCACAAGCCGTGGTCATCATCAGCAGCAGGGCTGTACCGTATATGAATGTCTTCGTTGTCATAAACTTAGAATTTGTATTTATAGCTGAGACCAAGCAGGTGACTGTTGGCTTCAAAATCATCATCATCGTCGAACACGTTCTGATAGCGGTAGGTCAGTGAGAAGACGTGCTGCTTCTGCAGCTTGTAGTCTACACCCAGCTGGTAGCGCATCTTCTGCGTGCCGCCCTTGGCCGTGAACATTTCGACGCTGGCCGTGGGGTCCAGCTTCCAGTGGGGGAAGTCGTAGGAGGCCTGTAGGCGACTGCGCAACACGTTCTTGCCCTTGCCTTTCACAGCGTCCCACTCGTCGTTGTCAATGTCGTATTTCTTTCCATCGGCCTCGGGTCGGTAGGTGTACTGCCAGCGTTCGCGCAGTCCAAGCGTCAGGCGCCCCCAGTCGAGCGTGCCTGCCAGGCTGACGTTGAAGCGATGACGCACCCCCCAGTACGAAGGTGTCCACTTGTTGGGTGTCACGCCGTCTTTCTTCAGCGACAAGTCCTCTTGGTTGTTGTCGTAGAGCAGGGTGTAGCCACCCGATGCCTTCAGGCCAATCTTACTGGCTCCTGTCTGCCACTTGGCTATCTTGTACTCGGCAGTCAGGCCTGCACTCCATCTGTCAAGTGTGCGGGTGTTGTTGCGGGTGCGCAACTCGCCCTCGATGCCAGCACTCCACTTCCTCGACAGCTTCTTCTCGGCTCCCAGCTCGTACCACATACCGAAGTCGTCGCCCTGCGCGCGAAGCGTGCCCAGTGACAGCTGGCAGGCCAGCAGTGCCCATAAGATTCTTACACCTCTCTCCATTGTGACTTTCTTACTTTGAACTGGTTGTCAACATCGCTTGAACCTACTTCGTCGAAGGTGATGCGTAGCACGGCGGTGTCCTTCAGGAAGTCTATTCCACCCACGTCTATCTTCAGGATCTTCAGGCCGGTGCGAGCCTCCAGGTCGGCCAGAAGTTCGTCGTGCTTTTCGGGCTTGATAAGCTCAATGCGGTCGTATTGTATCAGCTTGGTGCGCTGTTGCACTTTCAGCTTGCTTTCGCAAAGCATGATAGCCAGCACGGTAATCACATCGACCACGACCAGCTCGGCAAAGCTCTCGGCCATAGCGTGAACCACCGAAAGGCAGACGATGAGGAACAGATAGGTCATCTCGCGTACTGGCATGGCATCGGTGCGATAGCGCATGATGGAGAAGATGCCGAACAAGCCCAGACCTACGCCCATAGTGGCCTTGCCGCGATCCATGCCCATCATAAAGTAGACCAGGAAGAAGATGGCCACGGTCATCAGCATGAACGTGAAGTAGAAATCGCGACGGTGGCTCTTGCGGTAGTAAAGCAGGTCGATAATGCCCCAGTTGACGGCGATGCAGATGAAGAAACGTATCATCGTACCGATGAAATCACTTGAAAACACTGCCAATAATTCATTCATAATTCTATAGTTTTTAATTGTTTATAGCTCATTGCTTAAAATTCTTTCCACATCGTGAAGCTTCTGCTTGAAGCGGTTCACGGGTAGCGCTTGGTTGGTCATGGCCGCCCCCATGCAGTACTTGCTGAAACCGTGGGGATGAATGCGCAGCTGGCGCAGCATCTCGAGCACTGGCGAGAACACCTGTCCGTCACGCTTCAGCTCTACAATGACCAGTTTCCCCATATCGCGGCTCTGGTTGGTGAGCACGTTGTTGAACTGCAAGGCCGTGTCGATGGTCAGTCGTTCGGTCTTGGCCTTGTTTACCAGCGTCACCCGGTGGAAGTAATTGTGCATGTGGGGTACCAGTTCGTCTACCTGAAAGTGCAGGTTCTTGTCCAGAAACGCTCGTTTGGCCTCGTCGTTCAGATCCATATCCACTACCTCGATGCGCTTTTTCTTCGTGCGCCCGTGGTTGTTCTTCGTTTTTACCTCCATGAACTGCAGGTGCGAACTGACGTAGGTGCGGAAGCGGATCTTCTGTCGCCCGGCGTGGCCATGCTGGTGCTCTTGATACATGCCAAACGAGCGCGTATCGAAATAGGTGGTATCGTAAAGCATGTTGCGCTCGCCGTCTATCTCCTGCACGTAGTAGTCCTGCCTGGCCATGGCCAGCAGCTGCATCAGCTTGGGCATGGTGGTGACGAACTTCGTGTCGGTGCGGTTCATCAGCTTCACACTGCTCATCTCGGCCAGTGTGATGGGGGCGAAGGTCTCGATCAGTTTTTCCATAAAGGCAGAATTTTCCGCAAAGTTACTATTTTATATCTTTCAGCCCAAACTTTTTCAGCCAAGTGGCCAAAAATTCAAGCAAATCGAATGGTTGCATAGGGAGAAAGATGCAAAGTAAGAGGGTGTGTCAAAACGAAAAGAGTACGCTTTCATTTCGTATATGGCCTTTATACTGATAGTATATAGCCTTTATACGGATGGTATATGGCCTATATACGAAATCAATCGAGCCTTACTTTCATTTTGACACACCCTCTCTACTATGTTCTTATTGATGCTGCTCGCGCAACAGATCGTTCACTGTCTTTACGGGGTTGAACGTGCCGAGGGGCACTTCGACGAAGATGGTCGACCAGTTGCTCATGGCACCGTTCCACAGGCCGGGCAGCTCGAGTGCCTTCAGCTCCTTGCCGCCTTTCGACTTCGACGAGATGAAGCCCGTGGTCTTATCAACAAACTCAGGCAGGTTGAAGGGCTTGCCCTGATAGTCCTTCACGGCACAGACCAGATCAACGGGGTTGAAATGGGTGCCCTGGGTGAACATCTTCATGTATTCCTCGTTCTGAGTGTCGATCTGCGAGCTCTCCAAGATCTGTAGGCTTACGGTTCCATCCTGATTATAAGTAAGGAACGGACCGCCGCCAGGCTCGCCCACGTTCTTCACCACGCCGCAAACACGCATGGGACGGTTCAGCTTGGCGCGCAGATACTGGGCATTGACCTTCTGCTGCTTGGGATCGGTGCAGAGGCACTTCTCTACGAACTGGGCTATTTCGGCAATCTGGGTCTCGGTAGGATTGCCATCGAGCAGTCTCAGGTATTCGAAAGCCTTCTGCTGCAGGGCGACGAGCACTCCAGCGATTATCTGCTTCCACTCGGTGGTCTCGGGCTTCAAACGGTCGGGTACCACGTTGTCGATGTTCTTGATGAAGATGACGTCGGCGTCAATCTCGTTCAGGTTCTCGATAAGAGCGCCATGACCACCGGGACGGAACAGCAGCGAACCGTCGGCCTCGCGGAAAGGCGTATTGTCGGGGTTGGCAGCCACGGTGTCGGTCGAGGGTTTCTGCTCGGAGAAGCTGATGTCGTACTTGATGCCATATTTCTGTGCAAAGCCGTCGGCCTTCTCGGCCACCTTCTGCTTGAAGAAGTCCAGGTGCTCATGAGAGACGGTGAAGTGCACGTGGGCTTCGCCATTAGATGCGGCGTAGAGAGCGCCTTCTACCAAATGTTCCTCCATAGGGGTGCGGGCACCCTCGGGATATTTGTGGAAGAGCAGCATGCCCTTGGGCAGCTGACCGTAGTTCAGGCCTTCCTTCTTGAGCATATTGGAGGCTACGGCCTTGTACTGACCAGCAGCGATGAGCTCCTTGACCGACTTGCCTTCGTTCTTCTTGCAGACCTCGTCGAGTGCATCGTAGAAGGCGAACTTCTCTATCTGGTCGAAGTATTTCTTCTCGAAGTCGGTGGTGGGCACATCGTAGTCGGCATCGACAAAGGCAAACATATTCTTGAACATGCGGCTGGCGGCACCGCTGGCGGGAACGAACTTCACCACCTTCTTACCTTCAGCCTTGTATTGCTCCCAAGTAGCCACATACTGCCTGCGCTCGTCTTCTGTAGGAGCCACGATGCCACGTCCCACGGCTGCGGCAGCCTCTAAACGAAGGAAGGGGAATCCGGTCTTGAACTGGTTCAACTGAGTCTCAATCTGCTCCTCGCTGATGCCACGCTGAGCAATCTGTTTCAGATCTTGTTGTGTTAGCATAATAATAGTACGATATTATAAAGTTATTGGTTTCCGATTGCAAAGATACGAAAGAGTTGGCAGTTAGAAGATGGGAACTACGAGTTAATTGGCCACCTTTAACTTTTTTTTGCCTAAGAGTGTCAAAAAAACTCCCAATTTGCGGCTTCTAACTCCTAACTCTTTCGTAACTTTGCAAGCTGTATGACAAACAACAACCTACTTTCGCAACTGAACGAAGGCCAGCGGCAGGCCGTAGAATACTGTGATGGGGCGCAGCTTGTGATAGCGGGCGCCGGTTCGGGCAAGACCCGCGTGCTGACCTATAAGATAGCCTATTTGCTACAGGAGAAAGGGCTGAAGCCCTGGCAGATACTGGCATTGACGTTTACCAACAAGGCGGCTCGCGAGATGAAAGACCGCATAGGCCGTCTGGTGGGCAGCGAGCAGGCCCGCTACTTGCAGATGGGCACCTTCCACTCGGTGTTCTCGCGCATCTTGCGTGCCGAGGCCCAGACGCTGGGCTACAACAGCAACTTCACCATCTACGACCAGGCCGACTCGCGCTCGCTGGTGAAGGCCATCTGCCGCGAGATGCAGCTGGACGACAAGCAGTACAAACCCTCTTCTGTGGCCGACCAGATCTCAATGGCCAAGAACCATCTGATACTGCCTGATGCCTTCGTCAATTGTTCGCTGTTCGATCCCAAGCATCCCAAGGTGCACGATGTCTACCTGCGCTACGTGGAGCGCTGCAGACAGGCCAACGCTATGGACTTCGACGACCTGCTGGTGCAGACCTATCTGCTCTTCGAGCGCCACGAGGACGTGCGCCGCAAGTATGTCGAGAAGTTCCACTATGTGCTGGTCGACGAGTATCAGGACACGAACTTCGCCCAGCAGAAGATTGTGCTGCAGCTCACGCGGGAACGGCAGCGTGTCTGTGTAGTGGGCGACGATGCCCAGAGCATCTACAGCTTCCGTGGGGCCAATATCGACAACATCCTGAATTTCCGGGAGTCTTACGACAATGCACAATTATGCAAGCTGGAGCAGAACTACCGCTCTACGCAGCTCATTGTGCAGGCAGCCAACAGCCTGATTCGCAAGAACGAACGGCAGATTCCCAAGGACGTGTTCAGCCGCAATGCCGAGGGCGAGCGCGTGGCACTGAAGCCCGCCTATAGCGACAAGGAGGAGGCCATCATCGTGTGCAACGACATTATGCGGCTGAGGCGGCAGGAGCAGTTGGAGTATAGCGACTTTGCCATCCTCTACCGTACCAACGCCCAGAGCCGCTCGTTCGAGGAGCAGATGCGCAAGCAGAACATACCCTATCGCATCTACGGCGGTCTGTCGTTCTACCAGCGTAAGGAGATCAAGGACGTGATAGCCTACTTCCGCGTGGTGGCCAACCCCAACGACGAGGAAGCCCTGAAGCGCATCATCAACTATCCTACACGCGGTATTGGCGATACCACGCTGGGCAAGATTGTACAGACGGCCACTGCCTACGGGGTGTCGCTCTGGACGGTCATTACCCAGCCCGTGCTGTTCCATCTGGATATTGCCCGTGGCACGGCTACGAAGATTGAGGCTTTCCGACAGCTGGTAGAGGGATGGATGGGGCGTGTGGCCAATGAGGATGCCTATCAGCTGGGCCATGCCATCATTCAGGAGAGTGGCATTGCCAAGGACATCTACGGCAGTCGCGACCCCGAAGACCTGTCGCGCCAGGAGAACCTGGAAGAGTTTCTCAGCGGTATGCAGGACTTTGTGGAGAGCCGCCGCGAGGAGGATATGGGCGACCAGACGGCCCTGGGCGACTTCTTGCAGGAGGTGGCCCTGCTGACTGACCTCGACAGCGAGGGCGATGCCGACCAGCCCAAGGTGTCGCTTATGACCATTCACTCGGCCAAGGGCCTGGAGTTTCCCACCGTCTTCGTAGTGGGTTTGGAGGAGAACATCTTTCCTTCTCCCATGTGCACCAACTCCATGCGCGAGCTCGAGGAGGAGCGGCGACTGCTCTACGTGGCCATCACCCGTGCCGAGCGCCACTGCATACTGACCTGCGCCCAGAACCGTTTCCGCTATGGGCGTATGGAGTACGATACGCCCTCGCGCTTCATTCGCGACATTGACCCTGCGCTGCTGCGTGTGGAGGCGCAGAAGGGTGGGGCAGACGACGATGACTTTGGCACCAGCCGATTGCCGTGGAACCGGCGTTCTGACTCTGCCGGCAGTCCGTGGATGCAGAATCCGCGGCCCGTGGCCACCCAGTTCCGTGCCGATCCCAAGCCGCGCGCCGTGGCTCCGCGAAAGCCCGAACCGCCCGTTGAGCCACTATCAGACAGCTTCAAGCGCCAACTCTCTCAGGCATCGGGTGGCCGCTACCAGCCCGTACGTCCTTCTGCTCCCGCAGCGGCGACTGGCCCGCAGACCCTTCGCGAGGGGATGGTTATCGAGCACCAGCGCTTTGGCATAGGCACCGTGATCAAGGTTGAAGGAACGGGCGAGAACGAAAAAGCAACTGTTCAGTTCCGAAACGCGGGCACCAAACAGCTGCTCTTGAAGTTTGCCAAATATACTATTATGAAGGGCTAAATGCCCAGTCCCCCCTGGAACGATGTATCTACCGCCTTGCTCTGCTGTATGCGAGAGTAGGGCGGTATGTCGTTGGTCACCCAGATGTTGCCGCCTATCACCGAATGGTGGCCTATGGTGATGCGGCCCAGGATCGAGGCGTTCGAGTAGATGGTCACATTGTTTTCGATGATGGGGTGGCGGGGAACGTTCAGCATATTGCCGTTGGCATCATATTTGAAGCTCTTGGCACCCAGCGTTACTCCCTGATAGAGCGTCACGTGATTGCCGATGATGCACGTTTCGCCTATCACTACGCCAGTGCCGTGGTCTATGGCGAAGTACTCGCCGATGGTAGCACCGGGGTGAATGTCGATGCCCGTCTTGGAGTGGGCCTGCTCAGTGATGATGCGGGGAATGACCGGCACCTGCATCTGGTGTAGCACGTGGGCTATGCGATAGTGCGTCATCGTGTTCACCACCGGGTAGCAGTATATCACTTCGCCATAGTTGGTGGCAGCGGGGTCGTTCTGGAACATAGCCTCTACGTCAGTGTAGAGCAGTCGCTTCACCTCGGGCAGCTGGTCGATGAACCGCAGGGCTTTCTCTTCGGCGGTGGGCAGCACGTCTTCGTCGCCACACTCCTCGCAGAACTGCAGTCCGCGGGCTATCTGCCGGCGCAGCAGGGTGTACAGTTCCTCCAGATTGCCGCCAATATAGAAAGAGCGGATTTGCTCCTCAGGTTGCCGTTTGTAGAAGTAATCGGTGAAGATAATGCTCTTCACCACGCTCACAATCTGTTTTACCTCCTCCACGTCGGGCAGCGGTGCCGACCCCGTGGGCATCATTTGCTCCTCGCGCACGGCCTGTCTTGAAAGTAGTTGCACGTTGCGCAGCAGCACTTCGTTGATTTTGCTTTGTTCCATCTTGTTTTTAATCCAGTTTACGTTTTCTCGCTGCAAAGGTAAGGAAAATATTTGATAAAACAGAATTTTTTCTTACCTTTGCACTCGAATTATGTTAGGAACGATTGTCAACACGGCTGCCATCATTGTGGGCACCATTGTGGGAACGGTGCTGGGGCGGGGCATCAAGGAGCAATATAAGGTAGGGCTCTACGATGCGCTGGGCTTGGCTTCCTTGGCCATCGGCCTGAACGCCACCATCAGCCATCTGGCCAACAGCGAGTATCCCGTGCTCTTCATCGTGTCGCTGGCCGTGGGCAGTGTGGTAGGCACGAAGCTCGATATTGACGGACGCTTCAAACGACTGGTGAACCGACGGGGCCGGCAGGGATTGGCCGAGGGACTCTCGACGGCCATTCTTCTCTACTGCATTGGGCCGTTGTCGATGCTGGGGCCTGTCATCTCGGCCTTGAAGGGCGACAACACGTTCCTTTTCACCAATGCTACCCTCGACTTTATTTCATCTACCATCTTTGCCTCGACCTATGGCTTTGGCATGATTCTTGCCGCACCCGTACTGTTTTTGTGGCAAGGGTTGTTCTATGTAGTGGCCCAGGTGTCGAGTCAGGCGGTGAGCGATGCGCTTATGGCCGAACTGCTCATCATTGGTGGCCTGATGATTACGGGCAGCGGCCTGGGACTACTGGGGCTGAAGGATTGCAAAACGCTCAATCTGCTGCCAGCTTTG
>JAFVEE010000174.1 GCA_017478085.1 Prevotella sp. | reverse complement strand
CCGTGGGGGCCGCCAATGACGAACTTGCCCGTGGGGTTCACGTAGTACTTGATGTAGAGGCCGAAGAGGTCGAGCACCTTTTGCGAGTGAATCTGCTGCTTCACACGGGGGATGAGGATGTTGATCACATCGTCCTTGATCTTGGCCAGCATCGCCTCGTCCTCGTCAAACTCGTCGTGCTGGGTCGAGACCACGATGGTGTCGATGCGCTGGGGTATGCCCTCGTCGCTATACTGCACGGTGACCTGGCTCTTGGCATCGGGGCGCAGGTAGGTCATCTCCTTGCCCTCCTTGCGAATCTGGGCCAGCGTGCGCATAATCAGGTGGGCCAGGTCGAGCGACACGGGCATCAGGCTCTCGGTCTCGTTGGTGGCGTAGCCGAACATCATGCCCTGGTCGCCGGCACCCTGGTCCAGGCCGTTGTCCACGCCCCGGGCTATGTCCTGGCTCTGCTCGTGAATGGCGGTGAGCACGCCGCACGAGTCGCCGTCGAACTGGTACTCGGCCTTGGTGTAGCCTATCTTCTTGATGGTGTTGCGGGCTATGGTCTGCAGGTCGATGTAGACATCGCTGCGCACCTCGCCCATAATGACCACTTGGCCGGTGGTGACGAAGGTCTCGATGGCGCAGCGGGCGTTCTCGTCGTAGGCCAGGAACTGGTCGAGCAGTGCGTCGCTTATCTGGTCGGCCACTTTATCGGGATGGCCCTCCGAAACTGATTCTGATGAAAACAAATATGCCATAACTTATATATAATAAATAGGTTTGAGGGTGCAAAGTTACGGCAAATCATCGAAATGACAAAATATTTCCCTGAAATACGCAAAGCGCTGCTGTAAAAAAATCGCGGAAATACGCAAAGCGTCGCTGTAAAAAACAAGGAAAAACAAAGGAAAACCTCATAAAACAAGGCTGTTTTCGCTTGTTTTATGAGGTTTTTATTTGTTTTATATAGCGACGCTCTGCGTATTAGAACACGTAGGCCACACCGAGCTGGATGGGCTCCCAGTCGATCTTCCAGCCGTCGCTCTTGGCATACTGGTACTTGACTTCGACGAGGCCTTTCAGGTTGCTGGTGAACTTATACTCGAAGCCCACACCCACGTTGAAGCCAACGAGGAACTTGCTGGTGTCTGCACCCAGTACGTCGAGAGCTTTCTTCGTGTCGCCCGTGACCATCATATTGATCAGGCTCAGACCTGCCACGGGATAGAAGTTCATCTTCTCGCCAATGCCAAACAGATACTGGAAGTTGATATTGGCATCGAGCACGCTGCTATCGTCCTTGGGGAAGTAGTAGTTGACCAGTGCTTCGCCTCGTACATTCTCAATGAACTCATACTGGAAGCGGGCACCAACGCCGAAGGGCTTGTAGTCGCTCGACACGCCATAGTTCAGGTTCACACCCAGGGCCATCGACTCGTTCTGTGCGAACATTGCAGTGCTCATCAGCAGCATGCAAACAAAGGCAAACAATTTTTTCATAAGCGTAATGGTTTGATTATTAATAAATAAGGTTATTGTTTTAGACGTTGCAAATATACGTAATGTTTTGTTAACCACCAAGAAAAAACGGAGCTTTTTGCGAAAAAGCCCCGTTTTTTCCTGTTTTTGTAGAACTCTTTTTTACTCCTCAGGCAGCATGATGATCTCGGCGCGGTTGCCAGGCTTCAGGAACTCCTTCATGAAGGCGGCAATGCTTTCGGGCGTCTGGGCCTGAACCACCTGCTTGTAGTCGGTGTGGGTGTCGACGCCATAGTCGCGCAGTCGGTTGATGGTGCGAATCCAGTAGTTGTTGGTCTTGGCCTGGTCGTCAATGTTCTTCAGCATGTACTCCTTCACCTTGTTCAGCTTCTCCAGCTCTACGCTCTTGGCCATGTTGTTCACCTCGTCGAGCATGATCTTCGTGGCCACATCGCCCTTTTCGGGCTTCATGGGACAGTAGACGAGCACGGTGCCGGTGGTGCGGTAGTCGTCGCGGCTTATGCCTGCCTGGGCCATCACGCTGTAGGCAGCCGATGCCTCTTCACGAATCTTCTCGGTGTAGACCATGGTCAGCATCTGGCCTACCATGTCGGCACGCACGATGTTTTCGAGCGAATACTTCATATCGGTGTTGGCCCAGACCATCAGGGCGATGGCCTTCGGGGTTTCCATCTTGCGCTTGAAGTTGTTGACGACTTCGCCCTTAAACATGTCTTCCACATCCTTGCCCTTTACCACATTCTTGGCATCGCCGGGAAGCGAAGCCAGGTACTGCTCGATGAGCGGGCGCAGGGTGGCCTCGTCGTAGTTGCCGATGATGGTGAAGGTATAGGCAGCGGCATTGGCAGTCTGCTCCTTGGCCATCTGCAGGATGCGGTCGTAGTTCACCTGCTGCAGGTCGTCCATGGTGAGCGGTGCAAAGCGCTTGTTGTGGTTCTGTATGGTGAGCGTGAGCGAGTCGCTGAACACTGCCTCGGGTTGCAGCAGCTTGTTCTTCAGCATGAGCTCGGTGGTCTTCATCATGTTGTCGTAGGAATCCTGGTCCTTGTTGATGTTGGTGAAGTACAGGTAGACAAGCTGGAGCATGGTCTCGACGTCGGTAGGTGTCGACGAGCCGGTGATGTTGGCACGGTCGGTTCCCAGTGCCATGCTGGCGCTGGCAATCTTGCCGGCCAGTGCTTTCTCCAGTTCAGTATGCGAGAAGTTGCCCAGACCGCTGGCCTCGATGGCATCGCCAAACATCTTGATGTTGGCATAGTCTTGTTCGCCATAGATCGACGAGCCGCCGAAGCCCTCGGAAGTGATGATTACCTGATCCTTCTTCAGGTCGGTCTGCTTCAATACGACGGTGGCACCGTTCGAGAGCGTCAGCTCCTTGTAGTCGAACTTCGGTCCGGCCACTTCCTTCACGATCTTGCCGGGTGTGGGCAGCTGGGTGATCAGGGGCTCGTTCTTCACATTATCCACGTAGGCCTCTATTTGCTGGGCGCGGGCCTCGTCGATGGCCTGCTTCAGGCTCTGCTCGGTGGGATAGACGGCACCTTCCTTCTCCTGGTTCATGTTGAGCACCACCATGTTCGAGTCGTTGGTGGCAACCATCTCCTTGATCAGGGCGTTCACGGCCTCCAGCGGCAGCATGGGCACCAGCTGCTTCATAGTCTGGTAGTACACGTCGATCGAGGGGATGGGCTCGTTGTCCAGATAGTGGTTCACGTACTGGCGCACGAACTGCGAGTTGTAGCGCTTGTCCTTGTTGCTGTACTGCTTGTCGAGCTGGCTCTCGAAGTTCTGCTTGTAGCGCTGATACTCGGTGGCGGTGAAGCCGAACTCGGCGGCGCGGCGGGCCTCCACGAGCACGGCCTTCAGTGCGGCCTCGGTCTGGCCCTCCTTGGGCAGGGCGTCAACGGCGAAGGCATCCTTCGTCTTCGACAGCAGGTAGCGGCCATACTCGGCCGAGCCCTGCAGGTAGGGGCAGTCGGGCTTCTGGGCCAGCTCGGCCAGGCGGTCGTTCAGCATGCCGATGGCGGCATCCTTCACGAAGTCTATCACCAGGTACTGCATCGAGGTCTTGATCTCATCGGGGATGGGGTCGCTCTTGAACAGCAGCTCTACGATAGAGTACTGCATCTCCTTGTCCTTGTCTACCACGATGATGGCCTCATCGTTGTCGGGCACGGCTTCGGCCACCACGGGTGCGGGGTTCTCAGGCATCTTGATGGGCGAGAAGAGGTCCTTGATCTTCTGCTCCACCTTGTCCACATCGACATCGCCCACCACCAGGATGGCCTGGTTGTCGGGACGGTACCACTTCTCGTAGTAGGCGCGCAGCACCTCGGGCTTGAAGTTGTCGACAATCTCCATCAGGCCGATGGGCATGCGGTGGCCGTACTTCGAGTTGGGGTACAGGCGGGGCAGGTCGCGCTCCAGCATACGCATCTGGGCACTGGTGCGCAGGCGCCACTCCTCGTGAATCACGCCACGCTCCTTGTCTATCTCCTCCGGCTCTAAGAGCAGGCCGTCGGCCCAGTCGTGCAGGATGAGCAGACAGCTGTCCACGATGCCCTCGCGGGTGGTGGGCACGTTCGAGATGTTGTACACCGTCTGGTCAATCGAGGTATAGGCGTTCAGGTCGCGACCGAACTTCACGCCGATGGTCTCGCACCACTTCACGATGTCGTTGCCCTTGAAGTGCTCGGTGCCGTTGAAGCACATATGCTCCAGGAAGTGGGCCAGACCACGCTGGTCGTCGTTCTCCTGGATGGAGCCCACGCGCTGGGCAATGTAGAACTCGGCGCGCTGTTCAGGCCAGTTGTTGTAGCGGATGTAGTAGGTCAGTCCGTTGTCCAGACGGCCAATGCGCACCTGATCGTCCACGGGGATGGGCGGCATCTGCATCTGGGCCATCATCGTCGTCGCACCAGCGAAGAGCAGCACGACGGCAGCTAAAATGCTTTTAAGTTTCATCACATTTATGAATTAGTTATACAATTTGGGTGCAAAATTACACATTATTTATTATATTAGTCGCTTTTTTCAAGAAAAAACTACATTTTTCGGGTGCAAAAGTAGCATTTTTCCTCCACTGGGCCAACTTTTCAGGTGCGCAATTGTTTGCAATTGTT
>JAFVEE010000173.1 GCA_017478085.1 Prevotella sp. | reverse complement strand
TATGTGGACAAGACCGACTTGGTGTGGCAGATGGCCAACGAGAACAATCCTTTCCTCTTTCTGGCCCGTCCACGCCGCTTCGGCAAGAGCCTGCTGGCCTCGACACTCCACTCGTTTTTTGCTGGCGAGCGCGAGCTGTTCCGTGGACTCAAGGTTGAGCAACTTGAGTGGGACTGGAAGTCGTATCCCGTGCTGCACTTTGACTTGAGCGGAACCAAGCACCTGCCGCCACAAATGGTGGAAGAGGAACTGAGCAGACAACTAAAGAAAATGGAGCAGGTGTACGGCGACGATATTGATGAGACCTCACATAGAGAGTTCCTAACCAAGATGTACAATCGACCTTTGCCAAGTCGCATTTTTATCGTGACAGAACGATGTCGGCCAAGAGAACGGCTGTGTCAGAGGCTTCTTTTGCCGCATCCTTTGGTTTCCAAGCCACGATGAAGCGAACGGAGGAAGAACGGATGCTGTAGCCTTTATCCATCCAATCCTTCAACACATTCTGCATATTGACCGATAGCCGGAGTACGGGCTTGTCGGTAGCCGCACTATAGAGCACATGGTTGCTATAGGTGAGCGCGTCGCCCGCTTGCAGACGCAGCACTTCTTGTTTGCGATCCTTGAAATAGTCCAGAAACACGTCGCGATGGGATAGCTGCAGCACGATCTCTTCGGGCATAGGATAGAGCTGCGTTGTATGTAGGTGCTGCGCTACCGACAATTGACTGAAACACGAGTCCGTAGTATGAACATACAAGCGGTTCTTGGCACGAGTCATCCCCACGTAGTATCGCCGCATCAGCGCTTCATCTTTCCACGGAGCATCGACTATCAGCATATACACATCGTCGAACTCACGCCCCTTGGCTTTGTGGATGGTCGACACGATCACGTCGGCATCGCTCGTATCGCAAAAATCCTCTACCGACGACTCTCCAACGAACTCCCAGAAGTCGCTGCGATACTTCATCTTGTTTGTCTGCTCGAACAATTCCAGGCAACGCCTGAGGTATGGCAGAGCCGTGCTACGGGCGTAATAAGCAAAGGTGGCATGCTTAGCTTCCTCCCAGCAGGCATCAGGAACAAGGGGCGTGGACGATAGTCTGTCGATGCGCTTCAAGAAATATCTTACCTCGGCAAGACTGGCAAAGCGGAAGCCATCCATAGACTGTATAAGTTTGCAGCGAACGCCCCGCCGCTGCAGCAAGGCCATTGTGATGACGGCCTCCTCGTTGGTCTGCGTGAGCACGCAAGTGGTACCGCCGCAACGCTGACTGATGATCTGTTCGACCAACGGTTGGTAAATGCAGGACGACTGGTGATGGACTACGCAAACCTCACCCTCCTCGCTGCGCCTGGCAACGATGGGTGAGCGTTTCATCCTGCTATGCAGGGAAGTGGCAGCAAACGCATTGGCTGTAGCCACCACACGGTGACTGCTACGATAGTTATCGGTCAGCTCCACAAAACGGCTGCCCTGTTCTTGCATCAGCATGCCAAGGTATTTAGCGTCAGACCCACGAAACTCGAAAATATTCTGGTCATCATCGCCCACGGCTATCACCCTCATGTCTTCATTGTTGGCCATCAGTGCCTTGACCAAGGCATACTCCTCAATACTCATATCCTGAGCCTCGTCGATAACCAGCACCGTCTTGCCTATCTTGCTTGGTTCCACTTCGCCCTGAGTAATCATTTCTGCAGCCCTCGACACCACATTCCCGACTTCGTCCAAATTGCCAATGCGCCCCAAGAGGTCGAAGCAGTAGGAGTGAAACGTCTTTATCTCGACGAAGTGGGCTGCATTGCCAATCAGCCCCATGAGCCGCTGTTTGAATTCGGTTGCCGCAGCTCTGGAGAAAGTGAGCATAAGCAGCTGCTCGTGCTTCACGTCCTCAAGCAGCAACAATGAAGCCAGCTTATGTACCAGCACCATCGTCTTGCCGCTGCCAGGCCCGGCAGCCACAACGATACAACGCGACTCCTTGTCGCTGATGATCTCTTTCTGCCGCTGTGACAACAGTCCGAACAGCTGGCGATACTTGGCTGGCGTCAGGTTACGCTCTATCTCGTTCAGCCGTTCCCCCTTGAAGTATTTACGAATGAACTTTTGATAGTCCATCTGGAAATAGTCATGCACGAACTGCAAGGCGGCATCATAGTTGCGTACCATCAGGTTGGCATACTCGCCCACGATGTGAACCTGCTGAACCTTCTGCTTGTAGAACTCGTTCAGCATACGGTAGTCATCCTGCTTATAGCGCAGTTTGCTGTCTTTCAGGCGCTCTATGCTCATCGCGTTGTAAAGCACCAGAAATCCGCCCTCCAGTTTCAAGGCCCCAATTTTCTGCAAATACAACAGGGCCTCCTCTACGTCGGGCAGCTGCACAGTGGCAAGACCGTTAAAGAGTGATTGTCGGCGCAGCCTGAACTGATTGAACAACTCGACGATGGAGAACTGAACGGTAAGCGGGGGCGCCACTTCAGCATCAACCTGCCTATAAAGCCACTCAACGGCAAAGCGGCAGATTTCCACACGTTTTTCATACCGACCGAATGTGGTATCATAGCTGGTCTGAAGCATCAGGTCTATGTTGTGTGCAGCATCCTCCTTTTTCCGGACATACCCCTCGATGGTGAGGAAATACAACAACGTGCGTATATCTTTTTCTTTCGAGTTCGCAATTCCCTCGTTGACCGCCTGATCGTTGAGTTGCTTGCACGATGAGCGCAGCGCACCTTCCTTCAGCTGCTGCAAGATGAAAAGCTCCAGACGGAGAAAACGCTCCAACAATCCCGAAGACTTTTTCGCCGTAGCGCCAGCGTCTTGCAGGTAGGCCGAGATGTCGCGGCTGTCGGCCAGGATGCCCTCCTGCCTCATTCGCCCTACCACCGAAATTACCTCGCCTTTTGTCATACCCAGCATATCGGCCAGATAGTCCACTCGCGATTCTGCCTCAGCATCACGAGTCTTGAATGTGTGTTTCTGCGTAATCAGCGATTTGATGACACGCACCGCCTTCTCCACCTCGTCGGCAGCGAAGAGGGGCGACTGGGCAATGCGACTGCGGGCTTCATCGACGCTTCTCACAGCAATGCCGGTAGCAAACACATGGGGCATGTTATTGCCACGTACCAGATAGCCACTCTGCTCCAGTGCTGCCAATGCCGTGCGCACACGCGTCTCTATTTCGGGCACTTGGTCATCCCAGCCTGCCTGACGCGCAATCTCCAGGGCTGAGCAGCTTAGCTTGTTGCGCTGTTTGGTTTGGCGTTTCACAGCATTCCACACCTGGTTGATTTCACTGATGCTAAGCTTTGTCTGGTTCAGCAGAATGAAGTGCTTGTCGAGGTCGGCATCGCTGTAGAGCACATAACAGCGGGCACTGAGCGACGGGTCGCGCCCAGCCCGGCCTGCCTCTTGCACATAGTCCTCGAGCGAAGAACTGATGTCGTAGTGAACCACCAGTCCTACGTCTTTCTTATCGACACCCATACCAAATGCCGACGTAGCCACGATAATGCGCACTTGCCCGCTCATGAAGGCATCCTGATTGGCCGTCTTCTCGTCGCTGTCCATCTTACCATTGAAAGGCAATGCCTTGTAGCCGTCGCGAGTCAGCTTTTGGGCAAGCTCTATAGTGCGCCGGGTTCGCGACGCATAGACGATTGTCGGGCAGTCTGCCTCGGCAATCAATGCCCTCAACTTTGAGTACTTGTCTTCATCGGTCTCGGCATGTACGACGCTGTAGTGCAGGTTGGTTCTGGTGGCAGCCGATGCGAAAATCTGCAAATTAAGGTATAGCGTTTGCTTGAAATAGTCGCAAATGTCCTGTATCACTTTCTGTTTGGCAGTAGCAGTGAAGCATGACACGGGAATTTGATATTTGCACCCTTTTTTCTTCTGGTAGTCACTAATAAACTTTCCTATATAGAGGTAGTCTACACGGAAATCCTGCCCCCAGGAAGAAAAGCAGTGTGCCTCGTCGATGACGAACCTGACCACATGGCGATGCAATAAGACCCGCTCGATAGTACGTGAACGCAACATCTCTGGGGCAATATACAGCAACGAGGCACTGCCATCCTGCACACGCTGGAGAGCCAGCGAACGGCTGATGGGGTCGAGCAAGCCGTTGACGGTGACGGCATCGGCGATGCCCCGCTCTGCCAAATTGTCTACTTGATCTTTCATCAGCGACTGCAACGGCGAGATAATCACGGTTAGGCCGTGAACGGTGCGGCCTTCCATCAAGGCAGGCAACTGAAAGGTGAGCGACTTGCCGCCACCAGTAGGGAAGATGGCCAGCAGCGACTTACCTCTTATAGCGGCCTGTGCTGCTTGCTCCTGCAAGTTCTCGCCCTCGAAAGTTCTGAACTGCTTGTACCCGTAGAATGCTTCAAGATTATGGTGCAGGTCTAACTGCGAACGGCAATACGGGCAACCATCGCTACAAGGAGTCTGCCGCAACAGCTTTACAACATACTCGACTTCAGGATAGTGGTGTAATACCCAGCCTGGGGTGACGGAACGGTAATCTGTAGTGTCGATCAAAGCCAAGGCATAGGCCAGTTCGCAGGTGGACAGGCTAATGAGTGTTTCGAGTGGAGCATTGGAACATATTCTGCCCTCATATTCGGCTCGTATCATTTCAGCCAAACCGCCACTAAGCGACTTGGCTCCCACAAGATCAAGAAAGCCATCGAACTCGGGGTTCACACGCAGCAACGCAGCAAAGATTTGTCGTTTGTTTTCTGACAAGGAATTCCACTTCTCAATCTCGTCGAAAAGCAAATCGCGGGCTTTCTCGCAGTCGTTCACGGGATTGTTCACCTGATCGCTAATCAGTTTGTCGTCTTTCAGCAGCTTGTGATAGGGGCGTTCGGAGAATAAGAGCGGCGACATGTAGAGTGTATCAACCAATCGCCAGCGGTGCTCTCTATTACCAAACAAATACTTTGCATCGTGATGAACGATATTATGACCGCAGAGGAAATCAACATTGCCTATAAACACAAACAATTCTTGTATGGAAGACTGATGATAAATGGCTCCATCAAAGCGCAACGCCCCAATGTCATGAACCCTCTGGTCTTTCAGACCTACTTCTACGTCTACTATGGCAAAACGCTGATCAACCATCATCATTCTTGTAACCGAATTCTTATTCTCCCCCTATCATCTGCAGCAGTTCCTTGCTGGTTAGCTTGTGGCTTTCGCTGGTACCACTGAGCATGGCGTCGGCCAGGTTGCGCTTGGTCTCATGCAAGCGAAGTATTTTCTCTTCGATGGTATGCTGCGCAATGAGGTGATAGACGGTGACGCTCAGTCGCTGGCCTATGCGATAGGCACGGTCGGTGGCCTGCTGCTCGATGGCAGGATTCCACCACGGGTCCATGTGTATGACGTAGTTGGCACCTGTGAGGTTCAGGCCCAGGCCGCCGGCCTTCAGCGAGATGAGGAAGATGGGGTGACGGCCATGCTGGAAGTCACTGACCAACTGCTCGCGCTTCTTCATGGGCACTGCGCCGTCGAGGTAGATGTAGTCCATCTTCAGTTTGTCAAGCGCTTTGCGCACCAGGGCGAGGAACGACGTGAACTGGCTGAACACCAGCACCTGGTTGCCACCGCCCACTATTTCTTCGAGCAGCGTGGTGAGCGCATTGATCTTCGAGCATTCGCCCTTCCATGACTTCTCGGCCAGCTGTGCTGCGCAGGCGGCCTGGCGCAGTCGGGTGATCTCGGCCAGGGTGTTCACGCTGGGTGCGCTGCCCTGCTCGTCTTCCAGCAGTTGCTTGGCGCGCCGACGTATCACTTCGTAGACGCCCAGCTCCTCGTCGCTCAGCTCCACGGGTATGGTAATCTCGGTCTTGTCGGGCAGCTCCTCAATGACTTCCTGCTTTGTTCGGCGCAGGATGAAGGGGGCCACGATGCGCTTCAGCTGGCGCGACCGCTCTTTATTGTCCTGCAGCTCTATGGGCACGATGTACTTCTTCTGGAACTGCTCGTAGCTGCCCAGCAGGCCAGGATTGATGAACTGGTATAGGTTCCACAGCTCGCCCAAGTGGTTCTGTACGGGCGTACCGGTGAGGATAATGCGGTTCTTGGCCTGTAGCTTCATAACCGATGCCGATGTCTTCGTTTCGCGGTTCTTGATGACGTGGGCCTCATCGAGGCAGACCACGTTCCACTGCTTCTCGAGCAGTTGTTCGCTCTCGGTAACGAAAAGACCATAGGTGGTCAGCACCACGTCGCCTCCCGTTGCCTGCTGGATGGCCTCCTTGCGGTCGGGTGCCGAGTTGAGCACCACTACGTGAAGCGAGGGGGCGAATCGCTCCAGCTCGCGCCGCCAGTTGGGAACCACCGATGCCGGAGCCGCTACCAGTGCCGGCCCCTCCTCGGCTACGTGGAGCATGAAGGCGATGGTCTGTACGGTCTTGCCCAAGCCCATGTCGTCGGCCAGACAGAGACCGGCACCCCAGCCCGTCATTCTGACGAGCCACTGGTAGCCGTCGGTCTGATAGTCGCGCAGCTCGGCCTTCAGCTGCCGGGGAATGGCAGGCTGCAGGGCCATGCTCTTTTTGATTGTCTTTTGCAGCTCGTCGATCTTCTTGTCGTGCTTCACCTCCACCTCGCCACTGAGTGCACTGCCAAGGAGCGAAGCGTGCAGCTCGGAGATTTGCAGGTGGCCGCGATTGCTTACGGTAAGGCTCTCTAACCGGGCCAGCTGCTTGCGCAGCCGGTCGCTAATGGCAAGGAACTCGCTGTCGTTGAGCCTGATAAAACCATTCTGTGGGCTCGCGGCCACGAGGTCAAGCAGCTGGCCTACGGTGAGCACCGTTTCGTCGTCGATGGGAATATTGCCCTCCACCTCGAACCATCCGTTCTTCGATTTCAGCATGATGTCCCATTTGGCGGTGTTCGTGCCTTTCAGCTTGATCTGTCCACCTTCTGGCCATTCCATGTAGAATTGCTCTTTCTGCTCCTGTATGTACTGCATGAGCTGCAGCAGGCCTTCGGCCGAGGCCATGACGGGTTTACGGTCGGCAAAAGGCTCGTCAAGGTCTTCCGACATAATTTCCGAATCTTCGATGAATGTTCGCAGCTGGCCGATGTTGGCGCGCTCGCCCTTCATGTCGCGCGTCACCTGATAGCGCACGCCATCCTGCTCGGCAACGCAGGGATTCAACCCCTTGCCTGGTTCGAAGAGCGTGGTGCCGTCGGGCAGCGGACGTGCCACGCAGTATACGTTGAAGAGATTGCGCGTGCCGGCGGTGGGCATCACCTGTAGGCATAGCTGGCCGGTGCCGTCGCGATGTTCGAGCGTGGTGCCGCCCTCTACAAGTTCGCTGTGCACCTCGACGATGTCGCTCACCTTGGGCAGGAACTCGCGTAGCTGCGGCTCGGCCTCTAAAGGGAAGGCACCTATGGAGAGCAACTTCTTATAGTAGAGGCGCTGGCGGTCGGTCATGGTGATGACGGTGTAGTGGGTGTCGTTATGCTTGCGGTAGACGACGCTGCCGTCGAGCTTGGCATCGCCTAAGTTCGACTTTACCGAGAAGGCTGTCTTCGTGCGCTCAATTACAAGATAGGGCTTTTCCTCGTCGATGATTACCGGTTCGAAGGGAGCGTAGCACCCGGCGTAGACGCGGTCGGAACCGATAAGGTGTGGCAACACCTTTTCCACGCCGACATCGTAGCTGTACCAGCCACTGATGGAGGCTGCTATGCGACGGTCGGCCTCGTCCATGAAGTCGGTACCACGCCTGAAGGTGTCGATGCTCATGCGCTTGCCTGCACCCCACGCTCCCGATTTCAGGCGGCTTTGCTCGCGCACTTCCACGCGCTCACCGTTCACGATGTAGGCCACGCGCACCTGTCCCTCCTCCTTTCTGGCAGCGACAGCCGACTTGTTGGGCGTCAGTTCTTCGAGCAGCAGCTCCCAGCGCTGCTTAAAGCGCAGACGGGCGAGTAATGGGCTACCGCCGAACTCGGCCGCCAGCTGCTCCTTCTCCTCGTTGGTCTGGGAAAGCCAGGGCGAGAGTTCGTGGCGCAGCAGGTGCATGCAAGGCTGTTCAGGCAGTTGCTTGGGCCACTCAATGTCGATCTGGAAGAACCGTGCCATGAGCAAGGCCAGGTACTGCCGCATCGGGTTGCTTTTCATTTCATAGCCGAGGTCGCGCTTCGTGGGCGTCTGCCCCGTGAGCAGGTAGCGTGCCAGCCAGAAGGGCGCGTGGTGGTTGGAAAAGCCGTCTTTCTTGTAAAGTGCCAACAGCTTCTTGTGTTCGTCGGCCTGACGCAGATGGTAGGCCAGCACCAGCGCATAGTTGTTCAGCGTAATGCCGTAGAAGCCTTTCATAGCAGGAGGAAGCCCCTTGTTGCGCTCGCGAATAGAGGCTACATACTGGGTGAAGGCCGTCTCGTAGTCGCCCCGGTAGAGTGCGTGCAAGCCCGTGAGCATCTTGCTGTATAGGTTGTTGTAGGAGGCAGCGTGCTCGTCATAGCGTCCTTGCTTCACAAAATCGTAGAAGGCCACGATGGAGCGGGTGATGTTTTCGTCTATTACCGACATGCTGCCATAACCCAGTTCAGCAATCTTACCTAAGATGCCATGAGGGTCGGCCATGTCGTTCTCTACTTGGAAGACGACGGCCTGAATGACGAAATTGTTTATTCTGTAGGGTGGCACGTCGAGCATCAGCGGCAGGAACTCGGGTCGGTTTGTAAGGGGCAGGAGCAGTGCAGTAGGGGTTGGCTTCGTAGCGTTTGCGGCTGCCGAAGCCTTGCCTTCTACACACTGACGCAGCCTGCTGATGAAAAGACGTCGCTCTGCGGTCTGATAGCTGCGGTAAAACTTGTCGAAATAGTCAAGCCACTGGGGCATTCCCTTCAGCATATAGACAAGAAGGGGTGCCACGTGCCGTTGTTCCAAGTCATACTCCTCGTTGTAGTAATGGTGAAGGCGCAGATAGTAGGCCAGGCTCTTGAGAGTTTTACTAATCTGCGAACTGGTAAGGTCTTCCACTTTAGCGTAGACCGACATCAGACGCTTGTCGGTTTCGCCATCGGTGTAGGCCATGAAGCAGAGCAGCTTGCGCTGGCCGGCGGTCAGTTGCAGGTATGGCTTGTATAGTTCTTCCATTGTTACGCTGTTTTGTTGCCTTGAAAAAAGATTCTGCAAAGTTACAACAAAAGGTTGTAACAAAAGACAGATTTTGGAGAATTAACGCAATTCGGCCTGAAATAAGAGCAAAACGGGGTTAGAAATCAATAATTGACTACGCAAATCTAGGCAGAACACAGCACTTCATAATCGGCTAACATAGAAAAAAAAATACAGTTTTTCTTCTTTTAATTATGTAGAATCAGATATTTTGTGTATATTTGCACTCAAATACTGAACATTTTATGGCAAATATTAGAAAGAATGAAGCATTGAACCGTTTACGTGTAGTACTTGCAGAGCAGGAAAAGACTAACCGTTGGTTGGCAGAGCAATTAGGAAAGACAGAGCACACCATTTCCCGATGGTGTCATAACAAGTCACAGCCATCCGTTGCGCAGTTAAATGAGATTGCACAAGTTTTAGATGTGGATGTCCGTAGCCTTATAACCACAAATATGCAATAATTGATGAAGAAAGAAGAGATACTTGCTCTTTTTAAGAGCTATGAAGAT
>JAFVEE010000028.1 GCA_017478085.1 Prevotella sp. | reverse complement strand
GCCATCTTCAGCATGGGAGGCCCAATGAATTTTCCATCCTTTACAGCTACACCTTTGCCCTCAGCCTTGGCCTCGGCGGTCAACTGCACCATTTCCTTGGCCCAGGCAATCTCCTCTTCAGAAGGGGAGAAGTATTGATTGACAAGAGGCAGTTCTTTGGGATTCAACACGAGCATGCCTTCGAAGCCCAGGTTCTTTGACAGAATAAGGTTTCGCTCCAAATCTTCCAAATCATGAACCTTGATATGCACAGTGTCTATGGGCTGGACTCCTGTGGCACGTGCGGCATTGACAATGGCGTTGCGGGCATAGAAAATGCTCTGCCCTTCTGGGTCGTGCTTACCGCCGAGGTCGGTTACGTAGTCCTCACAGCCAAAAGCAACGGCAACAACACGCGTGCAGGCTGTACATATCTCCTTGATGTTTACAATGGCACCTGCGGTCTCTATCAGAGGAATCAATTTGAATGTACCAACGGGAAAACCTTTTTCATATTCGATAGTTTCAAGAAGTTTCCCTACGAAATATACATCTTCTTCCTTTGTTGACTTGGGATACATAAAGCCTGTGATACCAGGAATGGTAAGTTGGTAGAGATCTTTCAGCAGTTCACCGCTTTCGCGGTCATTTACACGAGGAAATATTAATTTCCCCCCCCCATTTTTGTTAACAAACACCTTGACGTTGTCGCGTGCCATCTGTTTGTCACATTGTGGTACACTATCCTCAATATCAAGCAGAAGTACGTCTGCATTACGGCGTAAAGAGCTGGCGAGCAATTCTTGATTATGCGCTGGCACAAACATCAGACTACGCATCAAATATGGTTCATTAGCCATTGTTTCTCTTTTTGATTAATACGTGACGACGGAAAGACAATACGTCCTCTCCCCGCTGGTTATAGGCTATTGACTCTACGTAGATGATACCACGGTCAGCCTTTCTCTTAGACTCTCGTTTGTCAAGAATAGTTGACCTAACGTAGATGGTATCATTGAGGAACGTTGGGGCTAAATGCTTCACATCTTCATAGCCAAGGTTGGCAATAGCTTTTCCGCTGATGTCAGGAACCGTAATGCCTACCGCAAGTGAGAACACCAAGGTTCCCACAACCAAAACCTGCCCATGCTGGTTTTTGCCAGCATAGTCAATATTTGTATGAACAGGGTGGTTGTTCATCGTCAATAGCGAGAACAAGTTGTTATCACTCTCGAAAATGGTTTTCGAAAGCTCATGCTTGATAACTTCACCTACTGTGAAATCCTCATAATAGTGTCCTATTGGAGATGGTGTCATACTATTTTATCTTACGTTTTTACTGAATACTAACTTGTTTTCGATTTCATCTTCTGAATATTGCTTAATAACGATATTATCTGACGGTGTAACGTACTTTGAGAAATCGGACATGTTGCGTTTTACAGCAGTACAAGCTCCAATAATACACTTGCGGCCAATGTGGGTGTCATCAAACACTGTAGCATGGAGGCCAACAAATGACTGCTCGCCTATTGTACAGCCACCAGCAAAAAGTGAGTGGGCACCAAAAAAGCAATGGGAGGCTATGTCTGAGTCTGCCCCAATAAGTGCTCCTTGCATGATGGCAATGTTATTACCTAACCGGGTGTCGTTCTGTATGACTACATAATCATGAATCCAGATATTGTCACCCGTAATCTCACTTCGCACTACAGCAAGGGGAGATATGAGGTTAGCCATCTCATATCCTTTAGACTTACAGAATTCATATACTTTCCGACGATCTGCATTAAGGTGATTCCACAGCAAAGCAACAAACACGAGGAACTCTCCGCCTTCTAATTGCTCTTTCAGATTTTCCAGCGTGTAGACTGGTAGACCACAAAAACTGTCACATTCTTTATATTGTTCATTTACGGCAAAACCAATAACATTGAACAGCTTATGAGACTCTACAAAAGAGTAAGCTAAGCGTGAGGTCGCGCTAAGGCCGACAATTATCAAATTCTTCATTGTTTTTCTATTTAAGTTTATTTAGTCTGTATTTTGCAATCATTTCCTGTTCCATCATATCTTATAATATTCATTCATATGCTATTCATCCTTCAGCGAGGGAAAAGCATCATCAGCCTGCTCATGCAGGAAAGCCTCCAGCTCTGGGAGCTGTAGCTGTTCGATTGTGATGTTCATGGATGTTGTTAGGAATCCCGTAGAGGGTCACTCCTGTTATGGAGTGGCCAAGAGATTAGTTGAAATAACAGCTATCGCTTGTTTATAATAAGGTGTAACCCTTGTTTTTGATAGAATTCAAACTTCCCGTCATCTGATATTAACGGAAGCCGTTCTGTCATAGCATGAGAAATTATCACATGGTCGGAAGGATCTTTGTGGTCTTGGGCATAATTGAGCCGTAACCGCGAATATGTTCGCATATGCTCTTCCTTCAAAGGAAGGATTTCGATATAGTATTTGTTTCGGATGTCGTCAATCATCTGCTCAGCAGATTCCCAGAACTTTGATACAAGTTTGCCGTTATTATGCTGGATTACCAGTTCGCGTATGCTTTCTACGCTCATGCAAATAACGGTATCATAGTCTGTCAGAATGGACAAAACATCAGCAGACAACAAACCTCGGTCTGTTGCATAGTGGATGAAGATACAAGTGTCAATAAGATAACGTGATGACATTGACTTATCTGCCAGCGTAAGCACCATACTTCTCACAGGTGATGCTTCCCTGCATCATCTGCGATGTAGCCTCTCTTACGGCCACTCTTCTCTTCCTTTCCTCCACGGGGAGACTCTCCCATGAAACTGTAATAAATTCTGTTGCCATAATAATTCTATATGATTACCGTTTGCAAAAGTATGCATTTTTCCCGAATCTGCCAAATAAATGGACTGTTTTCTTACTGCTTGACCTTGATTTGCACATAATCATCCATGTGCTCGATGATGTGGTTCATCTGTTCGGCACTGTCGTATCTCAGCAGTAACTCGCCCACGCAGTCCTGGGCATCGCGGTATTTATGGACAGGATCGCCGAGCTTGATGTCGGTCACGAAATCCACGAGGTTGTTCTGTTTGAATTCCTCATCGTATTCGATGCCGGCATACTTGCCCGTTTCGTTGGCATGGGCCATATAGTTGCTCCAAAAGCCTTTTACTGGTACCATCTTTAAATCTGAGCAGTCCTCGCCAAGGGCAGCCTTGATGACGTAGGGAACCATGTCGACACCCGTTGCCAAGGCCGTTATTTGAGGAATCAGGCTGCCACCACTACGGGCACCCAACTCCAGGATATAGACTTTCCCATCCTCACCATAAATAGCCTCAACATTATAGGCCGTAGATTTCATACCAAGGCTTGTTATCAGCCTTTGCAGGTCGGCAGCCAACGTATCAATGACTTCCTTTGGCATCACAGTAGGCCAGCACTCACCAAGGGGCGCAAAGTCCTTGTCTACCTTGGTGCTGTAGAACTCATTGCCGAGGCAATGGAACACCAACTTACCGTCAACAGAGAAGGCATCACCTGAAATCTGGGGACCGTTCTTCACGATGAACTCCTCTATCAGTACAATCTTGTCACGAGAGTAGCTGAGCGCATCGTCAAAGAATGCCTTCAGTTGCGACTTGTCTGTAAGCTTATTGATGCCTTTGCTGCCAGAGGAGTCTACAGGCTTCACCATCACTGGAAGGTGGAAGTTGTCAATGTCAGCCTCTGCCTCTTCGTACTTGCGATAGCTCTTGGCCTTGGGTACGTTAAAGCCATGCTCTGTGAGGTACTGCCGGAAGAGGTGCTTCTTGCTCAGAATCTCCACGGACTTATATGGGCTGGTGGGCAAGCCAAGCTGCTCGCTGACGTATGCTGCGGTAGGGGCAGCGGGGTCACTGGCGTATGCCACGACCCCATCAACCTTCAGTTTACGAGCCAGAGCCAGCACAGCCTCCTTGTCGGTCGTACTTACATTGTGATATTCGTGGGCGTATTTGTGTCCGGGATTATCGGGCAGATAGTCACACGTGATGACATAGTAGCCCATCTCCCTTGCTGCCTTGATGGCGTAGGTCTGGTAGATGGAGCCGCCCAGCATTAATACTCTTTTCATTGTTTACAGTGTATTTACAAATTCTGTAATCCGGTGCACGCCTTCCTTGATTTTCTCAATATCGAGTGTAAAGGCGATGCGGATATAGTGATTGCAGCACTGGCCGTAGGTCACGCCGGGCACTGCTGCCACATGAGCACCACGAAGCAGGGCATAGCAGAAATCAATGGAGTCCATTCCAGTCTTCGAGATGTCCACCATCATGTAGAAAGTAGCCTCTGGTGCCTTAACGCTGAACTTGTCAATCTGGCTCAGCCCCTCGAAAAGCACATTACGGCGCTCGGTAAAGATGTCCACCATGTTCTTCGAGTAGTCCTCTTCTCCACTGAGCGCCTTGATGGCAGCATACTGAGAGGGCAGCGGTGCACAGGCACAGACGTTCTCCTGCAGCTTGGTCATGGCGGCTATGATTTCCTCTGGGGCCAGCACATAGCCAATGCGATAGCCCGTCATGCAGAACTCTTTGGAAAGGGAGTTGATGAGGATGGTGCGCTCGCGCATACCCTCAATGGCAACGATGCTCTTGAAAGGCACACCGTCATAGATCAAGCATTTGTAGACCTCATCGCTGATGACCACCAAATCATGTTTCTTAGCCAGTTCAGCTATGCCCGCAATTTTATCCTGCGGAATGATTCGTCCCGATGGGTTCGATGGGGTGTTTATCATGATGGCACGAGTCCTGGGCGTGATGGCCTTCTCGATATATGCCACATCAAAACTGAGGTCCGTCCGCTCTGGGTTATCGACAATGACAGGCACGGCATGGCACATGCGCACCATCTGGGCATAGTTGACATAGTATGGTGCGGGCATGATGACCTCGTCACCGGGATTGAGCATAGAGATAAGTGTCAGGTAGAGACCTTCCATGGCTCCCACCGTCACCATCACCTCTGTCACGGGGTCATACTTAAAGCCTTCCTTGCATTCATAATACTTGCTGATGGTCTGACGAAGTTCCAGCAGACCTGCATTCTGCGAATAGCGGGTCTTGCCCTCCTGGATGGCAGCGCATGCAGCATCTTTAATAGCCTGGTGTGTCTGCACATCGGGGTCGCCCAGCGTGAAGTCAATCACGTCGTCATATTTCTTGGCCTCATTGAAAAGGCTGCGCACCAGTGACAGCTTGATGCTGTCGGCAACTATTGATGTCTTAATCATACATTACTTCTTGATAATACAATTGAGTATTCTCTCTATATCTTCGTCGGTCAAGGCGTGGTGTATGGGCAGACAGATAACCTCGCGGGCCATCTCCGTGGCGACGGGAAGGTTCTCTTTCGTGGCACTGGGCAGATTGCGATAGGTGGAGAAGTCGCTGATAAGTGGGTAGAAATAGCGGCGGCCAAGAATGCCTTGCTCCTTCATCTTGAAGTAGAGCTCATCACGGGTCATACCGTAGGTCTTCTGGTGGACGAAGATGGGGAAGTAGCTGTAGTTGTGCTTTACACCGGGCAGGTCCTCCCAGTACTCGATGCCGTCCACATCCTTCAATGCCTCGCGGTACTTAATGGCTACCTGATGGCGGGCCTCGATAGCTGCATCCACCTGTTTCAAGTTGAGCAGACCGTAGGCACTACGCATTTCGTCCATCTTACTATTGATGCCGGGGGCGACTACCTCGGTCTCGCCGGCAAAGCCGAAGTTCTTCAGGTAGTCGATGCGCTTTTTGGTCTTCTCGTCGTGCATCACCATGGCACCGCCCTCAATAGTGTTGTAGACCTTGGTGGCATGGAACGAGAGCGTCGACATATCTCCAGCATTCAGCACAGAGGAGCCGTTCACCTCCACGCCAAAGGCATGGGCGGCATCGTAGATAACCTTCAATCCGTATTTGTCGGCGATTTCCTGGATGGCCTTCATATCGCACGGCTTACCGTAGACATGCACGGGCATGATGGCAGTAGTCTTTGGCGTGATGGCTGCCTCGATCTTGTTGGGGTCGATGCAGCCCGTCTTCCAGTCGATGTCCACGAACACGGGCTTGATGCCGTTCCACCACAGGGCATGGGTGGTGGCCACGAAACTGTAGGGTGTGGTGATGACCTCGCCCGTGATGCGCAATGCCTGTAGGGCGGTTATCAATGGTAGCGTGCCATTGGTGAAGAGGCTGACGTATGGCACTTTCAGGTATTCTGCCAGTGCCTTCTCCAGCTCCTTATGATAATGCCCGTTGTTGGTAATCCACTTCCGCTGCCAGATGTCCTTCAGCAGTTCATTGAACTCATCAAGATTGGGCAGCAACGGTGAGGTTACTGTAATTATATCTTTTTCCATAAAATAAATTGAATGAGCAATGAAAAGGGGCAGGCCCGCTGTTATTGAACCTTTTTTTCTTATGAGAGACCAGCGGTTTCCCCGCCCCTCTTATTTATTTTAGAACACGATAGAGCAGAGATCCGAGGTGAAGGGATATCTGGATGCCGCGAACCCAAAGGGTACGGGTACGGCCGATGCTGGCATTCTGGGCCATCGTCTCGTTGGGCTCGACGTAAAGTACGTCGCGCTGCTGTAGATAATAGTAAGGGGAGTTGAGGATGTTGGCATCACGAAGATCCAACTCGTGTATTTCGTACTCGCCGTTCTCCATTTCTCGCAATAGCTTCACGTTGTCACGCTTGCCGTAGATGGTCATGTCGCCCGCCATGGCAAGGGCCTCAAGCACAGTAATCTTATTACGAGTCACTGTAAAAGTGTTCGGCTTGGCAACCTCCCCCATTACCGTCACCTCGTAGTTCTCGATGTTTACGTTCACAACACAGTCTGCTGTTTTGCTAAGGTATGGGGTTATCAGTTCCTTGATGTGATTATTTGCCTGAGTAATAGTAAAGCCGGCAAGATGAATCTTTCCCAATATCGGGAAGTCTATATTACCCTCGTTGTCAACAAGATAGCGATGGACCGGATGGCCACCCCTGGTGTTTAATCTCCTTGAATTTACCTCTAACACCGTAATATCTCGCATATTGAACTGTGCCACCGCCTCTTTGTCCGTTCCAGAGAACACAAAGACCGTAAGCTGGTCTTTCGGCTTGATGGTCATGTCATAAAGAAACGCCTTTCCCATTCCGTCATACGTATCTGCATTCTGGAAATAGGGTATGTCCTTGTAATTGGCACAACTTGTAAACAGTGCAAATAGCATTATTTGTACTATTCTCCTCATATACATCATTATTTTTCACAGGGTCTGATAGACCCTTCCGCTATTCACGTATTTGATATAGATGGGCCACAGGTTCTCGTAGTCTACCTTTAGTTCTTCCAGCTGGAGCCAGCGGTGCGAGTTGCGCGCAAACTTCTTCTGCACCTCACAGACACGGTTGAAGAACTGCTTGTAGCGGAGCTCCTCTTTCTCGTAGTCGTGCATCAGCCGTCGCAGGGAATGGTAGGCTGCAACGTAGGTAGGCACGTCGGTGGTAACAGAGCGCATGAGCGAAAGCAGGCATTCGAAGAAACAGCTGCGCACACGCTGCTCATACTCCCTGGCACGACCCTTGCGCCCCGCCACCTCGTCGTAGCCTGTATCCGCAATATACCGCAGGCGAAGGAAATGCGTACACAACGACTCGCCAGCCCACGTGCTATCGTCGCTGTCGGCCAGCTGGTCGGCCCACTGACACAGACGGTGCATCCAGAGGGTGCGCAGCTGCTTGTGCGGTGAGGGTATGCAGTAGGCACCTGGGCAGAAGCGGTAGAACAGCAGGCGGTCGGTCATAAGCGCGTAGGCAGCGGAATCCTTGTCTGCAAACAGTTCGTCGAACAGCCGATGACACTGCTGCTGCCAGCTCATCTGACCACGCGCCTCGAAGCCCGTGGTATGGTAGAGGGCTTCAAGGGTCTTGATGCGCTCGGCATCAAGCTTCGCATCGGAGTACCGACTGAGAAGCTGCTGGAAGATGCGGTAAGCCTCCTCCAAATCGAGGCGACTCATGGCCATACCACCGTGGCACGACAGTACTTCGATGGAGGATGCTGTTTTTTCATTCATGTTCTTATGAGATTTGCTATTCAATCTTGCGGAAATAGGCCACAGGAATTAGGGCAGAACTGAAAGATCCGAGGCAGGGAAGCTTGATGAGCAGGCGGCGCTTCTTGTTTATCATCGGTACTTTCTTTTCGTGCAGCTGGACATAAATCCTATTCTTCTTGTCAGGCTTACGCAGTACCTTGCCGCATAATCCCTTGAACTCTCCCTCGGCGACTTCCACCTCCTCGCCAATCTTGAACAGATGCTCATCAACGGGTTGGACATCTCCTTCAGGTTCGGTGGCTTTGATGAATTTGTTCATTACATCATGAGGAATGGTAAGCGGAGGGTTCGTGCCATCTTTCCTTGTCTCAAAATGGTTATAGTAGTAGGAGATGATTTTCGGAAGTTGCGCGACGGTCGCTTTATCATCATTCGAGAGGGCATTGAACATCGTCCCACGACCGTCAGCATCAACGCCTTTAGTGAGTAGCCGGGACTGTTCTTCAGTGATGAAAGCGAATAGGATGCCTGGTATGAGTGGCTCTTTCATTTGCCTAATGTGACCATCTATTCTCTTATGGACAGTATGACGGGCAACATACGTCCTGAGCCCTAAAGCTTCTATTAGGCCTGATGCCTTCTCTGCCCGACCGTAGCTGGCACGAAAGACATACCACTTACGCCTGTCATCCACCCTTACCTCTGGCACATATTTCACCGACACCCCATTTTGTGCATCACTGCACCCTCCGAGGATAGTACTGGGGATAAGCCCAGAATCCAAAGCTCTTACCGCGTAGTTCGTGGATGTTGCATCCATATCGGTATCGCTTCTTTATGGGGCCAGAAATCTGGCAAGGGCACATAAAGAAAGCGTGGTTCGTCGCCGTCCGTTCCACGCACTGAGGCTCTTGCATTGCCTATTTCTGTTGAACAGACAACTTCAGAGCCCACGCCGATATGAATATAGTATTCCCTTGTAACTGGCAGGGCGCATTACGCCCTACTTCGTCAAAAGGGATGCGTATAAACACATCCCGAGGCATCTACTGTTGCCATGTCCTGAACAGAAATAGCTGTTAATTTTGCAAGATTTACAGTGCGTCCAGAACAAAGCGTCACGTAAACGCTTCTTTATGTCTATCCTGCGCTAACCCACCCATCCGCCTCGGGGATTTGAGTGCCCTTTGGCTCGGCGCAGACTCGCAACCCGTCATCAGCAGTTTATGGGAATATCCACCATTGCATCCGAACAAGTGCATACGCAGAATCGTTGCAAAGGTACAACTTTTTCGGCTAATAGCCAAGCATTTAGCCCACTTTTTTGCAACGGAGGCTCCGTTACGCCTCAACGGAGGCCCGATTGTGTGGCAACGGAGGCTCCGTTGTGTGTCAATGGAGGCTCCGTTGAGCTGCAATGGAGGCTCCGTTATTTTCCGGCGAGGTGCCGGGGGCCGGACAATATAGCCCGGAGCGACGAACAAAGTTGGGAAAAAAGATACGGAATTGGGAAAAATTTAGTAATTTCGCAGCCGATTCTTAAACCCTGTTTGCAAAGAGACATGAAAAGAATGCACTTGAGGACGGTGGCGCTGTGCCTGCTGATGGGCGCCCCGCTGCTTGCCCTGGCCGACGAGAAGCTGAGCGGAAAGGTCATCGGCACGCCTACGTCGGTAGACTACTCGACGTCGCGCTCGTCGACCACGGTGAACACCTGTGCCATGGCCTTCGACGGCAACCTGAACACGTTCTTCGCTTCGTGGGAGCGCAGCTACACGTGGGCCGGACTGGATCTGGGCTCACCTTATATTATTACGCGCGTGGGATGGTCGCCCCGCAACGACAGCAACGGCCCGGCACGGGTGCAGCTGGGCGTGTTCGAGGGGGCCAACAGCCCCGACTTCGCCGATGCGCTGCCACTGCACATCATTGCCGCGAAGGGCACCATAGGCCAGCTGTCGTATGCCGACGTGGCGTGCTCGAAGGGCTTCCGCTACGTGCGCTATGTGGGCCCGGCCGATGCCCGCTGCAACGTGGCCGAGCTGGAGTTCTACGGCCATGAGGGTGTGGGCGACTCGTCGCAGCTCTACCGCCCCACGAACCTGCCCTTGGTGAGCATTCACACGCAGAACGGCGTGCTGCCCTACGACAAGGAGCACGAGATTGCGACGCAGCTGACCCTGATCGGGGCCGAGGGCGACGCGCCCCTGCTCTCGGAGCCCGGCACCATTCGCGAGCGCGGCAACGCCTCGCGCACCTTCCCCAAGAAGCCCTACCGCATTAAGTTCGACAAGAAGCAGCGGGTGCTCGACGCACCGGCCAAGGCCAAGAAGTGGACGCTCATCAACAACTATGGCGACAAGACGCTCATGCGCAACCTGCTGGCCTTCGAGCTGAGCCGCCGCCTGGGCATGCCCTACACGCCCTACGGCCGCGCGGTCGACGTGCTGGTGAACGGCGAGTACAAGGGCTGCTACCAGCTGTGCGACCAGGTGCAGGTGCACAAAGGCCGCGTCGACATTGACGAGATGACGCCGCTCGACAACTCGGGCACGGCGCTGACGGGCGGCTACCTCTTCGAAATAGATGCCTACGCCTACGAGGAAGAGGAGTACTTCTACTCGTCGCGGAACAACCCCGTGACCATCAAGTCGCCCAGTGCCGACAGCATCACCAGCCAGCAGCGCAACTACATCAGGACCCGCTTCAACACGATGGAGCAGCAGTGGAGCCGCTATCTGGACCTGAACACCTTTCTGCGCCACTTCCTGGTGGGCGAGCTGTCGGGCAATACCGACACCTACTGGAGCGTGTTCATGTACAAGCAGCGCGGCAACGACACCATCTTCACCGGCCCGGTGTGGGACTTCGACCTTGCCTTCGAGAACGACAACCGCACCTACCCCGTGAACTCGAAGACCGACTACATCTACCGCACCGTGGGCAGCTGTGCGGGCAACATGCGAACCTTCGTCAACAACATCGTGGTGAGCAACGCCACGGCCCGCCAGCGGCTACTGCAGATATGGGACGAGGCACGGCAGGCGGGGCTGACCGAAGAGAACCTGGTGGCCTGCATAGACTCGCTGGAGGCCTCGCTGCAGCAGTCGCAGCAGCTGAACTTCGTGCGCTGGCCCATCATGAACACCCGGGTGCACCAGAACCCGCGCACCTGGGGCAGCTATGCCGCCGAGGTGCAGAACGTGCGCCGCTTCATGAAGGAGCGACTGGCGTGGATGGACAAGAAGCTGGGCTACGTCTACACGCCGCGCGTCAACGGCCTTTCGCCTGTGCTGGCCCGTGTAGACTTCGACCGTCCCTACCAGGTGTACGGCCTGAGCGGTCAGCTGTGCGGCAGCTCGCTCAACGGGCTGGCCCCCGGCATCTATGTGGTGCGGCAGGGACAGGCAGCCCGCAAGGTCACCGTGCAATAACCAGAAACTACATACTACTATGAACGTACAGATAGAGGAATCGTGGAAGCAGCACTTGCAGGGCGAGTTCGAGAAGCCCTACTTCCAGCAGCTCACCGAGAGCGTGCGGCGCGAGTATATGGCGGGGGCCTGCTACCCCCAGGGCCGGTACATCTTCAATGCCTTCAACCTGTGCCCGTTCGACCAGGTGAAGGTGGTCATCATAGGCCAGGACCCCTACCACGAGCCGGGACAGGCCCACGGCCTGAGCTTCTCGGTGCAGGAGGGGGTGATGTTTCCGCCGTCGCTGCAGAACATCTTCAAGGAGATTCACGACGACCTGGGCACGCCGGTGCCCACCAGCGGCGACCTGACCCGCTGGGCCCGCCAGGGCGTGCTGCTGCTCAACGCCACGCTGACCGTGCGCGCCCATCAGGCCAACAGCCACGCCACGCTGGGCTGGCAGAACTTCACCGATGCCGCCATTCAGGCCCTGGCCACCCATCGCCAGCACCTGGTCTACATGCTGTGGGGAGGCTTCGCCCGCTCGAAGTCGTATATGATCAACAAGCAGACCAACCTGGTGCTCGAGAGCGTACACCCCTCGCCCCTATCGGCCAACCGTGGCGGCTGGTTCGGGCAGCACCAGTTCTCGCGCTGCAATCAGTATCTCACCGAAAACGGAATGACCCCCATCGTATGGTAAAGCAACTTCCCCCCATCCTGCAAATAGGCGAGATTCTCATCTCGTCGGACATCCTGACCGAGCAGTTCTGCTGCGACCTGTCGGCCTGCAAGGGCGCGTGCTGCATAGAGGGCGATGCGGGAGCCCCCGTGACGCTCGACGAGGTGATGCAGATAGAAGACGCGCTCGATGCCTGCTGGAGCGACCTCTCGGCCTCGGCACAGGCCGTGATCGACCGCCAGGGCGTGGCCTATACCGACCAGGAGGGCGACCTGGTGACGAGCATCGTGGGCGGCAAGGACTGCGTGTTCACCTTCTACGACGACATCAACGATTTCTCTACCCACCAGCCCATTCACGACTGCTGCCTATGTGCACTTGAAAAGGCTTACAGAGCGGGACGTTCCACGTTCTGTAAGCCTATCAGTTGTGCGCTTTACCCCATTCGCGAGAAGCGCTTCAGCGACGGCACCGTTGCCCTGAACTACCACCGCTGGGAGGTGTGCCGGCCAGCCGTGGCTAAAGGCCGCGAGCTCGGCCTGCCCGTCTACCGTTTCCTGGAGGGGCCACTGGTGCGCCGCTTCGGCCAAGAATGGTACGACGAGCTTTGCGCCGTGGCCCAGGAGCTGCGCCAGCAGGGCTATCTGTAGCCCTACGAGCGCCGGTACTCGCTGGGGCTCATGCCCACACGCTCCTTGAAGTATTTGCCCAGGAACGACTGGTTGGCAAAGTGCAGTTCCTCGGCTATCTCCTTGATGGTCTTGGCCGAGTTCTTCAGCAGCACGCGCAGCTCCAGCGTCACGTAGTTGTCTATCCACTCGTTGGGCGTGCGCTTGCTGGTGTGCTTCACCATCTCTGAAAGGTACTTGGGCGTGATGCACAGCTGCTGGGCATACCACCCCACCCTGCGCTCGTGGCGGCAGTTCTCCTCGACCAGCTTGATGAACTGGGTGAAGATAATGTCGGCACGCGACTGCCGCCCCACCTCAGAATGGCTGAAGCGATAGACCACGTCGCTCAGGTCGTAGAACATGGCGAGTATGAGCGTGCGCACCAGGTCACGCCTGAAGTGGTTCTGCGTCTCGGCCATCTTCGCCCGTATGACGTAGAAATACTCGCGAAACACCTGCTGGTCGCGGGGCGAGAGGGCAATGACGGGATGGGTGCGCGAGAAGAGGAACAGGGCCGAGGCATCGCTCACGTTGCGTATGATCTCATTGTAGAAGGGCACCGACACCATCATGCACAGCCCTTCCAGGTCGGGCGAGGCCATATAGTTGTCAATGATGTGGCGCTCGCTGGCCATGATAATATCGCCCGGCGTCACCAAGTGCTCCTGCAGGTCCATACGGTACTGCACACGGCCACGGGTGCACAGGCCGATAAGTATGAAGTTCATGCGCCGGGGCTCGGTGGGAAACGGTGCATCGGCCAGGCGGTCGAGCAGCAGCAGGTCCTCGCCGAGCGACATGCCGCTGGTCCACCGCCGGGCTTTTGCAAAGCTGGTCTCAATCACATTGTCGTTTGCCATAGTCTTACTTCACCACCATTTTCTGACCGTTAACAATATAGATGCCCGGGCGCAGGCCTGCGTCAGAGGCTACGCGGCGACCATCGAGCGAGTAGACCTGACGGCCCTTTGCGGCATTGGCATTGACGCCATTCAGCCCCAGCACCGACTCTTCGGTCAGCTTGCCAAAGTAGTACAGGCGGAAGTTGTCGAAGATAACCCAGTAGTTGCCGGGCATGGACTGCGAGCGCACGCCCAGCTTCAGCACGCCGTCGGCCCCGACGGTACCGAACACGCTGTTCTCGTAGAGTCCCTTCTTGAAGTACAGGCTGGCAGCCTCCATATTATTGGGAATGTAGCGGCCCGAGCCTACGGTCGACTCCGTGCCGCCCACCTTGCGCGTCTGGGCGCCAGAGGCTATGTGGGCCAGTTTCGATGCGTTCTCAGCGGCATAGAGCTCGGCGTTCACCGCATTGGTGCCACTGGTATAGGCAGCGTATGAGTCGGCAGAAGAGCCCGGACGCTGGAATCCCTGCATGTTCACGCGGTAGTTGCCGGCAGGCAGGTTCTGCAGGGTCTGGTTGAAGTCGAAAGCCGTCTGGAAGAACTCGGCGCAGGAGTAGCTGACCGATGCCGACTGCGACCAGCCGTCGGTATTGGTGTCGAACCCAGGATTCGTGATCAGGTAGGTCAGATCGAAGGGCCGTCCGGCATTCGTGGGCGACACGCCTTTCAAAAATTCAAGCCCGGCGGCCTGCGCTTCGTCCATCAGGGCAATGAGCTCAAGGGGCGAGGCAGCCTGTGCCACTCTGGTCTCCAGCTCGCCCAGCGAGGCGGCAAAGGCGGCATCGGCCCCGGCAGTCTCTTCAGAATGGGGCACGTCGGCCATAGCCTTGAGCCGCTTCAGCACGTCGGCAGCCTCCTTCTGCAGTGAGGCAATGGCCTGGTCGTTGGCGGCCTTCATCTCCTCGCCGGTCATAATGAGCCAGCGCTGTGCCTCCGCAGCGTTCGAGATGTCGAACGTAGCAGCCGATGCCCTGCCAGTGGGATAGGCCTGCAGGCACTTGGGTTCCCAGTTGGCTTCGGGCGAGATAATCCAGTAGCCGCGCTGCCCGTCCACGTCTACGCGGCCCTTCATCAGCTGCAGGTTGTCGCTGGCCGTGGGAGCCGTGCGCTGTACGGTAGAGAAGTTGGTGCCCGTATAGGTGATGTAGCGGCCCGTGGCCACATTGCGCATCTGGTAGTACTGATTGTCGGGCGTAAAGGTGGTCAGCCAGGCGGCACTGTCGTTCTGCAGGGCCTGCTCGGCGGTCATCTGCACCCAGTACAGGGCACCCGAGGCGTTAGGCATCAGGTAAGAGGTGTAACGGCCACGGTCGGCAGACTCGTTCTTGATGTAGAGCTTCACATCGTCCTCCTGGTCCAGGGCATAGTAAGGCTCGGCAAACAGCGAGTAGGTGTGCTGCAGGCCGTCCTCGCCCAGGGCCTGGCAAACGAGCGAGTTGCCTATGTAGAGGATGTCCGAACCAGTATCTTCACCGGCACCATTGATGCCGTAGGGCCACATGTGCTGGTAGTCGCCGTTCAGCACCTCGGTGTTGTTGTTGTCCCAGAAGCGCAGCACCTCAGTCACGCGGTCGCCCAGCCACTGGCCCGTGCCATAGCCGTCGCCAGTGACGCCCGAGCGCAGGCGGCCCACCCGGCTCCACTCCGTGTTGGCCCAGGGTATCACGCCACAGCCGTGCAGCATCTCGTGCATAATGGTGCCCGTGCGCTGGTAGCTCTGGTTCGAACCCACGCGAATCCACCCGCCATAGCTGCAGTCGGCCGTCGGCGTACCATCAACGAAGCCCACGCTGGGCCTGAAGCCTTTCATTTCGGTGAGGTTGTTCCACCAGTCTATGGCCGTCTGCGTGGCGTTCTTGATGCGGTTGTAGGTGGCCTGGTCGCCACCATCGCGCATATCGAAGGTGATCTGTCCCTTCGGCAGGGTGTAGAACTTCACGGGGTCACCATAGACGGTCTGGCCGTCGGCAGTCAGCAGGTAGCCACGCATGTAGTACTTAGTAGCGGGCTTCAGGTTCTTCAGCCAGTAGATGGGGCCACCGCCATTGTTCAGTCCTTCAGCAAGCGTGGTACGGCTGTCGGCCACGGTGGGCACGACATTCTCGGCATAGCAGAAGCCACGCTCGGTAATGGTTGCACCGTTGGGGCGCACCGACATACGGGCAAAGGCCATCGTGGCTCCGCGCACATAGCGGCTGGCCTCAAGAATCTCTGGCGTCTGGGCCATCGTTGCCAGGCTGCCCCCCATCAGCCCGGCCAAAGCAAACACGATTTTCAGATTTTTCATTGTAGTCTATTGTTAGTTAATAATATTCAAGTTTTCTTGCAGCCATACAGCGCAATTGTCTATTTTGCCGCAAAAGTACAAAAAAATATCGAGATACTAATCGTTGTTACAACCTTTTTTCGTAACTTTGCAAGCGTAATTACAAATCTACACTACATTTCGGTATGTCGACTATCGTTATTTTCAAACTTCTCGGCTCACTCGCCCTGCTGATGTTCGGTATGAAATCGATGAGTGAGGCGCTGCAGAAGATGGCGGGTCCACAATTGCGACACGTCTTGGGAGCCATGACAACCAACCGCTTCACTGGTATGCTTACGGGTACACTCGTAACGGCCTCGGTTCAGTCTTCAACAGCTACAACGGTGATGACCGTCTCGTTTGTCAACGCCGGACTTCTAACCCTGGCACAGGCCATCTCGGTCATTATGGGTGCCAACATCGGAACAACGCTCACGGCCTGGATTATGTCGGCCGGTATGTCGTTCAACATTATGGATGCGGCCTGGCCGGCCTTCCTGGTGGGCATCATCCTTATCTATCAGAAGAAATACCGCTACATAGGCGACTTCCTCTTCGGCCTGTCGTTCCTCATCTTTGCCCTGGGCACGCTGCGCCAGACGGGCACGGAGATGCACTTGGGCGAGAACCAGGCCGTGCTCGATTTCTTCGCCTCGTTCGACCCGAACTCGTTCGTCACCACCATCGTGTTCCTGCTGCTGGGCGGCGTGCTCACGTTCTGCGTGCAGTCGTCGGCAGCCGTCATGGCCATCACGATGATTCTGTGCTCCAGCGGTGCCCTGCCCATCTATCAGGGCATTGCGCTGGTGATGGGTGAGAACATAGGCACCACCGTCACGTCGAACCTGGCCGCACTCTCGGCCAATACGCAGGCCCGCCGCGCGGCACTGGCCCATATGTTCTTCAACGTGTTCGGCGTCATCTGGATTCTGTTTGTCTTCCGTCCGTTCATCGACATGGTGTGCGGCTGGGTGGGCTACGATGTCAATATGACGAAGGAGACCGCCGGAACGGGGGCCTTCCTGGCCAACTCGGCCAAGCTGAGCTTCGTGCTGGCCGCCTTCCACACCACGTTTAACGTGGCCAACACGATGATCCTGATCTGGTTCATTCCCCAGATCGAGAAGTTCGTGTGCTGGGTGATCAAGCCCAAGCGTGTGGACGAGGAGGAGGACTTCCGCCTGCACTTCATCACAGCGGGCTTCATGAAGACGCCGGAGCTCTCGGTGCTCGAGGCCCAGAAGGAAATATCGTCGTTCTCCGAGCGCATGCAGCGCATGTTCGGTATGGTGCAGGAGCTGCTCAACCTGTCGTCGAGCCAGCAAAACAAGGACAAGAACAACGAGCAGGAGTTCAACAAGCTGTTCACCCGCATTGAGAAGTACGAGAGCATCAGCGACAATATGGAGCTGGAGATTGCGCAGTACTTGGAGAGCGTGAGCGATGCCCACCTTTCTGATGACACGAAGGGCAAGATTCGCGCCATGCTGCGCGAGGTGAGCGAGCTGGAGTCGATCGGCGACTCGTGCTACAACATGGCCCGCACCATCAACCGCAAGTTTGCCGCCAAGCAGGACCACTTCATCGAGAAGCAGTATGAGCACCTGCACCAGATGATGGGACTGACCGACCAGGCGCTGACGCAGATGAACCAGCTGATGGGTGGCCGAAAGGAGGCATTCAACGTGAACCGCACGTTCAACATCGAGAACGAGATCAACAACTACCGCAACCAGCTGAAGGCGCAGAACATCATCGACGTGAACAACCACGAGTACACCTACGCCGAGGGCACCATCTACATAGACCTGGTGAACGAGTGCGAGAAGCTGGGCGACTACGTGGTGAACGTGGTAGAGGCCCGCATGGGCACCCGCCAGCGCGAGGCTTAAATACAACGGAGCCTCCGTTACAACGCAACGAAGGCTCCATTACAACACAACGGAGGCTCCATTGATGGTCAATGGAGCCTCCGTTGTGTAGTAACGAAGCAGCGGTTATTTCACACTGTTCTAAAAGACAACCTTCTTGCCGCCCTGCACGTAGATGCCGTGGCCGGGGTTCTGCACCACGCGGCCACTCAGGTCGTAGATGCGCTGGTCGGCCCTGGGGCCCTGCTGCGTGGCCGTCTGCACGTCGCGAATGCCCGTGGTCACGCCTACAGGAACCTTCGACATATCCATGCCGTTGCCCAGGTAGTAGCCGCCAATGTGGTTGGGCTGGTTGTAGCCAATGTTCTGGTTGAGCGTCTGCATCCAGTAGGTGTGGTCGGTCATGAGCCAGGGGAACTTATAGTCAGTGGGGTACCAGGTAGAGAAGATCTTCAGGTCGCCCACCAGCGTGTTGTCGGGCACGATGAACTCCTCGCGCCAGTCACCCAGGAAGTCGCCATACCACGAGGGGTTGGCCTTGGTGCCATTGATGAAGTGCGAGCTGTAGCGATAGACCGTGAACACGCGGCCACCATCGCGGTCGTTGCTGATGGTGCCGCCACCACCGCTGGGCGCGTTGATGAGCTGGCGCGACAGCTTGCCATCGAACCAGATGGCCATATTGCACGACGAGGGGCTGTAGCCCAAGTCTCTCGACCCGTCCTGCGAATAGGCATTGCTGCCTGCCCACCAGAACTCGCAGCCCGGCGAGTTGGGATCGATGTCGGCCACGAGGCAGCGGCCCGTATCGTTGTCGCTGCTGCCTTCTTTCTTCCAGATCACCTTGCCGTCCTTGGCATCGTGCAGGGCCACCATGGTCTTTCCGCTCTCTAAGCAGTGGTACACCTGCAGACCCTCGCGGTCGGGCAGGAAGCGGCCCACGTGGTTGGCATCGCCATGGCCCAGCTGTGTGCTCCAGAGGCCGTAGCCGTCGTCGTCGATGGCCATCGAGCCATACATCACCTCGTCCTTGCCGTCGCCATCGAGGTCGGCCGTGTTGAACGAGTGGTTGCCCTGACCGCCATAGGCGCTGTTGGGCTTTCCGTCCTTATTGGTGGTGCTGCCGCCAGCCTTGGCACTGTCGAAGCGCCAGCGGCGGGTCAGCTTGCCGTCGCGATAGTCCCAGGCCTCGAGCACCGAGCGGGCATAGACGCCACGACCGAAGACCACCGAGGGCAGATTGTCGAAGCAGGCCACGCCCACGCGGAACGAGCAGGCACGCTTCCAGTAGCCGTCGCCCCAGGACTCGCTGGTCTCGCGGGCTATGAAGTTGTCGCGGGCCAGCTCGCGACCCGTCTTGCCGTCGATGATCGAGATGAACTCAGGGCCAGCCGAGTTGTAGTGGTCTACCCATCCGGGGCTGCTCGAGTTTTCGTTGCCCCAGGTGCGGTAGTCTATCTTGCCGTCGCCGTTGGTATCGGGAATCTCCTGCCCGTCGCCAAACACGGTGCCCTCGCAGGTGCGGATGGCCATCTCGGCACAGCCGTCGCCATCGAAGTCGGCTATGGCAAAGGCCGAGCTGTTGCCCAGGATGATACCGGGGCCGCCCTTGATGCGCCAGAGCAGGGTGCCGTCGAGCTTATAGGCATCCCAGATCACGGCATAGATGGTGTTGTGGCTGCTGTAGCTGGCCCCCGTGCCGCCATCCAGGTGGCCCTTGGGCGACTGCAGGCGCTTCACCACAATCTCGAACTCGCCGTCGCCATCCAGGTCGCCCACGCTCACGTCGTTGGCCTGATACTCCAGGTCGTCGCCGGCATACACATCCTTCGTGTCCTGAAGCGGGATGGAGAGGTAGGGCAGCTTGTCCTTATAGATGCGCTCGTCGACCACCAGCGAGTCGATGGCAGCATCGCGCATGGCCTGCCGCTCTTCGGCGCTAATGAGCAGTGTCTTCGAGGCATAGGGGAAATCGCCCGGCAGCAGGAAGTACTTGGTAGCGGTGGAGCGGATAGAGGTCTGGTAGCAGGTGGCATTCTTGATGGGCGACGGGCTGACCCTGGAATAGGTAGAAGGATTCTCTGCCGTGGCCGAACCACAATACAGGAGGAACGAGGTGTCCCAGTCGTCGCTGGGCAGCATTCGCCAGCTGATGAGCAACTTGTTGTTTTGCTGAGTGTAATCGCCCGTCGAAGCATTACTAAGGGCATTGACCGATGCCCACATCTGCCGACGGCCCATACCCTGAGGCTGGGGCTGTGCAGTGGCCGAGAGCATGGCGCAGGCGGTCATTGCGGTAAGGAGTAAAGTCTTTTTTCTCATATTCAGTCGTTTAGTAGTTTTTCTGATGCAAAGGTAGGCAGAAACGGTATAAAAGAATTCGGACAATCGTACAAATATCTGTACAATTGTCCGAATGGCCGTTTTTTAGTCGGCATCCACACGCACGTAGACGGGCCGCTCGTCGGCTTGCAGGGCCCGCACGTCAATGTTCTGGAACTCAATGTTGCGGGCGTGGCGCAGGAAGAAGCCCTGTGCGGGCAGCGGGCCCCACATGGTGCCTTCGGGGTATTCCTTCTCTTTCTCGTCGGCAGGTACATCCGTCAAGGGCTGGCCGCCCCGGTGCTCAATGCGGATGTTGCGCAGGGCGATGTTCTCTACTGGGTGTCCGGGCAGGCCGGTGATGCTGCTGCCCGTTGAGCCGCAGTCGCGCACGGTGACATCGCTGATCACCACATTGCGCAGCGTGCCCACGTGGTCTATCACCTGCCCCTCGCGGTAGCCACGGGCGCGGTTGCCCAGTCGCACAAAGATGGGCACCTCGGTGCCCTCGGCCACGATGTTGCTCACCTGCACGTTCTCCAGCACACCGCCGTCGACCACCTCGAGCGAGATGACCGACGTGCCCCGGTCGTTGCCGAAGAACTTCGAGGTCTGGTCTTCGCTGGGCTTCACCACAATGCCGCTGATGGATATGTTGCGGTAGCCGCCGTTGCTCTCGGTGCCCAGCTTGATGGCGTTGCAATGGCTGCTCACCACGCAGTTGCTGATGCGAATGTTCTCGCACAGGCGGGGTGAGGTGCTCTTCAGCGTGATGCCGTCGTCGTCGCTGTCGGCCAGCATGTTCGTCACGATCACATCGTGGCAGCCGTCCAGGTCGAGCGCGTCGTTATTGTAGTTATTGCGGTTAAAAACCCTGATTCCATCGATTTTCAGGCGGTCGCAGGCCAGGTAGTGCTGCATCCAGCACCCGCTGTTACGCAGCGTCACGTCGCGCAGGGTGATGTCCTGGCTCTGTATGAAGCGAATGAGGTGCGGGCGGGTGATGCCCTCGTCGTTCCACGACAGCTTGGGGAAGGCCGAGCCGCGCCCATCGATGCAGCCCGTGCCGCTGATCACCACGTCCTGCACGCCGTCGGCATAGATCAGCTGTATGGTGGTGGTCTGCGTGCGCAGCGACACATAGTCGCTCTTCATGGGACGGTAGTCCTTCACGCGGGTCGAGCCATAGAGCGTGGCCCCGTGCTCAAGGTGCAGCTCTACATGACTTCGCAGCTCAATGCTGCCGGTCTTAAACATACCCGTAGGCACCACCACGCGTCCCCCACCCTGCCGCGAGCACTCGTCGATGGCCTTCTGTAGGGCCATGGTGCTCAGCACGGTAGTGTCGCTCACGGCTCCGAAGTCGGTGATGACGTAGTCCTTGGCACTGGCCGTGACGGCCAGTAGCGCCAGTAGTGGCAATAGCTTTCTCATCGTATGCTGTATTTTATTAGAAAGGTGTGTAACTGGTAGAATCGGGGAAGAACACAGTGCAGCCCTGAGGGGTGAAGGCGGCGCTGTCGGCCATGCACTTACCCTCCGAGAGATGTCGCAGGAACTGCTGCTCGCCCGTCTGGGCATTGAAGGCAGCTACAAACGGACGGCCCGTGGCGTGGTGCTCGCCCTTTCCCTTCAAGCCGTAGCCTAGGTTGGCCATATACACCGTAGGGCCATGGGCATAGAGCACGGCATGGGCGCCCATCTTCTCGGGCAGAGGCGTAGTCCAGACGGGGCGCAAACGGCGGTCGAGCTTCACCACCTGGTTGCGGTCGGAGAAATAGTAGCACGTATCTGCCTGCAACAAATTGGAATGAAGCTCGGCTATGATTTTGGGAGGATAAGACGATGGGGTGTAATAATAAAAGTAATCGGAATGGTTATTGACATTCGCCACCACGGTGAGTGCTACTGAAGCAGCTGCCGTGGCCACAATCTGGCCCACATCGGCTATGCCCGTCTTGGCCTCGAAGGTATCGGTCTCGCCAGTAACGATGTTGATCCTGTCCACATGGTCGTTGACCACGACAACGTGAACAGAGTCTTCCCACAGCACTTGGTTCCAGCCCCAGCTGCGCGTGGCCGGAATGCGGGCAGTCCAGCATTCGGCACCATCGCGAAGGCTAAGCCCATGAACCTTGGTACTACCTGCCAACCCATAGGACAAAAGCATGCCTGTGGCTTCGTCCAGAAGGATGGGAGCGCCCACCCCGGCCCAGAGAGGTGCGCCCGTGTACCAGTCTTTCATGGTCATCTCGCCCTCTTTTGCTACCAGCACGCCACGATTCGTACACCAGGCCACAGCCGTATTGTAGTCGAACTTTTCCGTCCACATCATCTCCTTGTCCCTAAGGTCAAAGAGACCTATCTCGCCCCACTGCTTCCAGTCGGTGTCTTTCTTGTTGCGCTCGCGAAACATCACCAGGGCATACGTTCCCTTCGGGTTCTTCTGCGTGGCATAGACCCGCTTGCCAAAGTCCATGCCCAGGTCTTCTACGGTTTGAGCCACTGCCACGCCCACCATTTGGCATAGCAGCGCAATCAAAAATATGAATCGTTTCATTTCGCGGTCTTGGTAGCCTTCACGAAGTATATAATTAATAATATGTACGCGAGGAGGGCGCAAAGCTCGCTAAGCGGATTGGCCAGCCACGACTCGTTGATGGGGTTGAAGCCACCGAAGCGCAGCAGGGCACTCACCACACCCATCAGAGCACCACCGGCAATGAAGCCGCTGGCCAGCAGCGTGCCACGCTCGCCACGGGCATCGTTCACGGCCTTGTCCTTCGAACGGGTGGTGACGTACCAGTTCACGGCACCGCCCACCAACAGCGGCACGTTCAGCTCCAGGGGAATGAACATGCCCAGGGCGAAGGGCAGTGCGGGCACCTTGCAAAGCGTGAGCACCACGGCCAGCACGGCACCGATGGCATAGAGCACCCAGGGTGCACCCACGCCGTTCATCAGCGGGTCGATCACGGCGGCCATGGCATTGGCCTGCGGGGCGGCCAGCTGTCCGCTGGCAAAGCCGTAGGTCTCGTTGAGCAGCATCATCACGCCGCCCACGGTGGCTGCCGAGACGAGTGTGCCCAGGAACTTCCACGACTCCTGCTTGCGGGGCGTGGTGCCCAGCCAGTAGCCAATTTTCAGGTCGGTGATGAAAGCACCGGCCATCGACAGAGCCGTACACACCACGCCGCCCATCACGAGGGCGGCCACCATGCCGCTGGTGCCCTTCAGGCCCACGCCCACCATCACGACCGAGGCCAGGATAAGCGTCATCAGCGTCATACCGCTCACGGGGTTCGAGCCTACGATGGCAATGGCATTGGCCGCCACCGTGGTAAAGAGGAAGGCGATGACGGCTACCAGCACGATGGCCACGAGGGCCTGCAGCACGTTGCCGTCCATCACACCGAACCAGAAGAACACAAAGGTGATGAGGATGGTCACGATCGAGGCAATGGCAATGAACTTGAAAGGTAGATCCAGCTCGGTGCGGCGCGATTCCATTGCGCCACTGCCGCTTCCCTTCATCTCGCGAGCTGCCAGCGACACGGCTCCTTTGATGATGCCCCAGCTCTTGATGATGCCGATGATACCCGCCATAGCGATGGCACCGATGCCGATGGACTTGCCATAGCTCTTGAAGATCTGCTCAGGCGACATATCGCCCACAGCCATCGTGATGGAGGGATCCCACTGGTTGAGCACGTCGCTGCCAAACACCAGCGCCATACCCGGCACCACCAGCCACCACACGGCAAACGAGCCCAGGCAGATGATGAGTGCATACTTGAAGCCGATGATGTAGCCCAGGCCCAGCACGGCGGCACCCGTGTTCACCTTGAACACCAGCTTGGCCCTTTCGGCCAAGTCCTCGCCGAAGCCCACCACACGCGAAGTGAAGTTCTCGTTCCACCAGCCGAAGGTGGCCACGATGAAGTCGTAGAGGCCGCCCACCAAGCCCGCAATAAGCAGCGGCTTGGCCTGGTCGCCGCCCTTGGCTCCGCTCACCAGCACCTGCGTGGTGGCCGTAGCCTCGGGGAAGGGGTACTTGCCGTGCATATCGCTCACGAAGTACTTGCGGAAAGGAATGAGGAACAGGATGCCGATAATGCCGCCCAGCAGCGAGGCGAAGAAAATCTTCAGGAACGAAGCCGACATCTCCGGGTACTTGGCCTGCAGGATGTAGATGGCGGGCAGCGTGAAGATGGCACCGGCCACCACGGCACCGCTGCAGGCACCTATCGACTGGATGATGACGTTCTCGCCCAGGGCCTTCGAGCGCTTGGCAGCCGTCGACACGCCCACAGCGATAATGGCGATGGGGATGGCAGCCTCGAACACCTGGCCCACCTTCAGTCCCAGGTAGGCAGCGGCGGCACTGAAGAGCATCGCCATCAGCACGCCCCACGTCACCGACCAGGTGTTCACCTCCGGGTAGTTACCTTCTGGAGCCATCAGCGGCTCGTACTTCTCTCCCTCGTGCAGTTCGCGGAATGCATTCTCGGGCAACTGCGACTTAATTTCCAATTCTTCCATTTTTTATGATTAGATAACTTATTACCTTGAGTTTTCTGCAAAAGTACAACTTTTTTCCGAGATAAGAAACAAGTACTGCCTTTTTTTCACTGAAACAGAAGAAAAGCCCTATGGCGGAACAGCGATTATCAATTGCAAAAAACGGGCTCGCCACGGCAGAAAAAAGTGAAGAAATTACAAATTGCAAGTTCATTCAATAAATTTTCGGAAAAATTCTTGGTCGATAACGGATTTTTCCCTATATTTGCGGCGTTCTAATAACCAATTGACTAACTTTTAAATCGTAACACTATGGAAGTTGAGAAAATTATGCAAGGCCTGGAGCGCAAGCACCCGGGCGAGCTGGAATACCTTCAGGCCGTGAGGGAGGTGCTCGAATCGATCAAGGACGTTTACAACCAGCATCCTGAGTTCGAGAAAGCCAAGATTGTGGAGCGCATCGTGGAGCCGGAGCGCATCACTACCTTCCGCGTGCCCTGGGTCGACGACAAGGGCGAGGTGCAGGTGAACATTGGCTACCGCGTGCAGTTCAACAGCGCCATCGGCCCCTACAAGGGCGGTCTGCGCTTCCACCCGTCGGTGAACCTGAGCATTCTGAAGTTCCTGGGCTTCGAGCAGACGTTCAAGAACGCCCTGACCACGCTGCCTATGGGCGGCGGTAAGGGCGGCAGCGACTTTGCCCCGCGCGGCAAGAGCGATGCCGAGATTATGCGCTTCTGCCAGGCCTTTATGATGGAGCTGTACAAGGTGATTGGCCCCGATATGGACGTGCCTGCAGGCGACATCGGCGTGGGTGGCCGCGAGATTGGCTACCTCTTCGGCATGTACAAGAAGCTCACCTCGCAGTTCCACGGTGCCACCCTCACTGGCAAGGGCATTGAGTGGGGCGGCAGCATCCTGCGCCCCGAGGCCACGGGCTATGGCGCCCTGTACTTCGTGCACCACATGCTGGAGACCCACGGACTGGACATCAAGGGCAAGACCATCGCTCTCTCGGGCTTCGGCAACGTGGCCTGGGGTGCCGCCAAGAAGGCAACCGAGCTGGGGGCCAAGGTCATCACCATCAGCGGTCCCGACGGCTACATCTACGACCCCGCCGGTCTGGATGCCGAGAAGATTGAGTATATGCTGGAGCTGCGTGCCTCGGGCAACGACATCTGCCAGCCCTACGCCGACGAGTTCCCCGGATCGCAGTTCTTCGAGGGCAAGAAGCCCTGGGAGCAGAAGGCCGACATCTACCTGCCCTGCGCTACGCAGAACGAGCTGAACGGCGACGATGCCGACCGCATCCTGGCCCAGAAGCCGCTGTGCGTGGCCGAGGTGAGCAATATGGGCTGCACCGCCGAGGCCGTGAACAAGTTCATTGCCGCTGGCCAGCTCTTCGCTCCTGGCAAGGCCGTGAACGCCGGTGGCGTGGCCACCAGCGGACTGGAGATGACGCAGAACTCCATGCGCATAGCCTGGACGGGCGAGGAGGTAGACCAGAAGCTGCACCAGATTATGGCCGGCATACACGCCCAGTGCGTGAAGTATGGCAAGGAGGATGGCTACATCAACTACGTGAAGGGCGCCAACGTGGCCGGATTCATGAAGGTGGCCAAGGCCATGCTGGCACAAGGCATCGTATAGCGGTTGGCAGCTTGGGCCGCCTACCTAAATAATAAATGATAAATGATGAATGACAAACGCGGCGCCACGATGGGCGCAAGGCTTGCAAGAAAAAAGCACTGGCACTTGTGGGTGGCAGTTCTGTCATTCATCATTTATCATTTTTCTTTTACTCCGGCCTACAGCCAGTCGCAGCGGGGCAAGGCATCGTTCTATGCCAAACGGGCCACGGGGGCACGCACAGCCAGTGGCGAGCGACTGCACCATGACTCTATGACCTGCGCCCACAGAACGCTGCCCTTCGGCACCCACCTGCGGGTGACGCATGTGGACAATGGCCGCTCGGTGGTGGTCAAGGTGAACGACCGGGGGCCCTACGTGCGCGGTCGCATTGTCGACCTGTCGTGGGGAGCGGCCCGCGAGCTGGGCATGATTGCCCAGGGCATAGCCACCGTGGTGGTCGAGGCGGTCGACGACGATATTACCATACCCCTGCGCCCCACCCACGAGCACAAGATAGAGCTGCCCAAGCTCAGGATAGACTCTATCGAGATGGCCGACACCCTGAAGCCCATCTGGCAGGAAGAGCTGCTCATAGACCACAAAAAAGTGCAGCGCCACATGGAGAGCACTGCACGCAAGAGTTTCCTCGAACGCATTGAGGAATACTTCAGACACTAACCTTCTACCTTCTTTTTCGTGGGAATCTTGAATTCCTGAGTCTGCGAGGCCTTACCGTTCAGGCCCAGCCTCACCCCTACGCGCACCACGATCTCGCCGTCCTTCAGCTTCTTGTCGGCCAGGATCGTGGCCGTATAGCGAATGCCCTGGAACGGGGCAATGCTCTCCACCCGCAGGTTGGGCGAAATCTTCACGTGCTTATTGCCCGTCACGTCTTCCACCAGCGGATACACGTCGCGAACGGTGTTGCCCGTAAGGTTCATCACCTCGAACACCACCGTGCACTCCTCGCCACGGGTCAGCACCCCGTCGTGCGAACCATCGATTACGCGGGCATGGCGAATCTCCAGAGTGGGTGCGGCCCCCTCCATGCCCTCATAGCCATCGTCGCCATCAAAGGAAATGCGGTCGTCGCCCTTCATCGCGGGGTCGTAGGCCGGCTGCTCGCTCTGCCGCTCGCCCGCGCCCTGGTAGGGCCTCACGCGCCGGGCCTGCTCGTACTTGCGCTGCTGGGCGTTGTCAACAGCCGCACCGATGGCCGCACCGGCCACGGCACCGCCCACCATGCCGATGAGCCTACCCGTCTCGTGGCCACGCCAGCCACCCGTTATGCCGCCTATCGACGACCCTACCACCTGGCCTATGCCACTGCCCACGTAACCACCCGTGGCCGTATAGCTATCGCAAGCCGAGAACACCAGCGCCCCGCTCATCAGTAATACAAGAGCCTTCTTCATTTCCATCTTCGTAAATCTTAGTTCTTATTAACGTTGCAAAGTTAAGCATTTCGGCTGAAACCGCAAAAAGGTTTTTCCCTATTTTTCGGGGGAAAAATCCTAATAAATACAATCAAACGCTCCGAAATGTAAAATATATTTCCATAGCTATGGTGTTCAAAATCACAGAATCAATATCGAATAAAAGAAAAAGAGCAAATTTGAACAACAATTCTTCGTATTTATACACCATATTCTAAAAAATTTTGCTGATATTTGTAACCAAATAAACAGAAAATATGGCCAACGTGACGCAAAATGACCAAAGAAGCAATGCACAGTTCGGAAATCTCATCGTAGACTTCAATGAAGGTGAAATACAGCTCTTCGACAATGTGAACGACCTGTCGAAACTGCCCCCCTTGAAGCCTGCGAGCAACATGATTGTAATGTGCAACTCCGACTCGCTGACGGTAATCATCAACGAGGAAGACTTTACCATCAATTCAGGCGACCTGTTCCTCTACGCCTCCAACCAGCCCGTCGACCAGACAGATGCCACCCCCGAGGCGGCATGCAACGTCATCTGCCTGTCGGACCACGTCATTCAGCGGCTGCTCCACGACAAGATCGACGTATGGCACCGCGCCATCTTCTCCGGGCGGCCCTGCATCACCCACCTGCCAGAGCAAATACGCGAGGATCTCCGCCTATACCATGCCCTCATTGCCTCGAAGATCCGGAGCCAGAACAGCCACCACGAGATTGTGCCCACCCTAATCAGGGCCTTCCTCCTGGAGCTGTGCCAGATTCTGGAAGACCTGCAGGACATTCACGACGAAGTGAAGCTGTCGCAGGGCAAGGTGCTCTTCAACCGTTTCCTGCGCCTCATCTCGGGCAACGAGGTGAAGCGCCGCCCCATCAGCCACTATGCCAGCCAGCTGGCCATCACCCCCAAGTACCTCACCATGCTCTGCCTGAAGTACAGCGACAAGACGGCCTCCGACTGGATCATCCAGTACACCACCGAAGACATACGCTTCTACCTGAAGAACTCGAACCTGAGCATCAAGGAAATATCGGCCAAGCTGGGCTTTGCCAATATGAGCCACTTCGGCAGCTACGTGCGCAAGCACCTGGGCGTTTCGCCCAGCGAGTTCCGCCACCACAGGTAGGCCGTACCCCCTTTTGCAACGGAGGCTCCGTTAGCACGCAGCCAAGGCCCCGTTGCATCCTAATGGAGCCTCCGTTGCAGCGCAACGGGGGCTCCGTTCCGTTGCAATGGAGCCCTCGTTGCAGAAAGATACTTTCACGACTATTGCAAATTAATGGCCGAAGTGGCGGGCGTTTTGCCATTTTTTTGTAACTTTGCAGCCACAAAACATAGTAGTATGATGGATATTAAGGAATTATACCAGCTGTACAGGCAGCACCCGTGCATCACCACCGACAGCAGGGACTGCCCCGAAGGGAGCATCTTTCTGGCCCTGAAGGGGGCCTCGTTCAATGGCAACCAGTTTGCCGGGGCAGCACTCGCCAAGGGCTGCTCCTATGCCATTATCGACGAGCCGGAATATGCCGAAAACGACCATTTCATCGTAGTCGACGACTGCTTGCAGACCTTCAAGCTGCTGGCCCGCGAGCATCGCCGCCAGTTCGCCATTCCCGTCATTGGCATCACGGGCACCAACGGCAAGACGACCACCAAGGAGCTGGTACGCGCCGTGCTGGCCGAGAAGTACAACGTGCTGGCCACCGAGGGCAACTTCAACAACGACGTGGGCGTGCCGAAGACGCTCATGCGACTGAACCGTGAGCACGAGATTGCCATCATCGAGATGGGGGCCAGCCATCCGGGCGACATCAAGACGCTGGCCGAGACGGCCGAGCCCACGTGCGGACTGATCACCAACGTGGGGCGGGCCCACCTGCAGGGCTTCGGCTCGTTCGAGGGGGTCATCAAGACCAAGACCGAGCTGTACGACTATCTGCGCACGCGCGAGGACGGACTGATATTCCTGGATGCCGACAACGAGTTCCTGGTAGACCAGATACAGGACGAGGACACGCTCTGGATCACCCCCTACAGCACCGACCCCGAGAAACAGTACCAGTGCATCTCGGGCGAGGTCATCGAGTGCTCGCCCATGCTGAAGTTCCGTTGGCGCGAGCCGCTGGCCACGCTCGAGGAGGAAGGCCGCTCTACCAAATGGCACAAGGTGCAGACGCAGCTCATCGGGGCCTATAATATCGACAACCTGCTGGCTGCCATCGCCGTGGGCATCAACTTCGGCGTCGACCGCAAGAAGATTTGTCATGCCCTGGAGAGCTACCAGCCCACCAACAGCCGCTCGCAGCTGGTCCAGACGCAGCGCAACCGACTGATTGTCGATGCCTACAACGCCAACCCGTCGAGCATGATGGCCGCCCTGGAGAACTTCCAGCAGATGGAGGCCAGCCACAAGATGCTCATCCTGGGCGATATGCGCGAACTGGGCGAGGCCAGTCAGGAGGAACACCAGAAAATCGTCGATTTCATCGGTCTGATGAACGTTGAAGAGGTATGGCTCGTGGGCGAGGAGTTCGGCAAGACCGACTGCCCCTTCCGTCGCTTCCACGATGTAGAGAAGGTGAAGACGGCCCTCGCCACGGAGCAGCCCGAGGGGCGCACCATCCTGGTGAAGGGCTCGAACGGCACGAAGCTGTACCAACTGCCCGAACTGCTGTAGACGCGATGAGGCACTGCTGGCTCCTGTTCCTGATGGCTTGCCTGTGTGCAGGCTGTTCGCTGCCTCCGAGCGGGCCGCTCGCGGGGTGCGGCAACGGTGTTTACTACTGGCGCACCACCTTTTCGCTCGACAGCACCGAGAGGGTCTTCCTGCGCCAGCATCACATCGACCGCATCTTCTGCCGTTATTTCGATGTGGTGCTCAACGATCAGGGCGAGCCTATGCCCAATGCCACACTGGCCTTCGATGCCAAAATGCCCGATTCCATCGAGATTGTTCCCACGGTCTTTGTGATGGAGAACTGCATGCGCGAGCCTTACATCGACAGTCTGGCCAGCAGGCTGGTGCGCCGCGTGCTGCAAATGAACGAGACCAATGACATCAGCACTACGGGCGAACTGCAGATAGACTGCGACTATACGGCCCGCAGCCGCCAGACGTACTACCGCTTTTTAGAGAGGGTGAAGGCAGAGCTCGCCGCCCGCCTCTCCCCTGTTTCCTCTCAACTCTCCGTAACCATCCGCCTGCACCAGTTGTCCATGCCCGCCCCGCCAGCCGACTATGGCGTGCTGATGCTCTACAACACGGGGGCACCCGAACGCTTCGCCGAGCGCAACCCCATTCTCGACATGCGCGACGTGAAGCCCTACCTGAAGCATCTGAAGGACTATCCCTTGCCCCTGGCTGCCGCCTATCCCGTGTTCCGCTGGCAGCGCACCCTGCATGGGGTCAGCATCGACCATGTGGCCCAGTACGACGAGATTCTGCAGGCCAAGCAGGCTGTCGAGGCCGAACGCGACGACGTGAGGCGCCACATCGTGACCTATCATCTTGACAAAGAGAACATTCAATGCTATCAACCAGAACAATATGAAGCGATTTATCGTCATTAGTGTACTGGCCGCCGTGGCGGCTGGTGCCTTTGCGTGCGCCATTCCCGGCACGCACAACTACTACCTGTTCAGCACCGTGGGCGGGCAGGACTGGAATATCGAGACCGACCGCCGGTGCATGGACAACTGGCGGGCCTACGCCGGCAGGCAGGACCTGTACTGGTTCGATGCCGACGAGATGCGCCAGGTGGCCTGCAAGAAGAACGACGTGCTCATGGCGGGCTACATAGACCAGCTGGAGCGCTACCTGCAGCTGTCGGGCCAGGTGGCCGATAGCTGGGAGTACCCCACCAAGCAGCAGCAGGCCGCCCGCAAGCAGCAGCTGGGTGCCATCAGGCAGTATGCGCTGTCGAAGGTGAAGACCCGTCTGCGCTCGCAGCACGCCCTGCTCTACATGCGCTGCAACATGCTCCTGGGGCAGCACGCCGACAACGTGAAGTTCTGGGAGCAGACGGCCAGTGGCTTCATCAACTCCGTCTACCGCGATATGATGCGCAACATCTACGCCGGTGCCCTGCTCAAGGCGGGCCGCACCGACGAGGCCACGCAGATCTATATGGAGCAGGGCGACGTGGCCAGCCTCTACACCTATTATTATAAGCGCCGCTCCTACGAGAGCATCGCCCAGGAGTACCAGCGCAATGCCAACTCGCCCGCGCTGCCCTTCCTGCTGCAGGACTTCGCCAACAATGCCCAGGAGGCCATCGACGCCCAGAACGACTACGACAACTGGCCGGGCAAGCTCTTCATTCGCGATATCGAGAAGGCCGAGGCTATGAAGATGTGCGCACTGGCCAGACGGGTGGTCGGCGAGAAGCAGACCACCAATCCAGCTCTGTGGCGGTCGGCCGAGGCATGGCTGCAATACCTCTTTGGCGACCGGCAGGAGGCGTTCAGGCTCATCTCCGAGGCTGCTCAGCTCGACGGCACGCCCCGCGTGAAGGACAATGCACGGGCCCTGCGCCTCTTCATCACGGCCAGTGTGCAGAAGGCCGATGCCCGCATGGGCGACTTCCTGGCCACCGAGCTGTCGTGGTTAGAGGAGAAGGCGCGCGAGGAGCGGGCCGATGGCGACTTCTACGACAATCACTACACGCAGGTGTTCGACCGCCTGGTGCATCAGGTGCTGGTACCAAAATACGATGAAATGGGGCGTTCTGAGCTGGCCACGGCCTTCCTGGCCGTCTACGACGAGCAGCCGAAGGTCTTTAGGATGCTGGCCGCTCACCAGCAGTCGCGCATCAGCGAGTATGGGTGGAACGGCGACTATTCGGGCGATTTCTTCTACCGCATCGACACGATGGCCGTTGACCAGATGGAGAAGTACCTGGCCTACGTGCAGCAGTCAGCCCCCGCGTCGGCCATCGACCACTGGCTCTCGCCCCGCATTCGCCACGACGAGCAGTTCCTGCACGAGCTGATCGGTACTAAGTACCTACGCCTGTGCCGCTGGGCCGAGGCCGAACGGCACCTCGCCCCCGTGAGCGTCGACTTCATCAATGCCATGAACATTGCCCCCTTTATGGCGCAGCGCAGCTACAAGGTAGAGCCGTGGATGAAGCGGCAGCGCATCAAGGAAGAGCTGCAACAGCCCGGCTCGGCCCGCGTCACCGCCAATCAGAAGCTGCAGTTTGTGCGCGAGATGCAGCAGCTGGAGCAAGGTTTTGGCGCGTTGGAGCCAACGGCCAAGGCCCAGCGTGCCTACCAACTGGCCATACGCTATGCGCAGGCTTCCTATGCTGGCGATGCGTGGTACCTGACGCGCTATGGCAAGAGCTACAACGAGGAGGCACGTGCCGACGAGACCGACCTGCTGAAAAAGGCCGACGAGATGCTGAAAACCGCCCATTCCATCGACGAATTTACGTTCCGCGAGAAGGTACTCTTTGCCCAGGCCTATCTGCCCATGGATGCCTGGTACACCGAGGAGTGGAGCGACCAGAAGTCCGACTATGTGAAGGTGTTGCAGCGCAGCAGCCATCAGTACCAGGCCTTGCAGGCACTCGCTGCCTACGAACGGAAAAACGCGACACGCACCAGTGGGTACGTATCGCGTTGCGATGTGCTGAAGCAGTTTATGAAGATGGAGTAGCGCGCAGGGGGCTATCGGCCTGCCTTGGCCCACATCTTCTCTGCCTGCTTAGTCAGTTTCTGTGTGATTTTCTCCGGCCTCCAGTCGGGGAAAATCTTTTCTATGCCAAATCGCCACACTTCCTCCTTGGGCAGGATGGTCTCGTGGGCGCGGGTCTCGCCGTTGAGGGTGAAGGTCACCACGTTCGATGCCGGGGTGATGTCGCGCCCCTGGGCGTCCATCGTGTGGTACTCGTAGAACAGGCTCTCCACCGTGCGCATGCCCTGCGGGTCAAAGCGTGTGGGCTCCAGCTTCGCGGGGGTCTCCAATCGCGTGTTCATCCAGGTGCAGCGGGGCAGCGTGTGCCAGCCACGGGCATAGTGGAATTTCGATACGTCGTTGCGTATGGTGCACTCGTTGAACACATAGCCCCACGGCGTGCGCGAGGTGCGGGGAGCCACGATCACGTCGCGTCCTGTGCCGTCGGCATTGCGCTTCTCGGTCACGATGAGGCAGCGGTTGAAGTACACGTCGCCGGCACCGCAGATGAAGTCCACCGTGCCGTGAATCTCCGAGTCCTCAAGGTAGTGCTGGCATTCCTCGCTATGGCTGTAGTAGGTGTCCTGATACGACAGCATGCGCACCCGCTTGAAGATGGTGCGATGGCCCTTGTCCTGCCAGCACACGGCCCGTCCGGCGGCTCCCGAGTGGTAGTAGTCGAGTGCGTTCTTCAGCGTCAGGTCCTGCACGTAGGTGCCTGTGCCACGGTTCAGCAGCGTGGCCGTCTTGCCAATGCCCTCGTTCTCTACCTTGGGTGCATTCACAATGACCGTGCCCTCCATGCTCTGGCCTATCAGGGCGATGTTGTTTCCCTGGATGGTGGTCAGCGACAGCTCGCCCAGATCGTACACGCCATCGGGAATCATGATGAACACGCGCCTGGCCTGCGGGTCGGCGTTTTGCTGGTTGGCCTGCTCAATGGCGTTCAGCAGGCTCTGCGCATCGCCGGCCTTCACCAGGATGCTGTTGGTCTGGGCGTGCAATTGAACGGCTGCGAGCAGCAAGAGGACGGTCCATAACAATGAGTGTCGTTTCATATAGTCTTTAAGTTATCTGTTGTCTGTCTAAAGCAAAAGCGCTAATCTCCGTTCATGGATATTAGCGCTTCTGTTCGTATGTGTGGTACCTCCAGGAATCGAACCGGGGACACACGGATTTTCAGTCCGATGCTCTACCAACTGAGCTAAGGCACCATCGTTTTGTGGGTGCAAAGGTATGCATTTTTCTTCGTTTATGCAAATTTTTCCGAGAAAAGTTGCACGTAATTCAAAAATTCTGTGTACCTTTGCACCCGCTTACCACAAAAAGGTAGGCCTTCGGGATGTAGCGCAGTTGGTAGCGCACTACGTTCGGGACGTAGGGGTCGGGCGTTCGAGTCGCCTCATCCCGACCAACAAACAAAGTTGTTGACAAGGAAGTGGCTGATTATCAGCCACTTTCTCATTTTAAGAGAATATTGATTGTTTATTTTGACGATATGAGACAGGCACTACACCTTATATTATTTATAGTCGTGGCAGCCATTGTGGGCTGCACAGGTAAGAATGCACAGGAGAGTAAGGGGAACGGCAGGGAGCCGTTGCCAAGTGATACTGTTTATACCCAGCAGGCAGCGATGGCGGTGTATGGCTACCAGCCGGAGCGGGCGTTGCAGATTATCGACTCGGCGGTTATCGTGGGGAATCTGAGCGAGGTGCGGGCCGAGGTGGAGCGGGCGAGGATATACAGCAAGACGCAGATAAAGGCGCGGATGGACTCGGTGCTCGGCGGGCCGAAAGGGACGAGCCTGGATTCAGGCCGGGTGATTGGCGAGCGAGTGCTGGGGCACGACTCGCTGAAGCAGGATCTTAACCTGCGGCAGCAGTTGCTGGAGGTACTGGTCTATACCGCCCGCATGCAGCAGGACACACTGAAATGGATGCAGCGGTCGCGCGAACTCATTGACGTATGCCACCGGGAGGGGGTCGAGACCGAGGCTCTGCGCACGGAGGCCGAACTGGGTGCGGCACGCTGCTATGACGGACAGGCGGAGCAGGGCATGGCCACGCTCGACAGCGTGATAGCCGTTTTGGGTACGATGCCCGAGTTCAAGTTCAACGAACTCGATGCCTTCATCATTGTCTCCAAACGGAAGATTGGCGTGCTCAGTTCGACGGGCCGCTACGTGGAGACGCTGCCGCTGGCCCGTCGCATCATTGAACGCTTGGAGGACTACGAGGCGCACCCCGACCAATACGCCGACGACAGCAAGCGCGTGCCTGCCGACTCTGCCAGCCGCGCCAGCTACATCAACTTCTACCGCACCCAGGCGCAGGGTTACATCTCGGCAGCCTATACCGCCCTGGGGCAGCACAGCAGCATGACCGAGGCTTACCTACAGATAGAGCGCAGCGTCACGGAGGCCACCGCCCGCGATCACATCGCCCGCTACAACGCCCTGGAGCAGCGGATGCAACGGCAGGAGGCCGAAGCCCGCGCCGAGCGAGAGCAGGCCCGTGCCGACCGCAACCTGTTGATAGCCTTTGGCACTGGCATCCTCCTTCTTCTGGCTGTCACCGCCCAACTCGTCTATTGGCGTCAAAAGCGTATTATCAACCGCAAGAACCGCGTGCTGGTGAAACAGATGAAGCAGATAGACAGCCTCACCACTGTCCAGGAGTCTGCTACGGAAGACGACGCACTCTACAACCACTTGCGCGACGTCATCCTCGCCGAGCAACTTTATCTCAATCCGCAGTTCGGACGGCAGGCCATCATCGAAAAGTTCCAGTTGTCGAAGGAACGCATCGGTGCCGTCTTCAGCCAGGGCAGCGACCATAGTTCCCTCACCGACTTCGTCAACAACTGCCGCCTTGACCATGCCCGCCAGTTGCTGACCAACCCGCAACTGAGCATCGACGAGGTGGCCCAGCAGTCGGGCTTCGGCACGCGCCAGACCTTCAGCCGTAACTTCGTCCGCCGCTTCGGTCTCACGCCGACGGAGTACCGCAGCCAACTATCTGCCACTGCCGAATAACGGATAAAATCTCGGGAAAACTTGCTTTTCTCAGAAATTAATTGTATCTTTGCAGCGATTTTAAAACAATTGCGTATGTATAAAGAAATAAATGTCGATGACAAGACTCTGTTTGAGGCCAATGGTCTGGCAACAGAGCCCCAAGGCAATATGACACTTGAGGAAGCCTATGACTTTGTGATGGACAAAGTTCGCGCAAT
>JAFVEE010000172.1 GCA_017478085.1 Prevotella sp. | reverse complement strand
TGAAGGCATTCGTGCCCTCGGCGCCGATGGCGGCCATCAGCTTGTCGTACTCATTGGGAATGAAGTACTGGGCGGCCAACTGGCTCACCGAGTCGATCTCGTGGTAGGCCTGGCGGCGCTCCTCGGGGTCGGTCAGCGTGCGGTACTTCTCGTAGCGCTGCTCAATGTCGCTCAGCAGCGGAGCCTCCTTCCCGGCATCGGTCACGCCGAACTTCTGGGTGCCCTTGAACATCAGGTGCTCCAGGTAGTGAGCCAGGCCGGTGGTCTCGGCAGGGTCGTTCTTGGAGCCTGTGCGCACGGCGATGTAGGTCTGTATGCGCGGTTCCTCCTTGTTCACTGAGAGGTACACCTTCAGTCCGTTCTTCAACGTGTAGATGCGGGTCTCCGACAGGTCGCCCTTCACCTCTTCATACTTGTACTTGCTGCACGAGGCAACCGTCAGCAGCAGGCAGCAGCCCATTAGTGCCGCCTGCAGCGCGTTCTTCACATTTCTTCTCATTGTATTCATTTTGTTATTGTAATAGTTTTCAAAAAATGGCATTTCATTCGTCATTTATCACTTGCCGCTGAGAATCAGACGGTTATGCGGTGATAAATAGGTGATAAATGACAGCAAAGTGCTCCATACCTCTAAAATTTTGACATTAAATCGGGCGTATTCATACGCATAGGCAGAGATTTTTCGGATGCTTGGCACGGGCCGTTCGGACCATCCGAACGCTTTCTTCGGAGCATTGGAACAAGTAGTACGGAGCCTCCGCACTACTTGTTTCAAAGGTCCGTTCTTGAAGCTCAATGGCAGGCTGCTCAAAAAAGAGATTCTTCTTTTGTTCATTTTGGTTAGCATAAAAGATAGAGCTTATTCTCCGAAAGCCTTCTTGAGCGGATCGTCGGCAGGCTGGTTCTTCATATAGTTGGCATCGGTGTCCTTAATCTGCTGCCACAGTTTGCGCGCACCTTCATTGTCGCCATCCAGCAGATAGCACTTGGCGCGACAGCTCAGCATCACCGTCTTTTGCTGTGCCGCTATAGCCGGTGCTATCAGCGCAAGGGCATCGAGATATAGCAGGGTGCGCTCAGTTCCTAAGATGTCGTAGCCCAAGTGATAGGCCAGCAGGTTACAGAAGTAGAGGGCGTTGATGTAGCCGTCCATACTTCTGATGCTCCTGTATTTCTCTATCTCGGCCTCAACGAACGACACGCGGTCTTCGATGAGCTTCTTGCCATACTCCTTTTCCCCACTGCGATAGGTGGCCACCGCCCTGACAGCCTCGGTGGTATAGACGTTCAGCCGTGACGATGCGTCGTGGTCGTGACCATTCTCCACATAATTCTTGATGTTTTGCAGCTGTCGCTCACAGAAGTCCTTGCACGCTTTGTACTGCTGTTTGTTGACAAGCAGCTCAATGGCGATGCCCATCGTTCCCATGCAGAGTGCTTCGATGTTTACCTCTTTTTCGTTGATGGCCTGGTCAATGTAGCTTTCTGCCTGCTGCATGTTGCCCTTCGTGGCGGCGTCTACGGCAAGGCGAATGCACTCATTGCCGTCGCGGTAGAGCGGCAGATCGGTGCGGAACACGTTCTGCCACGTCTGGGGCAGGCCGCTCCTCACCCAGACCTCGGTGAGCGGCTGGCCGTTCTCCTGAACAAAGGTGAGCGTATGGCAGTCGTCGCTCAGCCAGCAGATGTCGCAGCGATGGCCTATCTCGTAGAGAGTGGTGTCGTTCTCATACTTGACGGTGTTGGTCGTGAAGCACTGCAGCACGTTGCCATTATTGACCACATCGGCCACCATCGACAGGCCGGGGCCGTAGGCCTTCCACCGCACAGGCAACGGCTGGCGCTTGCCCGAGCCATCGGGATGGGCGGCGGCACCCGTGCGCACCCACCAGCCAGAGAACTTACCCGCCTTGAGCTTCTTGCCTGCCGTTTTGTTCTCAAACATCAGAAAGGCCAGTGCCACGTCGGGCTCCAGTTCCTTCACATATACTTCGGTGATAAACTCGCGAAGATGCCCCATATTTGCCCAGCGGTCGTTATACCACTTGAAGCTGAACTGATGGTCGTCGACGTTGAAGATCTGCGTGCCGTGGCCATCGGGACCCTGTGGTTTCTCGCCAGTGTAGGTCAGCGGATACGATTCGCGTATCTCTACCGTCAGGCCGCTCCACTGGTTAATGGTGGGCGAAGGCCGATAGGAAATAAGCAGGCCAACCGAGTCGGCAGCATACTTATACTGGCTGTAGGATGGTACTTGCGAACTTCCGTCCTGATAGATGAACTTCAGCAGGTGGTACAGACCTTCGGGGCTTTTCGCCGTCTGGGCGAAGCCTGCCACGGCAGCAAGCAGCACCAGGAGTGAAAGAATGGGCAATCTTTTCATTTTTGAAGAATGGTTAGGATGATGAACGGGGATCAGTTCTCGTAGTCTACCTCGTGGTCGAGCTTCGAGAGGAAGTCCTCGTAGACCTCGCGCTCCACGTCGCCCATGGCAAACTCCTTCTCGGCATCCTTGCGAATCTCGGCAATCCAGGCACGGCGGGCCCGCACATAGTCCTCGCGAATGCGCTCGCAGGCCTGCTCGTCGAGCTCGGTCAGGTGGTAGTAGTCCAGCAGCAGCTGGTAGCTCCACGCCCAGCGGTAGTCGCTGTAGTGGTTGTTGATGTCCTCGAAGCGGTCGAGCACCTGGCTGATGTTCTCGATGGTGCCGTCCTTCACGTCCTCTATCAGCCCCTGCTCCTCGCTTTCGGGCAGCAGCAGTCCGCTCAGGTCGGTCCAAGGGCCTTTTCCCACCTCCGAACGGGGCTTGCCGAAGAAGCCCTCCTTCGTGGCGCGCTTCAGCACCGCACCCATATAGATGCGCAGGGCGATGTCGTAGTACTTCAGGCCCTTCTGCAGGCTGGAGGCATTGATGACGTATTCGTGGAAGTTGTAGGTGGTCACGTTCTCGCCCGAGGCATTGCGCAGCGCCTTGAGGATGTCGATGCCCTGCAAGATCTCGCCCACGGTGAAGGGGCTGAGCCAGTCGAAGTTGATAATCGACTTCTTCGACTGCTTCGAGCGCTTGTCGCGCTTGGGCCACTTCTTGATGTCGCGGTACAGGCCCACGGTGGTGATGTTGCGGCCCGGCACCAGATACATCGTCTCGCCATAGGCAATGAGATACGAGAACGGCAGGCAGCGCGTGTCGGGGTGGTGCATCAGCTTGCCGAAGCAAACGGAGAAGGCACCGATGGTGGCGGGCATCAGCACATACGAGCCCGAGGCGGTCTTAGTGCCGCGCTCCAAGGTGCCGTAGTGCATGGGGCCCATCTTGTAGGCGTGGTTCGAGAAGTTGGTGTTCGATCCGGCGTTGTAGAACGAGAACTGCCCGCCGATGAGCAGGCTCGACTTGTGGTGGCTGGCCGAGAAGGGGCCGCAGAAGGCGGCGCAGGCCTCGCCATTGGCCATAAACGAGTTGGCGAAGAACAGCGAGGCTTCGGCGGTGAAGCCGTTGGTGATCTGGCAGGCCTCGCCCACGAAGCAGTCCTGCATCTTCACCGAGTTGTTGATGGAGCAGCCGTCGCAGATGATGCTGTTCTCGCAGATGACGCCCGTGCCGATGTAGACGCTGGCATCCTCGCTGCTCAGGATGGTACACTCAGAGAGCCGTGCGGCACCGCTTATCTCGCAGTCGCCCTTGATCACGGTGTTGGTAATCTCCTTCGTGTTGATGATCTTCACGCGGTTGCCTATCACGCCACGCTCGGGGGTCGAGATGCGCACCTCGTCGTCGATGAGCTGACGGAGCCGCTGGGTGAGCTGCTTGTCGCTGTTGTGCTTCACCATGAAGGCGGCCAGTTGCGAGTTCAGCTCGCGGAAGAGCGTCACGTTGCCGTCGCCCATCTCGTTGAGCACGCTGATGGTAGAGCCGGCACCGTAGGTAGCGCCCTCGGTGGTCTCGATGGTCGAGATGTTCGAGATGTAGCAGTCATCGCCGATGGTATAGTTGTTGATGAAGTTGCCCACCTTCTCTATGAGGCAGTCGTTGCCCACCTCTACATTGCGCAGGGTGGCATCGTTGATGCCCGAGTGCTTGAAGAAGCCCTTGCTCACCTCGACCTTCTTCTCGAACGAGCCCAGGCGAATGTCGCCATAGAAAACCACGCGGTGAAAGTTATAGGGCCGGAAGTCGTCGGCCACCTCTACTCGTGCCCAGTCCTCGGCCCAGCAGCCGTTCTGTTCCAGCACTTGTATCTCCTCTTGTGTCAGTTGTCTGTAGTCTCTCATAAATCGTTATGTGTTGTGTTATTGTTCTTCGTCTATCTGGTAGAGAAAGTCGTTGTAGGGGTACTTCTGCACGTGCAGTTCGCGTACCTTATTATATAATAACGCGCGAAGCTCGTCGATATTGTCTCGCTCGCGGGCAGAAATAAACAGGCAGTCGTCGTTCATCCGCGCCATCCACGTGCGCTTCAGCTCGTCGAGCGATATGTTTTCCTTTGTGGGCGGCGTCAGGTCGTCCTCGTCCTGGGGTGTCCAGTGGTAGGCATCGATCTTGTTGAAGAGCAGCATCTGCGGTGTCTCGGCACAGCCCAGGTCCTTCAGCGTCTGCTCCACCACGCTGATCTGCTCCTCGAAGTCGGGGTGGCTGATGTCTACCACGTGCACCAGCAGGTCGGCCTCGCGCACCTCGTCGAGCGTGCTCTTGAACGACTCCACCAGGTCTGAGGGCAGCTTGCGTATGAAGCCCACGGTGTCGGCCAGCAGGAAGGGCAGGTTCTCGATGGTCACCTTGCGTACCGTGGTGTCGAGCGTGGCGAAGAGCTTGTTCTCGGCAAACACGTCGCTCTTGGCCAGCAGGTTCATCAGCGTGCTCTTGCCCACGTTGGTATAGCCCACCAGGGCCACGCGGATCAGTCGGCCACGGTTCTTGCGCTGGGTG
>JAFVEE010000027.1 GCA_017478085.1 Prevotella sp. | reverse complement strand
GAAGAGACCTACAAGCGGTTCGTGCGCGAGGGTGCCCTGCTGCCAGAAGACAAGATGACGCGGATGAAGGAGATTAACCTGCGCATCTCGGACCTGAAGCAGCAGTGGGGCGATGCCCTGCAAGAGGCTACCAACAATGCCGCCGTATGGGTGGAGAGCGTCGACGAGCTGGCCGGGCTGAGCGAGGCCGACATTGCCCAGTGTCGCGACGATGCCCAGAGCCGTGGCGGCAAGGCTCCTTACTGCATCGTGATCGTGAACACCACGCAGCAGGCCATACTGGCCAGTCTGGACAACCGCGACCTGCGCCGTCGCGTCTACGAGGCATCGGTGCACCGCGCCGACGGCACTGTCAGCAGCAACAACTTCCCCATTGCCACCGAGATGGCCCGGCTCAGGGCTGAGCAGGCCGCCCTGATGGGCTACGACAACTATGCCGCCTACTCGCTCGAGAAGACGATGGCCAAGACACCCGCCCAGGTGTATGCCTTCCTGAAGAACCTGATAGCCGCCTACACCCCCGCTGCCCAGGCCGAGACCAAGGCCATCGAGGAGTATGCCCGCAGGCAGGAGGGAGCCAGCTTCCAGCTGCAGCCCTACGACCGCTTCTACTACTCGGCCAAGATGAAGAAGGAGCAGCTGAACATTACCGACGACGAGGTGAAGCCCTACTTCAACGCCGACAGCGTGCAGCAGAACGGCGTGTTCTACGCCGCCCATCTGGTCTACGGCCTCAGCTTCAAGGAGCGCAAGGACATTCCCACCTACCACCCCGACGTGAAGGTGTTCGAGGTGAGCGACAAGGACGGGCGGCCCATCGGCCTGTTCTACAGCGACTTCTTTCGCAGGCCCACGAAGCGGGGCGGTGCCTGGATGAGCGAGTTTGCCAAGCAGAGCCGCCTGCGCGAGCAGCTGCCCATCATCTATAATGTGTGCAACAGCGCCAAGGCACCCGAGGGCCAGCCGTCGCTGCTCACGTGGGACGAGGTGACCACCATGTTCCACGAGTTTGGCCACGCCCTGCACGGCCTGCTCTCCAACTGCCAGTACAACTCGCTGAGCGGCACCGAGGTGGCGCGCGACTTCGTCGAGATGCCCTCGCAGTTCAACGAGTCGTTTGCCTCCATACCCCAGATCTTCGACCACTACGCCCGCCACGCCGTGACGGGCCAGCCCATGCCCGCCGACCTGAAGGAGCGCATGCTGAGGAGCATCAGCTTCCAGCCGTGCTACGCCCTGGGCGAGAACCTGGCCGCCACCTGCGTAGACATGGCCTGGCACATGCTGACCACCGACGAGGTGCCCACCGCCGGGCAGGCTGCCGCCTTCGAGACCGAGGCCCTGCGCCAGGTGGGGCTGCTCAACGAGCAGATACCGCCGCGCTACGGCACGTCCTACTTCAACCACGTGTGGGGCAGCGGCTATGCTGCGGGCTACTACAGCTACCTGTGGACCGAGGTGCTGGCCGTCAACGTGGCCAACTGCTTTGCCCAGCGCGGGCCGCTGAATCCCGAGGTGGGGCAGGACTTCCGCGACAAGGTGCTGAGCCGGGGCAACACGGGCGACCTGATGCAGATGTTCACCGACTTCACGGGCATGCAGCAGCCCGATGCTGCCGCCCTGCTCAAGGCCAGAGGATTATAGCGCCATAGGTCATCGTTGCGGTGCAATGGAAAAAGCCCCGCTCTGCGTCGTGCAGGGCGGGGCTTTGAGGTTTGTTGCGATGGGGTGGGGGAAGGGGTTACTTCACCACCACCTTCTTGCCATTCTGAATGTACAGACCACCACGGCGGGGCTGCTCTACCTTGCGGCCCTGCAGGTCGTAGGTGCTGCCACTGGTGGCGTCGAGGCTGATGCTATGAATGCCGTCGACCACCATCGGGGCCACCTTGATGCTGTAGATGTGGCAGCCACTGGTGTTGTAGACCACGATGTTGGCAGCCTCGGTGACGTTCCAGGTGTAGCTGGCCTTGGTGGTAGGCTTGAACGAATCGCCAATCTTGTTGGCGGCATCGATAGAGCCTGCATAGAGCTCCACGCCACGGGCGTCGGTCGTCTTGTGCGACTCGACCTCCATCGTGATGCTCATGCCGGCAGGCACGCCCGGCAGCTCGAAGCAAGGCACGCTCTTGCCACCGCCACCCAGCCACAGGTAGGAGGCACCGGCGTAGTCGCCCAGCGAGGTAGAAGGATAGTTCACGGCGATGGCCAGCGAACGGGCACCGGCATACTGGTCGTAGAACTTCAGGCCCTTCAGCTCGTCGATGAGCTGGCCGTTGGCGTAGAGCTGACCATAGACGTCGGGCTGGCCCTGGTGCCAGAAGCAGTTGTCGCGGGTGGCATCGGTAGGCTCCTGAGGATTGCCCTCGGTGGCAGGATTCTTCTCGACATCGCTCCAGCCGGTGAAGATAGAGGCGGCGGCATCGGCCTTCAGGTTGCTCACCGTAGCCTCGCTCCACTGGGTGAAGTCCCAGGTGGCGGGATAGCTGTAGGTGGGCTCCACGGGATCTTCCTTCAGAGCCTCCTTGACCAGTTCGCTCTCCTCGTTCTCATAGCCAATGTAGCTGATGACGGCAGGCACATTCTGGTCGGCCAGGGTGAGGCCGAAGGTGGTAGTCCAGCCCCAGGTGCTGGCACCCGTGCCGTCGAGGTAGCTGTTGCCCTCGGCATTGAAGCCGCTGGCAAACGTGGCATCGGTCGTGATGTCCCAGATGAGCGACACGACGTCGCCCTTCTGCACAGCGTAGGTGGGCACCACCTGGCCGCCGTTGTTCTTGGCATTGAGCCACCACAGGTAGCTGTCGCCCTCGGTCGTGGAGAGGCCAGTGGCCTGGATGACGAAGTACTTCACTACGGGCTTCACATAGAGCACGCGGTCGGTCTTGAAGTTCAGAGCCACGTTGTTCTGGCCTTTTGCGTCGACGGTGATGGTGTTGGCAGCCTCGTCGACAACGACGTTGCTGGGCGAGATGCGGCCAGGATCGCCGGCAGGCCACTCGGTGGCCACGAAGCTATACTCGTACTCCTTGATGGGCTCGGGCACGGTGGTCTCGAAGCCAATGTAGCTGATGACGGCAGGCACGGCCTGGTCGGCCAGCGTCATGCCGAAGGTGGTGATCCAGTCGCCCGTGGTCTGTAGGGTGGTGTTCTCGGTAGAAGAGAAGTTGTCGCCCAGGCCGCAGGTGCGGATGTCCCATGCAAAGACGGTCACGCCGCCATCCTCGTAGATGGTCGAGGGAGCCACCTGCGAACCGTGGTTGGCATTGTTCAGCCACCAGAGGTAGCTCTTGCCTTCCTCGGTAGAGAGGCCCGTGGCGCGGATGGTGAAGTAGCGCAGGTCGGGAGTGACGTAGTACTCGTTGGTCGACACGAACTTCAGGGCCACGTTGTTGTTGCCGTCCTTATTGACGGTGATGGTGTTGGCCGTCTCGTCGACGGTGACGTTGCTGGCCGAGATGCGGCCAGGATCGCCGGCAGGCCACTCGGCAGCCACAAACTCATAGGGCTTGGGCTGGGGAGCCACTTCCTTCAGCTTGAACGAAATGGGGTTGAAGTTGTAGAGGTTTTCGAAATAGCCTGCATACATACTGGTCTGCGGAATAATCACGGCAAAGCCGGTGAGTTCTTCGAGCTGGGTGCCGTCTTCAAGTTCTTCCAGTTCTGCAGGTGCCGAGTAGATGAAGTCGTTCAGGTCTACCTCGCTGCCGTCCTGCTCAATAGAGTAGGTCTTAGACCAGCCACTGCCCGTGACGTGGATGGTGACGTCGGTCAGACGCACCAGCTTCGTGAGGTTGGCCTCTTCGAAGGCCTCGCCCAGCGAAACGGTGGCGGGAGTAACATCGTACTTGTCGAAAACAATGAGCGTGCTGGGGTCGGTGACCGACGAGCTGGTGAGCACGGGGAACAGCGTAGACTGCTCGAAGTTGCCCGTGATTTCGCCAGAGAGGATAGAACCTTCAACAATGCCCAGGCTCTGAGCATCGAAGCCTTGCAGCACGAGGCCGCCGGTGTAGTCTTCAATCAGGATGTTGCTCTCGTTCACATAGGTCACCTGGGCGGTGTAGTTCAGCTTCAGGGTGGCCTGGCCGTCGGGCAGAGCCTTCAGTGCGGCAATGTTCTCGGCAGCGACAACGGGGGCGTCGGTGAAGACGAGCTTCACGTAGTAGGTGTAGTTGTTCACCTCGCTGAGCTCATCTTTGTCGAGGGGCAGATATACGTCGCCGGCATGGAGCAGGTTGACACCCTCCTCGGCAGGAACGTCGACGGGAATGAAGCCCGTGGCATCGATGGTGAAGGGGCCGGTCCACCAGTCTTCGCCCTCGATGGTCTTGTGCTGCAGGGTGGCCACACTCTTGTTATAGCCATCGACGAGCGGGAACAGGTCGGTGTCTTCGGTCACGGCCACCAGGTCGTTGCCCTCAATGGGAGCCACCTCGCCTTCGGCAATGGCGATGGTATAGGTCTGCGCTGCAGTGGCCTTGACAATGATACCAGTGTTGGCAGGTACCTTGTCGACGGGCGTGAGCACCAGATCAGACACGTCGCCGGTCTCCCAGGAATAGCCTACGTTCTTCTTGCCAATGTAGGCCTTGATGCCCTCAACGCCAGTGAAATCGAGCGGCTGGGGGCTGGTGAAGGTCTTGACGTAGGCATCGCCCTCGCTGATGGCAGTAGCCATATCGATGGTCACGTCGGTAGCAACGGGCTCTTCGCTTGCCTCGGTGATGCTCACGGGCTGGAAGACGTTGCGCTCGGCAAAATCGTAATAGTACAGGAAGCCTATGGCATCTACTTTGCTGCCGTCGGCGGGAAGTTCATTATAGTTGGTGTTGTACCAGAGGTCTTGCACGGAAATGTCATCGTCGAGCACGTCAACGTGGAGATACTTGTCGATGGCACCTTGCGTGCCGATGGTGGCGTTAGCAAACTTCACCAGTCGCCAGTTGTAGCTCTCGGCATATTCGCTGAGATTGTCGTCGGTGAGCACAAACGGCTGGGCAGTGCCACCGCTTGTCAGCGTGACATTATCAGCAAGGCCGTAGCCGGCCAGCATCAGGTCGTAGCTGGAATCGTCGGAAATGGTAACTTCCTTGACATCGTAGACACCAAACCAGGAGGTTATCTTGACGTTGAAGGTGAGCGTGCCGCTGAGCACGTCGCCAGCATTCAGATACTCGGCAACGCCTTCTACGGGAATACCACCGGTGGCATCTTCTATCACTACCTGGTCAACAGAGTTGGTAGCATCCTTCTTGCTGAAGGACACCTTGGCATTGTTCAGCTGCAGCTTCACAGTGCCGGTCTTGTTGATGGCGTTCAGCTCGGCAATGCTGTTCACAAGCGTTGCAGCAGGCTCGGTGGCGCCGCCACCCAGGCCCTTGATAACCAGCACGTCGGGGCTACAATAAATAATGTTGTAGAACTCATCTGCACTTAGAGCCAGATAAACATCGCCGGCTTCGAAGAACTTCTCGCCAGCAGCAGCCGGGGGAACAGGAAAGAAACCAGTCACAGTTTCGGTGACATCACTGTAAGTCACGTCCCAGTCGGTATAGGTGTGCTCCTTCTGCTCGAGAATGGCGGGGCCTTCAGACACTGAACCGTAAACGATGGTCTGCAGGGTCGAGATGTCGGTGCGCTCTGTAGCTACCTTCAGGTCGTTACCCGTTACGGCGGGAGCACTCTCAATCACGGGCACCGTATAGGTCTTGGCCTCGGCTGCCTTCAGCAGCAGGCCGGTACCGGCGGGCACCTGGGTTACCTCCCTCACGGTGAAGGTGGCGGTAGGACTCATCCAGTCGTCGGTCACCTCCTGCTTGCCCACGTATGCCGTGAGACCCTCAACAGCACTGAAGTCGAGGGCATACTCGCTACTGAACGTGCGCAGGTAGCCTTCGGCAAAGGGGATGTCTGAGGGGATGGTGATATCGACGCTGGTGGGCGTGGCACTGCCCTGGCGCGTGATGACCAGCTTGATGATGAACAGATTGGTTCCGGTCTTGGAACGTGTGAGGGTGATGGTCTTGCTGCCGTTGGCCGACTCGGGCACCTCTACAATCTTGGTGCCGGGAGCGCCGCCGAAAGAGGCATCAATGTTCTCGGCATCGCTAAACTCGGGTCCGTCGATGGTCGTTCCGGTTTCGAAGACCACGTAGGGGCTGGCCGATGTCGAGGTGTTCTTGGTGATGTAGGCAGTAAAGGCAATCTCGTCGCCAGTGGCTAAGGGCTGGTCGAGCGTGAGAACCATCTTGCCGGCATTGGCTGAAGGATCGGCATCGTTGATGTTGGCCTTCTTGCCGTTCAGGCAAATAGTGTAGTAGCTGCCGTTCTTGTAGTTCAGGCGGTTGCCATCGCCATTCACGTAGGCAATGGTGCCTCCTGTCTCAGCAACCACGCCGCCAGGCGACTCCCAGGAGTAGAGCGTCGTCTGGGCGCTTGTCCCCACGATGCAGAGCATAAGCAGGGAGAGCAGAGATAGAATCTTCTTCATAAGCTGCATTAGTTTTTGAGTTAATAATTATTTGTTGATGAATACTTTTTTACCGTTCACGATGTAGACGCCCTTCTCGGCAGCGCTCTTCACCTCGACACCGCCCAGGGTGTACATGCGGGTGCCTTTCACGCTGATGGGCTTCACCTTGGCACCGTCGACGCTGGCCACAGCCTGGTCGAACAGCTCGGGTGTGAGCGCGATGATGTCGGGAATGTAGCCAGTGTTGGGGTCGGCAATGTCCTGTCCGCTCACGTCGATGTAGCAGGTCTGGGCCGGAACGAAGACCTGGGTCGTGGCCTCTTCATAATACATATCGGTGGTACCAATCTTGACGAAGGCACCCAGGTCGGGACGGAAGGCATAGACGTGGTGGAAGTCTAACATCTGCGGGTCCTTGATGGTGTAGCCCGTGCTGCCGCTCCACTGCAGCATGTTGCCTTCGCGGTCGAAGGTGACCCAGCTGGAGCGGTCGTGGGTGAAGCGCACGGTGCCCTTGCCGTAGATGAGGGTGGCCTGGTTGCCAAAGCCGGGCAGCGTGTTCATGAAGTGGAAGGTGTTGTCGCGCTTGGCATACTCGTCGCTCAGGTCCATATAGCTGCGATTCTGAGCATCGGTAACGATGTCGAAGAGGGGAGCGCCGTTGTCGTCGACGTCGGTGAGCGACGGCACGAAGACGAAGGCATCGCTCAGCTCGTGCAGGGCCCACACCTTGTCGAAGGCACCCACATACCAGCCGCCTTCCTCGGGCAGCTCAATGACGGGGGCGTCGATGGCCGAGAAGTAGGCGTAGTAGTGCTCGCCGCCCTGCACGGTGAAGGTGAAGGACTGGTCACGGCTCACGATGGTGTTGGGCTGTGACGTGCCCCACTGGCTGTCGTAGCCCGTCTTCCAGTACTCGAACTGGAAGCCCTCGCTGGGCGTGGCCGTGATGGTCACAACGTCGCCGGGGTTGTTGATGGGCTTGCTTATTTCAACGGTGCCCATCTTGAAGTCGTAGTCGCCCATGCCCATCTTGTAGTCGGGCTCGGCCGTGGCGCCATTGGTGGCGTATGCCCAGAGCACCAGCTGCGGCTTGGTGGGCATGTAGGCCGCCTTGGCCTCGGCCTCGGTCTCGTAGATGTCGTCTTCGGTGAGGCCCAGCATGCTGATGGGGAAGTAGATCATAGCCTCGCGGCTGTTGTCGAAGAGCTCGTCGTTGTCGAGGTCGAAGATGCCGTCGCCATTGTCGGCATACCAGCCCACAAAGGTGTAGCCGCTGTTCACGCGGAACTTGGCATTGAAGTAGACAATCTCGATGAGCGAGGCCACGGGCAGCGTCTTCTGAAATTCTACTACTTCCTTGTAGCTGTCGAGTCCGCCGGAAGGGGGCGTTGCCGACACGCGGCCCGAGTTGCTGTCGGCAACCTGAAGGCGCACGTAGACGTTGGTGTAGCCCACCTGTTCGGCCAGGTCCTGAGCGGCCACGGTGGCCGGGAGCAGCAGGAACGCACGGAGAGCAAGGCTCGTCCTGATGGTCAGTGTAAAGAGTTTTGTCATAAGCTTATAACATTAAGATTTAGTGGATAATGATTTTTCTTTCCGTTGCTAATTTAGTGGATAATGATTTTCTTTCCGTTGCTGATGTAGAGGCCGGGGCGCGTGGGGGCGGCGATGCGCCGGCCATCGAGCGTGTGCCACTGCTCGGGCTGACGGCCCTGGGCGGCAGCCTGTGTGAGGCCTGCGGGGTCGTAGGCAGCCAAGGGGGCCTTGGCGGCATTGACCACCTGGCCGGTGGTGGTGTTGATGAGCAGCACGTTGGCCTGCAGGCGGGTCTTGTCTTGCACGAGGCTGTTGCCAGCAATGCTATAGGTGTGGGTGAACAGCTGCGGCTGTCGCGACACGATGGGCGAGGCGATGCTGCCGGCAATGCCCTGCGTGATGCCGTCGATGGCCACCGCCACGTGGTTATACTCCATATCCTTCACCGGGTCGGGTGCATTGCGGAAGCGGTCCATATCGGCATCGGGGAAGGTGCCGCGGCCCGACTCGCCGTTTACCTGCCACCACTCTTGCGTGGTGCCCCGCAGACCGTCGGCGGTAAGGATGAAGGCCAGTGCATAGTCGGCCGTAGGTGCATTGGTGTAGAAGGTGGTCGTGGCCTCGCAGGCAATGACCGTCTCGCTGTCGTCGGTCCAGTAGGCATTGAGCGTGAGGTCGGCCTCGCTGGGCTGGGCCAGCAGCAGGGCGAAGGCCTCGTTGGCATGGTAGTGGTAGTCGTTGGCAATGCCTATGTAGGGGTCGCACACCAAGGTACGGTCCATATTGCACTTGGGTATGCCCGAAGGCACGAGCGACTGGTAGCCGTTCAGGGCCATGGGGTCGCCATTGTGCACGGCAATGCCCACGAAGCGGTCGCCGAACTCACGGGCCAGATTCTCCATACCCACGGTGCCTCGCGGACAGTTGGTGCACCAAGTGCCGGTAAATTCCTCTACAACGGAGCGGCGGCTGGCCAGCATTTCGGTACTGATGAGCTGGTTACTTGCCTTGTTTTGCCGGGACTCGTTGGGCTGGCCGTTCACGCGGGTCACTTCGATGGCATACTGCTGGCTGGCAGCCTGCGCGGGAGCCACGAACGGAACGTAGGGTGCGGCGGTGCTGGCCGGGCCCCAGAGCAGGGCAGGCAGGTCCAGGTGGGCTTCGGGCTGTGCCTGACCGTCGATGGTCACCACATAGTCAATGCTGTTTACCTGGGCCAGTCCCTCCGAGCGCAGCGACAGGGCGGCCTGGGCGGGCTGGCCGCTGAGGGTCACCAGGCGGTCGACCGACTGCACCTGAACGGCCTGGGCAGGCAGCGACGGGTTGCTCACGAGCAGCTGCACGGCCACTGCGCCGTATTGCGTGGCAAGGTCGTTCCAGGAGCGCAGCGTCTTCGACGTGCGCAGGTAGAAGCTGCCCGAGGTCAGGTTGCTGCGCCCGGCACACACGACGGGGTTCTTGCCTGCATCGGTGGCGGTGCTGGTCACGGTGAACGAAAAACCGGCATAGATGCTGCCGCTGCCCAGGGTGTACGGCGTGGGCAGCGTCACCTCGGTCATGCGCTGGTCGTGGTCCAGGTCGGCCAGCTGTTCTTGCGGCACGTCGATCACGGCAATGTTGGCCTGGGCCACCGTGTTCGGGCGGGTGGTAGAGAGCCATACCTGCACGCCGCTGACCACCGTCTTGTCGCGCAGGTAGAAGCGCAGACCGTGGATGGTGGCACCATTGAGGATGGTGCGGGTGCTGGCAAACTGGGCGGCGCAGTCGTAGGTCTCGGCTGCAGAAAAGCCCATGGTCGTGGTCGGGTCGCTATCAGCATAGAGCCCCCACCATCGCTGCGTCTGGGCAGCGGCGGCAAGGGCCTGTAGCACGAGGACCAGTAGGAATAGTCTTTTTCTCTTTATCATAGTGGTAAGGTTGTGTTCTGGCCGTTACCTAACCAGACAATGTAGGGATCTTCAAGCTGGATGTAGGTAGTGGTGCCCACGAACGGACTGGTAGAGCGGATGATGAAGCCCGTGAGCGGCTTGTTGCCCCAGGTGCCTTCGAACGAGCCGAAGCTGGTGCCCCAGACGGGGTTGTAGTAGAGCTCGGCGGCCACGGTGGCACTGGTAGAGCCGGCCATCGTGGCACCGTCAGCGTCACGCGAGTAGAGGTAGAAGGCATCGTAGCGGCCGTTGCTCTCCTGGTGGATGGGCGTAGAGCTGTGGATGATGAGGGCGCAGCGGCCTTCGTCGAAGTCTACGGGCGAAAGGTCGTTGGCCCAGGTCTCGACGGTGAAGAACTTCATATAGAACTTGTTGTCTTCCTGCATCAGGCGGAAGCGGAAGCCCGTGCCGGCCCCCGACATATTGCCGCCGAAGTAGTACTCGCCCAGGATGTTGCTCATCTCGTACTGGGTGACGACGAGCTCGCCCGTGTAGCCGCCGCAGTCGTAGCTGAGCACGCCACGGCGCACGAACCAGTCGTCGTTGGGTGCTACCTGTATGATGATGCTGTCGCCCTCTACCCGTGCCTGCAGCCAGTCTTCGTCGGTGCTCACCTGCAGGGGCAGGTCGTGGCGAATGTAGAAGGCCTTCGTTTCGCCTCGGTTCGAAGCGTGGTAGGACGTCTGCGAGAGTGTGCCCAGGGCTATGCCGCGCTGCTGTATGGGCAGCACGCGCTGGGCGTCGCCGGCCCGCAGGGTGAGCAGGGCCGTGCGGCCTTCGAAGTCGGTGTTGTCGCTCACGGTCACGCTCACCACGCTGCCCTCGACCGTGGCCGTGGCCCAGCTGGCCGATACCTCGGCGGTGACAGGCGTGGCGGTCTGCACCTGTACCGAGCCGGTGCGCCCCTGGGGGTCGAACAGCAGGTCGCTGCTCACGATGGTGATGGCCGGTGCCTGGCTTTCGTCTTGCTCGTCGTCGCTGCACGAGGTGCTCACCAGCAGCGGGCACAGGAGCAGCAGGAGGGCTGATAGTATGTTCTTTCCTTTCATATCGCGGTTAGTTTCTTAGTTTCTGAAGTGATACAAGGTTGCTTAGTAACGCGCTGCCGCCCACAATCCAGTCGGGTTCGGCCAGCACTTCCAGGCTGTAGGCCGTGCCTTCCTCGTTGAGTACGAGCATGCCGAAGATGCCCGAGTTGCAGTCGTAGCGCGAGCTGGTGGGCGTAAAGTTGTAGGCAGGATAGATCTTGTTGTTGTTCCACTTCAGCGTGAACGAGGCCTCCTCGGTGAGCCACACGCTGCCCGATACGGAGTTGTAGGTGAGGAAGTAGACCGTGTTCCCGTTGTAGGTGGCAATGACCTGCGGGGCCAGCGTGAGGTAGCCCGTCGTGTGGTCGTAGTTGAGCACCAACTCGTAGTGCTCGCTGAGTCCCTGCAGGCGGTAGGTGCCGTCGAGCCGGTTGGGCACGAGCGACACGCGCACGCTGCTATTGCCGTTGTAGCGCAACACGTAGGTAGCTTCGTAGTCGTGGTAGGGCGCAATGTCGCTGCTCAGGGGGATGCCTTGCAGCACCACGCCCTCGGCACCGGCGTCGAGGCAGGTGAACGTCTGGTTCTCGATGTCGAAGGCAAACGTCTGCATGGCGGTGTCGCCGATGCGGAACGGGGCGTACAGGCGTATGCCCTTGTCGTTATAGGCAAAGTGGGCCGTGATGGTGTCGCCCTGGCTGGCTATCTCGATGCTCTTGTCGCCAAGGTTGAACGTGCCCACGACCTCGATGTCGTCGACGGTGCCCTGGAAGCCGCTCACGAAGTTGTCGAACACGCTGATGGTGCTCTGGGCGTAGTTGTCGGGCGATGCCGACAGGCGGCGCAGGTACATCGTGTTGTGCGTCTTCTTGCCGTAGAGCGTAATCTGGTCGTCGCTGATGTCGCTCACGATGAACTCGAACTCGCCGCCCTTGGCCTCGTATTCGTCGGAGTTGGGCGTAGAGAAGTAGTGCATCAGCGAGTTGTAGGTGTCGAACGTGAGCACCGGGCCGTTGTCGTTGGTCAGGCGGTAGAAGCTGGTCTCGGTGGTGCCGGGCACCAGCGAGCAGCCCACGGTGGCCGTGAGCGAGTCGAAGCGTACGGTGTAGACGATGCCGCCGTAGTCGAGCGTGCTGCTGGGGTAGTATTCGAACTCCCAGCCATACTCGGCGCTGCGCAGTATGCGGGTCACGTCGCTGATGGTCGTCTTCAGTCGTTCGGAGGCCGGCTGGTCGAAGTAGTCTTCCTGGTCCTTCAGGCAGGAGGAGAAGGTGAGCACCACGAGGAGCAGCAGGAGGGCATAAGGCTTATGGGACTCATAGGCCTTATAGGGCTTATAGGACTTATTGGCCATATTGGTCTTTGGGGTAGTCATGATTCTTTGTGCTTAATTACTTAGTAAGGTCGGTCAGGTCGATGCGGCCCTCGGTGAGGTCGCGCTGTCGGCGCTGCATGGCATTGCGCAGCAGGTAGATGTCGATGTTGAAGGTAGAGAGCATGTAGTCGCTCACAATGTCGAGCTTGGCCTCAAGCAGGTAGGCACCCGATGTGCCGGCCTCCTCCATCCACTTGTTCCACTGCTCCTCGCTGTAGCAGATGAACATGGAGAGCATCTCGGCGAAGTCCTCGGTGTCGGAGTGCTGTGCGTAGGTCGAGATGAAGCCTCGCTGCAGGTTGCCGCTGTTGTAGGGCGACTCGCTCCACTTGTCGGCCACGTAGTCGGCACCCGTTATGAGCTTGAAGTCGGCAGAATACTCCTTCGTCTGGTTCAGGATATGGGTGAACTCATGGTGGATGGTCTTCAGATAATAGTGGTTCAGATCAGTGGCGTTCCTCGAATACTGGTCGATGTAGTTGGCGCCTGAGAGCATAATCTTCCGGCCACCCTCGGCAGTGCCCAGGATGAAGGTGCCGTTGTTCTTGTACTCCCACTCGCCGATGGTGAAGATGAGCTTGGGGAAGTAGCTGCGGGTGAAGGTGATGCCTGCCACCTCGTCGTAGGCCTCCAGACAGACGTACTTCACGATGTGGGCCAGCTTCACGGCGGCATCGTAGCGGGCGGGTATGGTGTAGTAGTCCATATCGCTCTCGTTGTCCTCGTAGCGATACTTGAAGGCGATGTTATAGGGTGCCACGTAGTTGCGCTGCAGCCAGTAGTCGAACTCGGTGTAGTCTATCTGGTCGGCCGTTACCACGCTGGTGCTGCTCAGGTCGTCCTCGCTGCACGAAGAGAGGAAGGGGAGGAAGAGCAGTGCTGCTATTGCCGCAATCATATTACGGCGCAAAGGGCGAAGGGTGGATGTTGCTTCAATATTCATAATTCGCAATTCAAAATTCATAATTCCCAATTCATAATTCTCAATTCTATCTTGGGTTGGCCTGCACGCCCGACTCACGGGCACGCATTGGAATCTGTACGGCGCGGCGGGGGTCATCGACCTTCAGCACGTCGATGAGCTGGTCGGGGTTGCCGTCGGCATCGATGGTGCGGCGCACGATCTCAATGCCGTAGCGCTTCACGTCGTACCAGCGCAGGCCCGTCTGCAGGGTTTCCATGCGGCGCAGGCCCAGCACGCACTGCAGCATAGCCTCCTTCATGTCGCCCTCGGCACCAATGTCGAACTTGGGGTTCAGGTGCTTCTTGATGGTCGAGGCAATGCCCTTGGCGTCGCCGTAGGCATAGTCAATGCCGTTGTAGAAGCTCTGGATGACGGCCGGCGTGAGCACCTGCGAGGTGCTGACGTAGTTCTGCATCCATATGGTCAGGTCTTGTGCGGCCTTGTCGTACTGCTCGGTCAGCACGTAGGCCTCGGCACGGTTCAGCAGGGCCTCGTCGCAGGTGAAGGCGGGATAGACCGTGTGGTAGTAGCCAATGCCAGCCACGGCATCGGTGTACTCGAACAGGTAGGGCAGCTTCCAGTAGATGGTCTTGTCAAGATTGCTGGCCGAGTAGGTGTGCATGCCCTGATAGGGCGTGGCCGTGCCCCAGATGTTGGCGGCCTCGCCGTCCTCGTGGGTGGCCAGGTACTTGCCGTGCGAGTACTTCGACATGTAGCGGTAGGGGCCGAAGATGAGGCCCATGGCGCTGTAGCCCGTGCAGAGCAGCAGGTTGCAGTTGAGCGACGCATCGATGTAGTGCTGGGTGATGGCATCGCTGGTCTGCGTCATCGTGGCCACGTAGGCCCAGTCGCGCAGCATGGCCTGCGGCGCACTGCCTAAGCAGCGGGTGGCATAGTCGATGGCCTTCTGCCACTGCTCGTAGTACAGGTAGAAGCGGGCGGCAAAGGCATAGGCGGCCTTCTGGTTGAAGTGGTACTTGGGCACCGAGTAGTCGCTGCCCACGAGCGGCAGGCCCTCTTGCAGGTCGCGGTCGATGAGGCGGTAGACCTCGGCCACGCTGTTGCGGGGCGGGTTGGCATCGAGCTTCTCGACGGTGTGGCTCAGGTAGACCACGCCCAGGTCTTGCTCGCTGGTCTGGCTGTTGTAGGCATGGCCGAAGATGTTGACCAGCACGAAGTGCAGGTAGGCACGGCACACCAGTGCCTCGCCCTTGGCCTGCTGCAGCGCCGTGGTGGTGGCGCCGCCCAGCTCGTCGATGGCCTGCAGGGCCAGGTTGGCCGATGCAATGCGCTCGTAGCAGTCCTCCCAGAGCATCTCAGGGCTCTCGTTGTTGGTCTCGGTGATGTCTTTCCAGTGGTACAGCTGGTCCATGAACCGGCTGGTGTTGGGGTTGTTGTCGCCATAGCTGTCTACGTTGTCGCTCATCACCTCGGCCACGAGCAGCGGGTCGTTGGTCAGGTAGCACGAGGTGAGCAGCTTCTGCACCTTGTCTTCCGACGTCAGCTCCGAGCGGTTGTCGGGCAGCTCGTCGAGGTAGTTGTCGCAAGAGGAGAAGACCCCCACCCAGCCTCCCCCTATGAGGGAGAGGAGAATATAGGACAATACGCTCCATTTATGCTGAACAGACTTTCTTATCATCTCTATGTACATTATTATATTTTATAAATCCGTTTAATCTTACTATCCGTTCCCCTCCCTCGCAGGGAGGGGCAGGGGGGGTGGGGCTTACAGTCCCAGTCTCAGTGTGAGCGTGAACTGCTTGGGCATGGGCACGGCCACGCCGCCCGAGTTTGAGAACTCAGGATCCTGGCCGTTCAGCTTCTTGTCGGCATAGATCAGGAAGAGGTTGGTGGCCTGAAGCTTCAATCCCAGCGACTGCATTCCCAGACGTGAGATGAGTGGCTTGGGGAAGTCGTAGGCCAGCGATATTTCCTTCATGCGGATGAAGTCGCCCTTGGCCACGCGGGCCGTAGAGTAGTTGTAGGCACTGTAGGCGTAGCTCAGGTTGGTGTCGTTGCGGTTCTGTCGTGTCGAGGCAATGACGGGAATGTCGGTCTTGGCCTCGTCGCCGGGCACCATCCAGCGGTTGCGGAACTCCTTGGGCATGGCCGTGAGGTCGTTGTAGCGGTTGGAGAACACGGGGTCCAGCCGGATGACGTTGCCAAAGGAGTAGGTGACAAACAGGTTGAGCGTGAGGTCCTTCCACTTGAAGATGTTGCCCAGCGAGCCCATGTCGGTGGGGTCGAAGCTGCCCGAGTACTCCAGGAACTTCAGGTCTTCGGGGTCGCTGGCCTGGAACGAGATGCCCGTCACCGTGGGCCTCATGTCGTGGCCGGTGAAGGTGGGCAGGCCTTCCTTGTCGAGGCCGAGGAAGGGAATGGAGAAGATGGAGCGCACGGGGTAGCCCTCCATCGTGAAGCCCGAACCGCCCACCACGTCGATGAGTCGCTCGGCCGACTTCAGCTTCGTGACCTCGTTGTGGGTGTGCGAGTAGACCAGGCTGGTGGTCCACGAGAAGTCCTTCTTGCGGATGTTCACCGTTGAGAGGCTCAGCTCAATGCCGTTCGACTTCATCTCGGCCATGTTGGCATAGAGGTTCAGTCCGGCAGAGTAGCCCGGCGTGGTGAGCGGGCCTATCAGGTCGTAGTTGTTGCGCTGGTACCAGTCGAAGCTCAGGCTGATGCGGTTCTGCAGGAAGCCTGCCTCGAAGCCCAGGTTCAGCTCGTGTTTCTTCTCGTAGGTCAGCTCGTAGTTGGCGGGCTGCGACAGCTGTATGCCCGTTTCCTTGACACCGGTGAACGGGCGCCAGGGGTTGTACGACATGAAGATGTCGGTAGAGTTGGTCACCCAGGCCGGGCCGCGGTCGGCGGTGAGCGAGTAGCTGGCCTTGAGCGAGAGGGCCGAGAGGGCGGGGCTGAGACGTTCGAACCACGGCTCCTCGTGCACGTTCCAGGCGGCCGACACGTTCCAGGTGGGCAGCCAGCGTGCCGAGCGCGAGCGGCCCAGGCGGTTGGTGCCCTCGTAGCGGAAGGTGCCGTTCAGCGTGTAGCGGCCCTTATAGGAATAGGTGGCGTTGGCAAAGAAGGCGGCCGAGCGCTCGCGGGTGTTGGTCAGCGCGTAGTAGGGCGTGTTGCGCTCGCTCATCTGCTTGAAGGCCAGGTAGTTGAACGACGAAATCTCGCCGTCGTCGAACAGCACGCCCCAGTCGGTGTTGTCGGTGGCGTGGCGGTTGACGTAGTTCACCTCCATGCCGCCATACAGGTTGACGATGTGAATGTCGCTGAACACGTCGTTGTAGGCAGCCGATGCGCGGAAGTCGTAGCCGAACATGCGGTTGTCGGTGCGCTGCAGGAAGCCGCCCTCGGGCAGCACGCTCACGGGCAGTGCATAGATGTTGTCGGGGTCGGTGTAGAGGTAGCTGTTGTGCTCGCGTATGTACGACGTGCCCATGGCGCGGTAGGCCAGAGCCTGGTTCGAGTTGTCCAGTATGTAGTGCTCCTGCGTGGTGGCCGAGTACTTCACGGCTCCCAGTGCGGTCAGCTCTACCTTGCGAATGGGCTTGTAGGTGAGCTTGCCCTGCAGGCGGAAGTCGCTCACGTTCAGGTCGATGTAGTTGTTCTCCAGCTCATGGAAGATGTTGAACGGCGCGTAGTTGCGCGTGTAGTAGGTGTCGGGATCCAGCGCGCGGCTGCTGTTCAGGGCGTAGCTGTAGGGGTTGATGTCGAACGAGCGGCTCACTTCGCCCGAGGTCACGTCGGTGGTGCGTCCCAGCGTGCCGGGTGCCTTCTGGTTGCGGTAGCTGGCGTTCGAGATGATGCCGAAGGTGAGCTGCTTCGAGATGTTGAAGTTGGCGTTCACGTTGGCCGTGTAGCGCTCCACGTCGCTGGCCTTGGTCCAGCCGGGGTCCATCATGGCGCTCACCGAGGCATAGTACTGTGCCTTGTCCGAGCCGCCCGACATAGACACCGAGTGGGTGTGCTGAATGCCGTTTGAGAAGAGCAGGTCGAACCAGTCGGTGTTCCTGTACTCGGCGCTGCGCAGGTACTGCGCCTTGGCCTCGGGCGTGTTGTCCAGGGCGAAGGTGCCCGTCACGGGGTCGTACTGCGTCATCATCTGGTACATCTTGCCGTAGATGCCGCTCTCAGAGGCGTTGGCCGTCTCGGCATAGTTCAGGTAGCCCTTCTGCTCCAGCTCCTGGTAGACGCCCACCTGGTCTTGCGAGTTCATGATGTTGAACGTAGAGTACGAGGGCTTCAGCCTCATGGTGTACTCGCCCGTATAGGTGATGCGGTTCTGCCCGGCGGTGCCCCGCTTGGTGGTCACCACGATCACGCCGGCCATCGCGCGCGCACCATATATAGAGGTGGCGCTGCCGTCCTTCAGAATCTGGAACGACTCGATGTCGTCAGAGTTCAGGCCCGCAATGGCCGAGGAGATGAGCGTGTTGGCATCGCCGCTCGACAGGTCGTCGGCCGAGACCTCGACGATGTCTTCCATAATCACGCCGTCGACCACCCACAGGGGCTTCGACGAACCGTAGATGGAGGTGGCACCGCGCACGCGGATCTTCGGGGCGGCCCCGAACGTGCCGCTCACGTTCTGCACGCTCACGCCGGCGGCCTTGCCCTCCAGGGCGCGGCTCACGTCGGCCACACCGTCCATCTTGGTCGACTCGCCGCTCAGCTTGGTCGACGAGCCGGTGAAGAGGCGCTTGTCCATCTTCTGCATGCCCGTCACCACCACGTTGTCGAGCGTGGTGCTGTTAGAGCGCAGCACAATGCGCATCTGCGGCTTGGGCGACAGCGTCTGCGGGTCCATGCCGATGTAGCTCACCACCAGCTTCCTGCCCTGGGGCACCTTCATGGTGAACTTGCCGTCGACATTGGTGATTACACCCGTCTTGTCGCCTTGCACCACGACCGACGCGCCTATCACGGGCTCGCCGTCATCTTCCGAGACCACGGTGCCGTGAACCTCGGTCTGGGCCAGTGCGACTCCTACAAATAGAAAAATGTAGGCTAATGTCGTAGTTAGTCTTCTTAGCATTCTTCTTAAATAGTTTTTATATTTTATGGATTTTTATTCGCGTTTAGTCTTTTGTCGCGTGCAAAGATACAAAAAAAATGGAAAATAATTACATTTTGGGTGAAAAATTTACAATGTTCTTGAAAAATTTCTTGCTTGCAATTGAATAATTATTCGTAGCGCTCCCGTAGTCCACGGAAAACCAACGGAGGCTCCGTTATCAGTCAACAAAGGCTCCATTGCTAAACAACGGAGGCTCCATTGATGGTCAATAGAGCCTCCGTTGCAATGTAATGGAGCCTTCGTTATCTGCCCCCTTAGAACAGGGTGAGGGTGTAGAGGTAGACCACGGCGGCGGGAACGGCCAGCAGGGTGGAGTCGAAACGGTCGAGCATGCCACCGTGGCCGGGCAGTATGTTGCCGCTGTCCTTGATGCCCAAGGTGCGCTTGAACAGGCTCTCAATGAGGTCGCCCCACGTGCCGAAGACCACGATGACCAGTCCCAGGCCGGCCCACTCGGCTGCCGTGAGCCCCAGCTCGTTCACGCCGTACTTCTCGGTGAGGTACCACAGCAGCACGGCCACGCCCACTACCAGCAGGCCGCCGCCTATGCTGCCCTCCCACGACTTGCCCGGCGAGACGCGCGGGAACAGCTTGTGGCGGCCCAGCAGCGAGCCGCAGATGTAGGCCCCGGCGTCGTTGATCCAGAGGAACACGAAAACTGACAGGGGCGTCAGGTAGGTGTAGACCACGTCGTGGCCGTTGTAGCGGAAGGCCAGCACGTTGAGCAGTGAGAAGGGTAGGGCGATGTAGAGCTGCGACATCATGGTGTAGGCCCAGTCGTGAATGGGGTCTTCGGCCTTCAGGTAGAGCTCGGCCACCAGCAGGTAGATGATGCTGACCAGATAGGGGATGAATACGCTCGACGGTGTGAGCCCGCTGTTGTAGCCTGCCATGGCAAAGAACAGGTAGACGCCTGCCACGGTCGCGATGAAACGGTTCACGGTGACGGCCTGTCGCTCATTGACCAGTCCGGTAAACTCCCAGATGGTCATGCCCGTGACCAGGGCAAAGAGCAGCACCATGGCCCTCAGGTTCAGAAAACAGGTGACGATGGCGGCTACGAACAGCACGCCAGTGATGGTGCGGATGATGAAGTTCTTCATACCGGCAGATTATTGTCTTGGTTGTCCTTGTTGTCTTCTTTGTTTTCGGCCTGTGCTTCCAGCTCGCGGGCTCGCTCCTCGGCCATGCGCTCGGCATCGGCGCGCATCTGAGCCTCGAGCAGCTCCTCGGCGCGGCTGGTCCAGGGGCGCTTGCCGAAGATGCGCTCCACGTCCTCGGCAAAGATCACCTCGCGGTCTACCAGCAGCTGGGCCAGCTGGGCGTGACCGTCCTTGTGCTCGGTCAGGATCTGCTTGGCGCGGGCATACTGCTCGTTGATCAGCTTCTGCACCTCCTCGTCTATCAGGCGGGCGGTGGTGTCGCTATAGGGGCGCTGGAAGGCATACTCCGAGTTGTCGTAGTAGCACAGGTTGGGCAGACGGTCGCTCATGCCGGCATAGGCTATCATGCCGTAGGCCTGCTTGGTGGTGCGCTCCAGGTCGTTCATGGCCCCGGTCGAGATGTGGCCGATGAACAGCTCCTCGGCGGCGCGGCCTCCTAAGAGCGAGCACATCTCGTCGAGCATGGCCTCCTTGGTCTGCAGCACGCGCTCCTCGGGCAGGTACCAGGCGGCACCCAGGGCCTGGCCACGCGGCACGATGCTCACCTTGACCAGCGGGTTGGCAAACTCGGTGAACCACGATATGGTGGCGTGGCCGGCCTCGTGGATGGCAATGGAGCGCTTCTCCTGCTCGGTCATCACCTTGCTCTTCTTCTCCAGACCGCCAATCATGCGGTCTACGGCATCGACCAAGTCCTGCTTGCTGACCTGAGCGCTGTTGTGGCGGGCTGCT
>JAFVEE010000171.1 GCA_017478085.1 Prevotella sp. | reverse complement strand
TTCATAATGGCCTAATCGTCTTGAGGTTTGGGCAGCGCAGCGAGTGCCTCGGCAGCCGACTTGATGTTCTCGTTGATGGTATCCTCACGAATCTTGCCGTCGCGCAGGATGATGTTGCGGCTCGAGTATTCGGCAATCTCGGGGTTGTGGGTCACGAAGATGATGGTGTGGCCCTGGCGGTGCAGCTCCTGGAAGAGAACCAGCATCTCGAACGACGTGCGTGTGTCCAGGTTACCCGTGGCCTCGTCGGCCAGCAGCACGGCAGGGTCGTTCACCAGTGCACGGGCAATGGCCACGCGCTGCATCTGTCCACCCGACATCTGGTTGCTCTTATGCTCCAGACGGTCGCCCAGTCCCACGGCCTGCAGTGCCTTGATGGCAGCCTCGCGCCGCTGCTGGGCATTGTACTTCGTGTTGTACATCAGTGGCAGCTCCACGTTCTCCACAGCCGTGGTCTTGGCCAGCAGGTTGTAGTTCTGGAACACGAAGCCTATCTTCTGGTTCCTCAGGTGGGCACGCTGCGTCTTCGACATCGTGCGCACCGAGATGCCGTCCAGGAAGTACTCGCCGCTGGTGGGGGTGTCCAGACAGCCCAGCTGGTTCAGCAGCGTAGACTTGCCCGAGCCCGACGTGCCCTGTATGGTGACGAACTCGCCCTCAAAGATCTTGAACGACACGCCGCGCAGAGCCTTCACCGTCTCGCTGCCCACCTGGAAGTAGCGCTTCACGTTCTGCAGTTCGATAACGACTTTTCTATTGCTCATTTCTTCTGGTTCTTATTGTTGTTGTTCCTGGGCTTGGGCATGAAGGGGTTGCTGGCCTGCTCGCCCTGCGGCTCGTCGTTGCCTTGGCTGATGCTGAAGTCGGTGAGCACCTCGGTGCCCTCGGCCACGCCGCTCACGATCTCGGTCAGCAGTCCGTTGGTGGTGCCCGTCTCTACCTTGTGGGCCTTGAAGGTGTTGCCCTCTATGGTCCAAACCTTTTGCGGAGCCTCTACGTCTTCCATCTTCTGACCTTCAGAGAGCAGTGCCTCGTTGGGCATGAAGCGCAGTGCCTTGGCGGGAGCCACCAGCACGTCGTTCTTCTCCAGCGTGAAGATGGTCACGTTGGCCGTGAGTCCGGGCTTCAGTTTCAGGTCGTTGTTCGGAGCCGAGATCACCACCTCGTAGGTCACTACGTTGCTCTCGGTGGTAGCCTGCTGGCGCACCTGCGTCACCTGGCCTTCGAACAAGTCCTCGGGGAAGGCATCGACGGTAAACGTGACGCGCTGTCCTTCCTTCACGCCGCCAATGTCGGCCTCGTCAATGTCGGCAATCACGCGCATGTCGGTCAGGTCCTGCGCAATGGTGAAGAGCTCAGGCGTGTTGAACGAGGCGGCCACCGTCTGTCCTTCCTCCACGCTCTTCGACAGCACCACGCCGTCGATAGGGCTGGTGATGGTGGCGTAGCCCAGGTTGGTCTGGGCCTTCTGCACGCTCTGCGAGGCCGTGGTCACCTGGTCCTTGGCCTTCAGGTAGGTCAGGCGTGCGCTCTCGAACTCGTCGGCACTCACCAGGCCCTTGTCGTAGAGCGTCTTGTAGCGGTTGTAGTTGGCCTGCTCATAGTTCAGCGTGCTCTGTGCACTGCTCTGGTTGGCCTTGGCCGTGTTCAGCTCGCTGATCAGGTTGGTCTTGTCCAGTTCGGCAATGACCTGTCCTTTGCGTACCACCGAGTTGTAGTCTACGTAAAGTTTGCTCACGATACCGCTCACCTGCGTACCCACGGTGACGCTGGTCACAGGCTCGATGGTGCCCGTGGCGGTGATGCTGTTCTGAATGTTGCCGCGCTCCACCTTGGCAGTGGTGAACGAGGTCTTCTGTTCTTTCGAGCAGCTGGCGCAGATGGCCAGTGCTGCCAGGGCTACGAGCCCTGCTTTGCTGAATGCTTTCATATTGTTGCTTTTTTTTCTTGTTTTTGGGACTTATTGGGCCTATGGGTCTTATAGGTCTTATAGGACTTATAGGCCCTATTAGTTTAGCGACCCTCCTTGGTAGAACCTCAGCATCTGCTGGGCCAGGATGGTCTGGTACTTCGACTGCAGCTTGTTCTGCTGGGCGGTGAGCAGCTTGTCCTTGCCGGTCATCAGCTCCACGATGTTCTTCAGGCCCAGCCGGAACTGCTCTTGCAGCAGGTCGAAGCTCTCCTGCTCGCTTTGCTCGGTGGCCTGGGCTGCGCGGAACTTCTGCTGGTTGGTCTCAGCGTCCAGCCAGTACTGCTCAATGGTCTGGTACAGCTGCTTCTGCTCGTCCAGCAGGTCCAGCTTGGCCGTCTCGTATTGCAGGCGGGCCTTGTTCACGGCAGTCTTCGTCTGTCGGCGGTCGAAGATGGGTATCGAGAGCGTCAGACCTCCCGTCAGATCGAAGTTCGTCTTCAGCTGCGAGCCGAAGCTATTGCTCGAGCGCGAGTTGGTGCTGGTGCCGGCACCGGCGGTCATGCTCAGCGTGGGCAGCCATCCGGCCTTGGCCATGGTGATGCTCAGGTCGCTGCTCTCCACGGCCAGTGCGCCGCTCTTGATCTCGGGGCGCGTGGTCAGTGCCTGGTCGTACACGCTCTGCAGCGCGGGAATGGTGGCCAGCGCCTGCTCATCGGTCGTGGCGGGCACCACGATGTCGAATTGCTCCGTGCCGTCCAGCTCTAAGAGCTGCTTCAGCTGTAGCTTATATTTAGAAATGTTCGCGCGCGATTCCACTATATTATACTCGTCGGTGGCGCGCTGGGCCGACAGCTGGGCCACGTCGGCCTTCGACATCTTGCCCACCTCCAGCATCTCCTTGCCGCGCTCCTCGTTCTTCCTGCTGGTCTCAAGGCTCTGCTCGCTCACCTTCACGGCCTCGGTCAAGTACAGAATCTGCACGTAGAGCTGGGCTATCTGCTCCTGAATCGAGTTGGCCGTCACCTGTGTCTGCAGGTCGGCCTGCTCGGCGGTCAGCTTGTTCTGCTTGATGGTGTTCACGTTCTTGTTGCCATTCCACACCGTCCACTGGGCGTTCAGTCCGTAGCTGCCGTTGTAGTAGGTCTTCTCCACCGAGCTGTTCACCTGGTTGTTGGTCACGGTCATAACGCCGTTGTCCAACCAGGGGCTGTAGCCAACGCTGTGGTTGGTCGATGCCGATAGCGAGGGCAGCAGGGCGGCCTTCGATTCCTTCACGTCCTCCTGTGCCGATTCGTTTTTCAGCTTGGCCTTCTGCAGCGTGATGTTGTTCTGCATAGCATAGTCTATGCACTGCTGTAGCGTCCACTGCTTCTGAGCCCATGTGCTCGTGGCTGTCAGGAGCAAGGCCGCTGTCATGATCAATCCTTTTTTCATATTCATAGGTACGATTACGTTTTGTTCACGATGCAAAAGTAGGCATAATCTGGCAAACAAGAAAAAGAGATAGACATTTTTTGTCAGTTAGTAGATGTTTTGCGCCTATTCTTCGATAACAACATCGTTGTTTAACATTCTTTACACAATCAGCGCGAAGATGCCCCTCCAGCCAACTGCTATTGGAAAAATATGCATAAACCAACAAGCCTTCAGGAATTTTTATGCAAAAAGATGAAATAAACGAGAAAATATTCGTCTATTTCCGAATAATATTGTAATTTTGCAAGCACAATTCATTAACCAATAACGACGATTATGAGCAAACAGAAGAAATTCATCCTTCAGGAGAGTGAAATCCCTACCCAGTGGTATAACATTCAGGCTGACATGCCCAACAAGCCGTTGCCCCCTATCCACCCGGCTACGAAGCAGCCGCTGGGCGTCGACGACCTGGCCCACATATTCCCCCGCGAGTGCTGCGTGCAGGAGCTCGACACTGAGCATGCCTGGATTGACATTCCCGAAGAGGTGCTCGAAAAGTATAAGTACTACCGCTCCACGCCGTTGGTGCGTGCATACGCCTTGGAGGAAGCCTTAGGCACACCTGCCCACATCTACTTCAAGAACGAGAGCGTCAACCCGCTGGGCTCGCACAAGATCAACTCGGCCCTGCCCCAGTGCTACTATGCCAAACAGGAAGGCACGACCAACGTGACCACCGAGACGGGTGCCGGACAGTGGGGCGCTGCCCTGTCGTATGCCGCCAAGGTCTACGGCCTGGACTGCGCCGTCTATCAGGTGAAGATCACCATGCAGCAGAAGCCCTACCGCTCCAGCATTATGCGCACCTTCGGCGCTGCCGTCACGGGCTCACCCTCTATGTCGACCCGCGCCGGTAAGGACATCCTGACCATCGATCCCACCCATTCAGGTTCGCTTGGCACGGCCATCAGCGAGGCCGTCGAGCTGGCCACTACCACGCCCAACTGTAAGTACACGCTGGGGTCGGTGCTGAACCACGTGGCCCTGCACCAAAGCATCATTGGCCTGGAGGCCGAGAAGCAGATGCAGATGGCTGGCGAATATCCCGACACGGTGATTGCCTGCTTTGGTGGCGGTTCGAACTTCGGCGGCATTGCCTTCCCCTTCATGCGCCACAACCTGAAGGACGGCAAGAAGACCGAGTTTATTGCTGCCGAGCCTGAGAGCTGCCCGAAGCTGACGCGCGGCAAGTTCCAGTACGACTTCGGCGACGAGGCTGGCTACACGCCCCTGCTGCCCATGTTCACCCTGGGCCACCAGTTCAAGCCCGCCAATATTCACGCCGGTGGTCTGCGCTACCACGGTGCAGGTATGATCGTGTCGCAGCTCAT
>JAFVEE010000026.1 GCA_017478085.1 Prevotella sp. | reverse complement strand
TGGTGCCCAGCTGCCAGCGGCGGCCAATGGCGTCCTTGATCATGAAGTCGAGCTTGGGACCGTAGAAGGCAGCCTCGCCGTATTCCACCTTGGCTGGCAGGCCCTTCTCCTGACAAGCCTCCTGAATGGCGCGCTCGGCCAGTGCCCAGTCTTCGTCGGTGCCCACGTACTTGTCGTGGTCGTTGGGGTCGCGCAGCGAGATTTGTGCCTCGAACTCGAAGCCGAAAGCGCTGAGCACGATATTGATGATGTCCATCACGTTGAGGAACTCCTGCTTCACCTGATCGGGACGGCAGAAGAGGTGGGCATCGTCCTGGGTAAACGAGCGCACGCGGGTGAAGCCGTGGAGCTCGCCCGACTGCTCGTAGCGGTAGACGGTGCCGAACTCGGCAATGCGCAGCGGCAGGTCGCGATAGGAGCGGGGCTTCCAGGCGAATATCTCGCAGTGGTGGGGGCAGTTCATGGGTTTCAGCATATAGACCTCACCTTCCTCGGGAGTGGTGATGGGCTGGAACGAGTCCTTGCCGTAGTGATCCCAGTGGCCAGAGGTGATGTAGAGGTTCTTCGAGCCAATATGCGGCGTAATAACCTCTTGATAGCCAAAGCGTTTCTGAACTTTGCGCAGGTGATCCTGCAGACGCAGGCGCAGCTCGGTTCCCTTAGGCAGCCAGATAGGCAGGCCCTTGCCCACCTTGTCGCTGAACATAAACAGCTCCATCTCCTTGCCAATCTTGCGGTGGTCGCGCTTCTTGGCCTCCTCGAGCATAACGAGGTACTCGTCGAGCATCTTCTTCTTGGGGAAGGTGATGCCGTAGAGGCGCTGCATCTGCTCGCGGGTAGCGTCGCCGCGCCAGAAGGCACCGGCAACCGAGGTAAGCTTGATGGCCTTGATCTCGCCCGTGTCGACGAGGTGCGGGCCACGGCACAGGTCGGTGAACGCGCCCTGCGTATAGGTGGTGATGGTGCCGTCTTCCAGATCCTGCTCAATGTGCTCGCACTTGTAGGTCTGGCCGTCGGCGGCAAACTCCTTCAGAGCGTCGGCCTTGGCCACCTCTTTACGAACGACGGGCTCCTTCTTCGAGGCCAGCTCCTTCATCTTCTGTTCAATCTTGGGGAAGTCGCTCTCCTTGATGCTCTCGCCACCGGGCAGCAGCACATCATAGAAGAATCCGCTCTCCACAGCAGGACCGAAACCGAACTGAATGCCAGGATACAACTCCTTCAAGGCCTCGGCCAACAGGTGGGCAGAGGTGTGCCAGAAGGTGTGCTTGCCCTGCTCGTCATCCCATTTGAAAAGTTCGATTTTTGCGTCCTCCGTGATAGGACGGTTCAACTCCACGGTCTCGCCATTCACGCCGCAAGCCAGAACGCTGCGTGCCAGAGCCGGCGAAATGCTCTCGGCAATCTGAAGTCCAGTTACGCCCTGCTCATACGAGCGAACAGATCCGTCTGGAAAAGTGATGTTAATCATATCTACAATATATGTTTTAGTTTAAAATCGGGTGCAAAGGTAACACTTTCTTTCGACATTGTGCTGTTTTTACACAAAAAACTTCATTTTATTTCGGCCCTAAGCGGCTGACGCAGCGAGCGCAATGTCCACAGGGCACGCTCTTGCCACTCCTGCATGGTGCGCACATCGTTCTTCGACCAGGCAGATCCGGCGTAGTAGGTGTAGGGCTGGCCGGTATAGTTGTCGGTGATGCCCAGGGCGTGGCCCTCGTTGCCGCCGGTGGGCTGGGCGAAAAGCAGCTTGCGGGTCTGCCCCACCCCATCGGGATAGATGGTGCCCACAAACAGCTGGCAGTTGTTCACGCGGGGATTGTCGGTGGGGTCGGCATAGAGCACGTAGTCGGCCCCCAGGCTGATGCTCTCCTTGTCCTCGGAGTGTATGACCACGCCCGTGGCCAACTGCAGGGGCTGGCTGATGCCGTCGTAGCTCACGGTGATGCGATTGAAGTTGCTGCCCTTGTCGAGCTGGATGGTGCGATGCTCTACCACGGCAGTATCGGCACCGATGGTGGCAGGATGGTAGTTCAGCCTGACGGTGGTGCGCAGGGGACCATTGTCGAGCACCTGATAGTCTTTGAAGCAATAAGGGTATTGTAGCTGCCCATTGGCCATCAGGGCGGGCGTGCCGCAGCCCAGGGTGGCCCCCACTTTATAGAGATCCATACCCCGGCCGTGGTCGTTGTGGTAGGAGTTCAGGCGGTAGAGCGAGTCGCCCCGCTGGCGGTTCTCGCGGCGCAGCTTCTCGACGGCAGGCATCATCACCACATCCTCTATCCAGTAACGCTGCTCCACCACCAGCTCAGGGGTGTTCTTCGACCATACGTCGGTGCCAAAGGAGCGTTCGCCCGTCTTCTGCAGGGCGGGGCCGTAGACGCGGTAGGCCGTGCGGTCGTTCTCCCAGGCATAGTCGTCCTTGCGTTCGGGATAGATGCGGCCATAGCATACGGTGGCGTAGTTCTTAGGCGTTCCCTTGCGAACGGTGAAGGTGAGCGTGCCGTGAGGACGCACACTGGCATCGATAAGCACGCGGCCATCGTGGCTGAGCTGGTAGGGCACCTCGAGCCCGCCCTCGTCGAAGACGATGAACTGGCGGCCACCCTGCAGGCCCAGCTGCTGGAAGAGCGTGGCGGCATCGGCCTCGACCACCTGCTGGCGAAACTCGCCACTGGGGTTCTTTATGGTCAAATATGTGGCGGCAGTACTGCCACTAACGGAGCCATCGTCGAAGCGCACCTTCTCGCAGGCAGCGAGCAGGAAGGCACCCACGCCGAAGTTGGCCTGCGAGCGGGCATCGACGGTCTTGGTGGGGTCGGGCTTCTCGCCGATGGGCTGCACGTAGCCCACACTGCCATCTGGTTGCAAGGCTGTCTCAACGAGATAAGTCCACGCCCGCTGGATGACGGGCTCGTAGGTGGCACGGTCGAGCAGACCGTGGTTCACGCCCCACAGCATACCGTAGGTGAAAAAGGCTGTGCCCGAAGTCTCTGGGCCGGGGGCATCGTCCTCACAGAGCATGGAACGGCTCCAGTAGCCCCCGGGACGCTGCACGCGGGCCACGCCCTGGGCAAGCTCGCGGAAACGCTGCACGAAGAACGGGCGATGCCGGTAGTCGGCAGGCATATCGCTGAGCACCTTGGCCAGTCCGGCCAGCACCCAGCCATCGCCACGGGCCCAGAAGCTCTTACCGCCATTGCAGGCCGTCTTCACCTTGGGGAATATATATTTAGCATCGCGGTAGTAGAGCTGCTCATCCTTGTCGTACATCAGCTCGTCAGACCATCGGAAGTTTTCATAGAGCTTGTCCAGGTACTTCACTTCGCCTGTGGCCTTATAGAGCTTGGTCATCACAGGCATGACCATATAGAGGGCATCGGCCCACCACCAGAAGTCATTCTCAGACGAGCGCACCTCGGTGTCCATCACCTCGATGGCACGTGCTATCTTGAAACGGTCGGGGTTCAGTTCGTAGAGGTCCAGATAGGTCTGGAAACATATCTGCCAGTCGCCGAAGAGAACGAAGTCGTGCCCCTCGCCATAGGTCTTGTACTTCCACTTCGAGGGGTCTTTCTCCTGGGCACCCATCCACTTGTTGTGGCGGGCCCAGGTCTCGCTATAGTCGCGCCAGCGGGCCACCTCCAGCAGGCGGTAGGCTTCCATATTGCCTGTGTGGTAGGCAGCCTCGTCCCAGAACGAGCGCACCAGGGGTGAGTGGTGCTGCTGCCAGTAGTCATTAACCTTGGTGATAATCTCGATAGTAGATAGCGGTTTGGGATCGGGACGCTTCTTTCGGGCTCGGGCCTGAGCCGTAAGGCTGAGTGCGAGCAGGGCGGTGAGTAGTAGTGTAATTCGTTTCATAAGATAGGGTTATTTCAGGTTTTCGTTGAAGAAGTTGAAGCACTGGCGGAACAGGTGGTTGCGAGTGTTGCCGCCGAAGATGCTGTGGTTGCGGTTGGTATAGGCCAACTGGCAGAAGTCCTTGTCGGCCTGCACCAATGCCTCTACATATTCTGCCGTGTTCTGGTAGTGCACATTGTCATCGCAAAGGCCATGGCAGAGCAGCAGCGCGCCGTGCAGCTGCGGGGCACGCTGAATGGGCGTCACCTCGTCGTAGCCCTGCTTGTTCTCTTTCGGGGTACGCATAAAGCGCTCGGTGTAGATGGTGTCGTAATAGCGCCAGCACGTGGGCGAGGCGATGGCCACGCCACAGGCGAACACGGGACGTCCCTCTGACATAGACATCAGTGTGTTCCAGCCGCCATACGACCAGCCCCAGATGCCTATGTGCTGCTTGTCGACGTAGGACTGCCGGCCCAGCCATAGGGCAGCCTCCACCTGGTCGCGGGCCTCCAGTTCGCCCAATCGCAGGTAGGTGCACTTCTCGAACTCGGCCCCACGGCCACCCGTGCCACGGTTGTCGACACACACCACGACGTAGCCCTGCTGAGCCAGGTACTGCTCGAGAATGGCTCCCTGCCCATTCATACCGATGCCCCACGCATTCTTCACCTGCTGGTTGCCAGGGCCGCCATACTGGTACATCACCACGGGGTACTTCTGGCTGGGGTTGAAGTCGGCGGGCTTTACCATCCAGCCGTTCAAACTGACGCCCTCGCTGGTAGTGAAGCTGAACAGCTCCTTCTGTCCCAGGTCGTAGGCCGAAAGTTTCTGCTGCAGGGCTTTGTTGTCGACCAGCGTCTGCAGCGTCTTGCCCTGGTTATTGCAAAGGGTGATGGTGGTGGGATGGCTGAGGTCGCTCCAGGTGCAGATAAAATTCTTGAAGTCGCTGGAGAAGATGGCCGACGACCAGCCCTGACGGGGAGTCAGACAGTCGGTCTTGCCATTCCTGTGCGACACGAACACCTGCTGGTTCAGGGCACCATTGGGCAGCGCGGCGAAATAGAGGTCGCCCGTAGGCTCATCGTAGCCATAGACAGCAGTTACCACCCCCTGTGCAATAGTGCGCTGCAGCTGTCCGTTCAAGCTGTAGAGGTAGATGGTATTGAAGCCACTGCGCTCGCTGGTGAGCACCAGATGCTGGTCGGTGATGCGGGTGTCGGCCAGCACGTTCTCGTTGATGTACTTGTCTACCTTGTCCTCAACGACCAGCTGGCATACAGTAGAAAGCGGGTTGGCCATATAGATGCGCAGGCAGTCCTGGTGGCGGTTCATCGTGTAGATAGCCACACGGGCAGGGTCGCTGGTGGCCTTGATGCGGGGAATGTAGCCATCGGCCTCCAAGGGCAGGTCGATGGTGCGCGTCTGGTGACTCTTGATGTCGTAGCTGAGCACGCTCAGGCGGGCATTGTCTTCACCAGCCTTGGGGTATTTGTAAGTGTAGATGCCTGGGTAGGCGGCATACTCCTCGCGGGTGGGGTTCGAACCCTTGAAGAACTGCAGGGGGTACTCCTTGACCTGCGACTCGTCGTAGCGCACCCAGACAATCTGCTTCGAGTCGGCAGTGAAGACCATCGACGAATTGAAGGAGAACTCCTCTTCGTTGACCCAGTCGGGCAGGCCGTTGATAATCTCATTGCGTTTTCCGTCCTTGGTCACCTGGCTCTCAGCATTGTTGTAGAGCAGCTTCACAAGGAAAATGTTGTTGTCGCGCACGAAAGCCACCTGATTTCCATCGGGACTCCACAGTGGTGTCTGCTGGGGGCCGCCCTCACTGAGGGGCTCCAGTTTATTGTTGGCTATATTATATATATAATAGGTGGCGGTGAACGAGTGGCGATAGATGGGCTGGGTCTGCGTCTGGATGAGCATACGCTTGCCGTCGGGGCTCATCACGTAGCCGTCGACCCTGCTGATGCTGGCCCCGCGGGCCGTGGCCACATCGAAGAGCACGGCCGTCTGCTTGCCCGTGCGGAAGGAGTACTTCACGATTTGCTTGCCGCCCGATGCTATCTGGGCATACGACTCGCCGTCAGCCAGCGGCTCTATGGCGGCTATGCCCTCGCCACGGAAGGCACCGCTGGTAATGTCTTTTAGGTTCAGCTTCTCGCCAGCCATCAGCTGTGCCGATAGCAACAGCAGGGTGGCGCAAGCCAGGATGATTCTTTTCATAGTCGGTTATTTGTTATTTTTCCTTGATAATGACGGGCAGTTCAACTTCTTTCTTCCATGCCTTCAGATAGTCGAACCACTCCTGGGCCGAGTGGAAACCGAACTCCTCGTTGGCCGAGCAGTAGTTCAGCTTGTAGGTAATCTGGTCGGTCGAGGCCTTCACCACGAAGGCATAGTTGTCTTTGTTGGCCGGTTCCTCGCTCACGATGTTGCGCTGGCGTAGCAGAATGGCCAGGCCCACCGTCTCGCGGTTCCACTTCACGGTGTCGGTCGAGGGATAGTCGGTGCCCCAGCAGGCACGCAGGCCCCGCTTGTCGCTCATCTCCTCGGAGCCCTTCACATTGATAATGCCCGTAGAGAAGCGATAGTCTGACACGTTACGGTCGAAGAACACGTCGACATCGGTGTCGCGATGACCAGCATACTGGGTGTAGCGCAGGGTCATTGTGATGGGGGCTTTCTTGGGGTCGGCCTTCCAGCCTTTGTCTACCACCTCGACAATGGTGCGCAGCGGACCGTAGCTGATGATACGCTGGGTACGCGACACTACGGGGTCAATCATCGTGGGCTCCTGGCCGTCCCAGCCCCGGAAGGCTCCCAGGCCGAAGGTATTGCCCACCCAGAGCACATCGTCGCCATAGCCTTCCTTCTTCTGCTCGGCCGAGGTATAGAACTGGGTCTCTTGCAGTTCTAAGCGTTTCTTGAACTTGCCATAGAGGTCGAGCGTCTGCCGCTTGTCGAAGTAGATGCGGATGCCGTTCAGCTCGCTCTCGAAGTCCACGCCGTGGTGGTGCTGCAGGTTGTAGCTGTTGGCACAATCGCCCCGGGCGGTGATGCTCTCGATGTAGTTGTTGTGGCGGTTCTTCTCCTTCACCTTGTCGTTGCGCATCAGCATCTCGGCATAGACGCGGGCAGGGTACTGGCGTGGCTCGCCCTCGTTTTTCAGGTCAATATTGAAGGTCTTGGTCTCTTGAGCCTTCAGGTCGGCCAGAAAGCACAGCTCGTCGAAGATGCCGTCTTGCTCCAGGTCATCGAGCTGACAGGGCACTTCCTGCTTGTTTGCAGTGACGAGGGCAGAACGCACTTCACCATATTGCTCCAGACGGATGACAACGGGCTGGTCGGTGCGCGGGGCATCGGAGGGGTTGGTCACGGTTACGGTAAACGATGTTTGCGCACCTGCACTAATTGCAGCGCATAGTGCCAGAATGGTAGTGTGTAGTCGCATATTCTTACTTGTTTTTCTACAAAAGTAATGAAAAGAGATTTTCTATTTAATTATTTTAGGTTAAAATTTGGTATTAAAAGGATTTTTTAGTAATTTTGCAGGCGAAATTAACAAACGTAAAGTGTTTTAGTGCGAAAAATATATCTCATATTGTTTGTTGTAATGCTCGCCTGCTTTGGCTGTGAGTGGCGGTTGCGACCCACCGAGCAGACGGTAGCCGAGCGTGTCGTGGTCGAAAGGTTCGACCGAATAGAGACACTTTTCCTGACCACGGGCGACGTGTCAGCCTTGCAACAGATGTACACCAACTATCCCCGACAGACACGCACGCTTATCGAAGACCTGCTGCAGGTGGGCCATGTAAACGATAGCGACATCAATGCCCGTTTTCACCATTATTTTCAGGACACTACCTTGCAACGGCTCATAGCCGATGCAAGCCAGCGATATGCCGATATGAACGATGTGGGTGAGGAACTTACCCTGGCCTTCGAGAGGCTGCGCAGTTGGCTACCCAGTCTGCCTATGCCGCAGGTCTATGCACAGATAGGGTCGTTAGACCAGAGTATAGTGGTGGGCGATGGCATGCTGGGCATCTCGCTCGATAAGTATCTGGGCTCCGACTATCCGCTCTACTTGAAATATGGCTACACTGAGCGGCAACGCTCCATGATGACGCGCTCATTCATTGTGCCTGACTGCCTGGGGTTCTATCTGCTTAGCGTCTATCCGCAGCCAGGGGGTGAGCAGGCATCACGGCAGCAGCTCGACCAACATATGGGGTGCATTCAGTATTGCGTGAATTTTGCTACAGGGCAACCGACGTTCAAGAACGCACACGTTGACCGGGCTGGCCAGCTGATGAACGAACAGCATCTCACGGCAGAGGAACTGTTGAGACGCTACTGAAACACCCCATACGCCCATGATTAGAAACTAAACTGACCAATGACACTAAAAACGCTTTACGACCAGATTGGACAATACAAGGCGGCCTCGGTGGCCACACCGCTGCTTACGGCCTGTGAGGTGGTGATGGACGTGCTTATACCCTACGTCACGGCCTCGCTCATCGACAAAGGCATCAATGCGGGCAACCTGTACAACGTGTACTACTTTGGAGCCATTATGCTGGGCATGGCCTTTCTATCCCTGTTCTTTGGCATTATGGCGGGGCGCGTGTCGTCCTATGCCGCCACGGGCTTCGCATCGAACCTTCGGTCGGCGATGTACCGCAACATACAGACATTCTCGTTTGCCGACATCGACAAGTTCTCGACCAGCGGACTGGTGACACGCATGACCACCGACGTGAGCAACCTGGAGCAGGCCTACCAGCAGATTCTGCGAGTCACGGTGCGCGCTCCCTTCCGGCTGCTGCTCAGCATCGTGATGTGTCTGGTCATCGATGCCCGCCTGTCAGTCATCTTCATTGTGGCTATGGTTGTGCTCAGCCTGTCGCTCTATCAGATTATCTCACGGGTGGCCCGCCTGTTCCAACAGGTGTTCGAACGCTATGACGACCTGAACCAGAGCGTGCAGGAGAACGTGGCTGGAATGCGTGTGGTGAAAGCCTTCGTTCGTGAGGACTACGAGAACCGGAAATTCGCACGGGCTGCCGAGGCACTATATAATTTATATGTACGCGCGGAGAGCCTGATGGCCCTGAACCACCCGGTGATGAATCTGGTGGTCTATGGCTGCATCATCGCCCTGTCGTGGTGGGGTGCCCACTTCATTGTAGGCGGCACGCTGACCACGGGCGAGCTGGCATCGCTCTTCACCTACGTGATGTCTATCCTGATGTCGCTGATGATGCTCTCGATGGTCTTCGTGATGCTCACCCAGAGTGCCGCATCGGCCAGGCGTGTGGCCGAGGTCATCGAGGAGCAGACCGACATTGCCTCGCCTGCCAGCGCACTTACCACGCTGGAAGATGGCAGTGTGGAATTCCGGAGCGTGCGCTTCGACTATAAGAATGCAGGAGGTGCTGCCACCCCAGGTGCCCACAAGCGCTCGGCCCTCTACAACGTGTCGTTCCGTGCTGAGAGCGGACAGACCATTGGCGTGATTGGTGGCACGGGCAGCGGCAAGTCGACGCTCGTCAACCTGATCAGCCGCCTCTACGATGTCACTCAGGGCGAGGTGCTGGTGGGCGGCCGCAACGTGAAGGACTACGACCTTACAGCCCTGCGCAATGCCGTGGCAGTGGTGCTGCAACAGAACACCCTTTTCAGCGGCACCATCCTGGAGAACCTGCGGTGGGGCAATCCCGATGCCACCGAGGAGCAGTGCCGACAGGCCTGCCAGTGGGCACAGGCCGATGAGTTCATCAGCCAGATGCCCCAGGGCTACAACACCCGCATAGAGCAGGGAGGCACCAATGTTTCGGGTGGCCAGAAGCAACGCCTCTGCATAGCCCGGGCACTGCTGAAGCAGCCCCGCATCCTGGTGCTTGACGATTCTACCTCGGCCTGCGATACGGCCACCGACGCCCTTATTCGCCAGGCCTTCCGCACCCAGCTGCCCCAGATGACCAAGATTATCATTGCCCAGCGCATACTGAGCGTGCAGGACTGCGACCGCATCCTGGTGATGGACAACGGACTGGTGACGGGCTTCGACACCCACGAGAACCTGCTGCGCACCAACGCCCTCTATCAGGAAATTTACACGATACAGAACGAGCTGTCGGGCGACTTCGACAAGAAAGGAGGCACTCAATGAGACAACCCTTTGCACCCCAAGGCGGAGCACGCGGCGGCCACCAGCCGCAGGCAGGCTTCCAGAAGATCGATGCCAGCAAACGCAGCACCCTGCTGCGTATGGCCCGCTACGTGCTGGCCAGCTACAAGTGGTCCATCGTCGTGGTGCTGGCCTGCATCAGCGTGGCCTCGGTCACTTCGCTGGCCTCAACGCTCTTCACCCGCACCCTCATCGATGACTACATCGTGCCGCTCACTCAGGCCGACAACCCCGAATACCGCTCGCTGGCCCAGACGCTCTTCAGGCTGGGGCTCATCCTGCTTCTCGGCGTGGTGTGCTCCTACACCTACAACCGACTGATGATCAACGTCAGCCAGGGCACGATGCTCCGTCTGCGCAAGCTTATCTTCGAACGTATGCAGCACCTGCCTGTGAGCTATTTCGACACCCACTCGCACGGCGAGGTGATGTCGACCTATACCAACGACGTAGACTCGCTGCGGCAGATGATCAGCACGGCGATGGCCCAGGTCTTCAACACCATCATCACCATTGCCGTCACCTTCGCCTCGATGCTGGTGCTCAGCGTGCCACTCACGCTGGTATCGGTTCTGATGGCCTTCCTGATGATGTACGTCACCACCCGCCTGGGCAACTGGTCGCGTGGCTACTTCCGGCAGCGCCAGGAGAGCCTGGCCCGGGTGAACGGCTTCATCGAGGAGATGATGACGGGGCAGAAGGTGGTGAAGGTGTTCTGCCACGAGCAGCAGGCCATCAGCACCTTCCAGCACATCAACGAGCAGTTGCGCTCGTCGGCCTACAATGCCAACAAGATTGCCAACATCGTGATGCCCGTGAATGGCAACCTGAGCAATCTGGGCTACGTGCTCATAGCCGTGGTGGGGGCTGCCATCGCCCTGGGCCACTATTCATTATTCACACTTCACTTCTCGCTCACCCTGGGCACCATCGTGTCGTTCCTGCAGCTGAACAAGAGCTTCACCCAGCCCATCTCGCACCTCAGCCAGCAAATCAACTCGGTGCTCAACGCCTCGGTAGGAGCCGAGCGTGTGTTTGCGCTGATGGATGCCCAGCCTGAGACCGACGAGGGGCAGCAGGAGCTGCAGAACCCGCAGGGCGACGTTGACTTCTCGCACGTAGACTTCGGCTATACCACCGAGAAGCAAGTGCTTTTCAATGTAAACATCAACACCTCGCCCGGCCAGAAGATAGCCTTCGTAGGTGGCACCGGTGCAGGCAAGACCACCATCATCAACCTGATCAACCGCTTCTACGAGATTCAGAGCGGCGAGATACTCTACGACGGTATTCCTGTGAGCCAGATCTCGAAGTCCTCGCTGCGCAAGAGTATGGGTATGGTGCTGCAAGAGACGCACCTTTTCACCGGCACCGTGCTCGACAACATTCGCTACGGCAGGCTCGATGCCACCGACGAGGAGTGTATGGCCGCTGCCCAGCTGGTGGGGGCCCACGAGTTCATTCGCCGTCTGGCCAATGGCTATCAGACCCAGCTGAAGGGCGACGGTGGCAACCTGAGTGCCGGCGAGCGGCAGCTGCTGGCCATCGCCCGTGCCGCCGTGGCCAACCCACCCGTGCTGGTGCTCGACGAGGCCACCAGCAACATCGATACCCGCACCGAGCAGATCGTGCAGCGGGGCATGGACTCGCTAATGGCTGGCCGCACCACCTTCGTCATTGCCCACCGCCTGAGCACCGTGCGCAATGCTGATCTCATCATCGTGCTCGACCACGGTCGTATCATTGAGCAAGGCAGCCACGAAGAACTTCTTGCCCAACACGGAAAATATTACCAGCTGTACACTGGCAATCAAATCTGAAAATTCCCCATACCGCAATCTGCATTTGCCGCATCTCATTTTTTGCCGTACTTTTAATGATTTTTATAGTATCATCATTAGTAAGTACGGCAAAAATGTTATATCTTTGCAATCCAATAGTTAACGGAAATGGAAAACTTTTGGAAAAAGAAAATGAAAAAAGTTTTCCAAAACCGGCAACAAAGACAAGAGAAGACAATAACTAAAAAGATAAAATCAGACAAGATGGAAATCAAGAATTTCACCATTACCAAGCGCGACGGTTCGAAAGACCGCTTCTCGCTCGACAAGATTATGAATGCCATCATCAAGGCTTTTGAGAGTGTTGACGAACCTGCCGAGCTGAGCACTATCTCAAAGATACTGAGCCACTTGGACATCAAAGACGACATCAAGGTGGAGGACATTCAGAACCAGGTGGAAGAAGCCCTGATGCGCGAAGGTTTCTACCGCGTAGCCAAGTCGTTCATTCTTTATCGCCAGCAGCACACCGAAGACCGCGAAACACTGGAGAAGATGACCTTCCTCTCGGAATACATGGAAAGCGTGAATGCGGCTACAGGTTCGAAGTACGATGCCAATGCCAATGTGGAACACAAGAACATTGCCACCCTGATTGGCGAGTTGCCCAAATCAAACTTCATCCGTCTGAACCGCCGCCTGCTCACAGACCGCATTAAGAAAATGTACGGCAAGCAGTTGGCCGACGAGTACATCGACAAGCTGACACACCATTTTATATATAAGAACGATGAGACCTCGCTGGCCAACTACTGCGCCTCGATTACGATGTACCCCTGGCTCATTGGCGGCACCGTATCGATAGGCGGCAACTCTACTGCCCCCACCAACCTGAAGTCGTATTGCGGTGGCTTCGTCAATATGGTGTTCATGGTCTCATCGATGCTCAGCGGTGCCTGTGCTACGCCAGAATTTCTGATGTACATGAACTACTTCATCGGTAAGGAGTTCGGTCTGGACTACTACAATCGTGCTGACGAAGTGGTAGACCTCTCGCTGAAACGCCGTACACTCGACAAGGTCATCACCGACTACTTCGAGCAGATTGTCTACACGCTCAACCAGCCCACCGGCGCCCGCAACTACCAGGCCGTGTTCTGGAACGTGGCCTACTACGACCGCTACTATTTCGAGTCGATCTTCGGCGAGTTCTACTTCCCCGACGGTTCCAAGCCCGACTGGGACGGCCTCTCCTGGCTGCAGAAGCGCTTTATGAAGTGGTTCAACAAGGAGCGCACGAAGACGCTGCTCACCTTCCCTGTGGAGACGATGGCCCTGCTGGTCGACGAGAATGGCGAGTGCAAGGACAAGGAGTGGGGCGAGTTTACCGCCGAGATGTACAGCGAAGGCCACTCGTTCTTTACCTATATGAGCGATAATGCCGACTCGCTGAGCTCGTGCTGCCGCCTGCGCAACGAGATTACCGACAATGGTTTCTCCTACACCCTGGGTGCAGGCGGCGTGTCGACAGGCTCGAAGAGCGTGCTTACCATCAACCTGAACCGCTGCATACAGTATGCCGTGAACAACAAGATGGACTATCTGGAGTATCTGGGCGGCATCATCGACCTGTGCCACAAGGTGCAGCTGGCCTACAACGAGAACCTGAAGGAGCTGCAGGCCCACGGTATGCTGCCCCTTTTCGACGCCGGCTACATCAACATAGGCCGCCAGTACCTCACCATCGGCATCAACGGACTGGTGGAGGCCGCCGAGTTTATGGGCCTGAAGATCACGCCCAACGATGACTACCTGCACTTCGTACAGGGAATCCTCGGCCTGGTGGAGAAATACAACAAGCAATACCGCACGAAGGACGTGATGTTCAACTGCGAGATGATTCCTGCCGAGAACGTGGGTGTGAAGCACGCCAAATGGGATCGCGAGGACGGCTACTTCGTGCCGCGCGACTGCTACAACTCGTACTTCTACGTGGTCGAGGATCAGTCGCTCTCGATTATCGACAAGTTCAAACTGCACGGTGCCCCTTACATAGAGCATCTGACTGGCGGATCGGCCCTGCATATGAACCTGGAGGAACACCTGTCGAAAGAGCAGTACCTGCAGCTGCTGAAGGTGGCCGCCAAGGAGGGCTGCAACTACTTCACGTTCAACATTCCCAACACCGTGTGCAACGACTGCGGCCACATTGACAAGCGCTACCTGAAGGAGTGCCCCCACTGCCACTCGAAGAACGTAGACTACATGACCCGCATCATTGGCTATCTGAAGCGCGTCAGCAACTTCTCCCAGCCCCGTCAGGAAGAGGCTGCACGCCGCTACTACGCCCATGCTTAAATACGTCAACACAGGAATCGTTTTCCAGGAGATACCCGACGAAGTGACACTGGCAGTCAACATCTCGAACTGCCCGTGTCACTGTCCGGGTTGCCACAGCCCGTATCTGTGGGACGATATTGGCCTGCCCCTCACCCCTGGTGCACTCGACGATTTCATCGCCCAGCACGGCACCAACATCACCTGTATAGCCTTTATGGGGGGCGATGCCGACCCCGTGGGTGTTGACATGCTGGCTCAGTACCTACATGAGGAATATCCGTGGCTGCGGGTGGCTTGGTACAGCGGTCGCCAATACCTGCCTGCCAGAATCCAGAAGACCGACTTCGACTATATCAAGCTGGGGCCCTACATACGCCACTTAGGCCCACTGAAGAAGCCCACCACCAACCAACGCCTGTACCGACAGACCGACAATGGCCAGTTCGAGGATATCACTCCTCGATTCTGGCCTTGATTTGCTCTATCATGTCTTGATACTCGGCCTCAGTCAGGTAGACCTTGCCGGGGTTCATCTGGAACGTGCCACCATAGTCGGGGCCGTCGACATATTTCGGAGCCAGATGGAAGTGCAGATGCGATAGTTTGTCGCTGTAAGCTCCATAGTTGATTTTCTCGGGATTGAAGACACGCTGCATGGCACGGGTGACACGGGCCACATCGGCCATGAACAGGTTACGCTGCTCGTCGCTTAACTCGTTCAGGTCGTTCACATGACCATTGTAGGCCACGAGACAGCGACCACGGTAGGTCTGCTCCTTAAAGAGGAAGGCACGCGACACCTGCAGGGGGCAAATCTCAATCATCAGGTCGTGCAGGGTCTGGTTGTTGGTGCAGTATAGGCACTGCTTAGGATCACTTTGCATAGCTTTTCAATTGTTGTTTTAGGGTTATCGTGGTGCAAAGATAAGACAATAATCTGAATTTTCCAATTTTTTTCGTCTTTCGTGTGCAAGATTTCCGTTTTTTTCAGTTATATAGATAAAAAACATCACGATAATTAAGACTACGATATGAAACGACTATTTCTTTATGCCTGTTTGGGGCTGATGGCATTCACTGCCTGCACCACAGAAGGGGACGGCGACGAAGATTTGAAGCAGAACATGCCCCTTGCTGGAAGCGAAAATGACACCTGGGCCGCTGACGGCAGCAATGGCTGGTATGGAGGCGAGTTCGAAGGTGTGTGGATGGTTGACGGGCAGTCGGTCGAAGACACGGCGATGCCTGCCTATCCAGGCATGCGGGTGTGGATAAGCGGCCGTACACTCGTATGCGCCTACTTCCCCTACAAGGCCATACTGGGCAGGCTCTACCCCACCCTGACCAACTTCAGCGTCTATAGCATCGAGACCGAGACCCCCTTAAACTCCCTCCCCGCCAACGTAGCCGAGATGGCTGCCATTGTGCAGAACCATCGCGACAGCAGTGCCAACTTCTACGAACGTATTCCACTGAGCCCTGTGGGCATATCGGCCAGCACGGCCTACTACGAGGTGGCCCCGGTCGAAGGCTACGCGTATCGCTACCATCCATTCGTGGTGAGCTGTCCCGACGGCAACTGCTTTGCCACTGTGCTCTGTGTGGTGCCCGATCGTTCTACGGTCAGCGTCAATATGAGGGGCGGAGCCCTCTCGCTGGTGCTCACCGTAGCCCGTGCCGAAACGCTCGACAGCTTGGGCAAGGCCACCACGAAGGTACTTGGCCCAGAGATGAAGCTCATGTTTACCAGCACCCGCAGAACCCGCTGATAGTTACCTATATACGTCTCGTGGAAACAGAGCAACAATTGCTGCAAGCCATTAGTCGTGGAGAGCGCCAAGCCCTGCGCAGGCTCTACGAACGCTACGCTGACTTTGCCATGGCCGTAGGGCTGAGGTATGTTCCGCGCAGCGACGAGGTGCGCGACGTGTTGCAAGACAGCTTCGTGAAGATCCTGACGCAAGTTTCCCGCTTCAGCTATCGGGGCGAGGGCTCACTCAAGTCGTGGGTGGGGCGTATCGTGGCCAACAGGGCCATAGACTATGTTAAGGAGCGCGAGAGGCTGGTGCTGGCTGACCAACTGCCCGACACGCCCGATGAGCCAGAACCCGACGATCCGGAGGTCGAAAAGGTGCCACCCGACGTGCTCACCCAGATGATAGGCCAACTGCCTGCGGGCTACCGACTGGTGTTCAACCTCCACGTCTTCGAGCACTGCCCGCACAGCGAGATAGCCCGCCAGTTAGGCATCAAGGAGAACTCGTCGGCCTCTCAATTTTTCAGAGCCAGAAAAATGCTGGCACGCATGATCAACGAATATATCAAGAAGCAAAGGCTATGAACCAACAGGACTGGACACAACGGCTGAGCGAACAGCTGGCCAACCACGAGATACCCGCCCCCGACCATCTGTGGGCAGACATCGAGGCTGCTCTGCCCCCGGCAGCGCCCCACCCCACCCGCTTCGTAGCCCTGCGCCGCTGGAGCGTGGCCGCTGCCATTGCCCTGATGGCGGTGGGTGGCGGTTACCTGCTATGGCCCGATGGACATGCCGTTCAAGAGTCGGCCATTGCAATGATGCAGCCATCGACGGTGGTAGAAGAGATGAAAGAAGCAACGACAGACCTGGCCGCGAAGCCATACGACGAGAATCTACCAGCAGCAGTGCGTCATGCCAAAAGGCAACAGGCAAAGAAAGGACTACCTGTGGCAAAGCGCCAAGAGACCATAACAGAACCTTCCCAAACACCAATCGTAGAACCTCAGCTGTCAGCTGAAGATCTTCAGCAGCCTACGGAAGAACCTCAGCAGCCTGCAGAAGAACGTCGTCATCAAGCAATTGAACAGTCCCAGCAGCCACCCATTGTTACAAAGTCTCACGCCCGGTCATGGAGTTTACAGCTCTATGCAGCAAACGGGACGAACGAGCAAATGAACAGAAACAATGTGCAGATGAGCAGCGAGATGGCCGCAAAGTTCACCGCTGCCGCCCGAAGCATGGAGCCCATCTACCTGACCGACTATGAAGAGCGCCAACACCACCACCGTCCGCTGTCACTTGGGCTCACCGTCAGCTATCCGCTTGGCCAGCGCCTGTCGCTCACCACGGGCGCGGTATGGACGAGGGTCAACAGCGAGTTCACTACTGTGATGCGTACCAACATTGTGCAGAAGGAGCAGACGCTGCACTATGTAGGCCTGCCCCTGGGCCTGAGCTACCGCCTGTGGGACAATCATCGGCTGAGTGTCTATGTTGCGGCCAACGCGCAGGCCGACTGGAACGTTGCGGCCAACCAGCACACCGAGGGCATTCGCCAGCCTATGGAGCGCGACCGCTGTCAGCTGTCGGTATCGGCCAGTATGGGTGTGCACTACACTATCGTTCCACACGTGGGTCTCTATGCCGAACCTGGCATCAGGCACTACTTCGACAACGGCAGTCACGTGGACAACTTCTTCAAGCACACCCCCACCTCGGCAAGCGTGCAGCTCGGCCTGCGCATTGAAGTGAAGTAATCTTCACCGCCACACGATAGGAGACCGCCTGCTGCGGGGCTACCCCCAACGTTTTATGCTGGTATTGTTTTGTAGCTCGTCTATCAGTTTGTATGTTTCCCTGATTGTTTTTAGGCTCGTCGCTATTGTATGATGATGTCCCTCCACGGCATCAGCAAAAATCGCTATCTCATTGAAGTAGCCTTGAGAGTAGACCTGATTGTTCACCAGTGTAGGGGTGAAATTGTTCTGTCGAAAGACGATTTCTTTTGTATCGTGCCGGGTGTGCAGTTTCTCCACGGGGATGCCCATAACGGTGGTGGGGGTTGGCGCAAGGGTCAGTTCTTCCATTTGCGAGAGATTGTAGATGCCAGACTTGGTGCAGGCTTTCAGCGTTTCTTCGGCTGCAGTCCATGTGTAGGCAGTGGAGAGTTCGAGGGTGCCGACGATGTGCGGATGCTGGAGCATAAGGAGGTAAGAGCCCTTGGCGACCTGACGGCAGGCGAGGATTTCGGGCTTGCCGAATAGATGACAAACAAGGTCGAGGGGATGGATGTAGAGGTCGAGCAGAGCATTACCTTCCGGGTAGGCACTCGTAAGGTAATGCAAATCGTAATTGATTAGGTGCTCCTTGCCGAGACGTTGCTTTAGCAGTTGAACAGCTGGAGCGTAGCGCTTCTGTAGTCCTACCATTACGACGGGTGAGCCATATAGTAGCTGTAGGTCTGTCAGTTGGTCGAGTTCTTCTAACGACTGACAGGGAGGCTTTTCAATAAAAAGCGACTTCCCGCTACGTAGGACTTGCGAGGCTATGGAGAAATGGGCTGTCGGGGAGGCTGAGACGAAAATACCTTTGACATCGCTATCGCTTAGAATCTCACAAAGCGAGGTCGTGGCTTTCACGCCAGGAAACTTCTGCTCTATCAGCCAGGCCTTTCGTTCCGATGTGACACAGATGTATTTCAGCGGCACACCGAGGTAATGAAGAACGGGATAGAGATTGGTCAGCGAGTGCTGGCCCATGCCCACGAAGGCATATTGATAATGGTACGTTTGGCGCAGGAACTGCTCCGTGCGCATCCGTTTGTATCGGTTGATGAGTGCCTGTATCATATAATTCGTGAAATCCGTTTAATCCGTTGTTTCTTTATAGGTCTTTTTCGGGTCTGACGTCCATTGATATGGGCCGTAGAACTTCTCAAGGAGCCACTTGGGCAGCAACCGCTCGAAGTTGCGCACAAGGATGATGTCGTACTTTCGGTGGAAGTTAATCCAGCAGCTGTTGCAGTCCTTGGAATACTGGCATTGCGTATGACAGGCCGATGCGCCGTTGAAAATCTCGTCGAGCGATTGTTCGTGGATATTCCCCAGCACCACATCAAGATTCTGGCAGAGCGGAACGTCACCATTGCTATGCACTACGAGACAACTCATGATGCTCTGGCAGCGCAAGCGAAGATGTCCGTTTCGCCATTCGTCATAGAGTGCCACGAAGTCGTAGTTCTCCTGCGTCTTATGAATGCTCTGCGG